>JAVYSA010000025.1:0-20588 GCA_038729445.1 Thermoplasmata archaeon
CGGCCCGGCCGACAGCGGCGATCCGGCCGGAGGGCCCCTCACGGCGTCGGGCAGGTGGGGCAGCACGGCTGGCCGACCGAGCAGCAGGCGCAGCACCGGCAGCAGGCCGCGCAGGTGCAGCACGCGCAGGAGAACGACGGGTCCGCCATCGCCCGGGAAGGGGCCGGGACCGTATAATCGTGCCGCGATCCCGCCCCCTCCGCCGGCCAGGGCAACCCCCATGAGGGCGCGGGGCCTTCGCCCCCCATGACCGGCCCCCGCTCCTCTCCGGCGCCCGACCCCGACCGACTCGCCCGTGCGATCCTCTCCCGCCGGGTCGGCCTGCGACGGGGGGAGACAGTCACGATCGAGGCGTTCACGGCGGCGCTCCCGTGGGCGGCGGCGTTCGTGCGGGAGGCGCGGAGGAGGGGGGCCCGTCCTCTGCTCCACTTCGAGGACGAGGCGAGCTACTGGGAGGCCGTCGACGCCGGCCGGCTCGACGCCGTCGGCACGATGGGCCGTCACGAGGAGGCCGCGCTCGCCGCGACCGACGTCTACATCCACTGCTGGGGGCCGCTCGACCAGGCCCGGACGATCGCCGCCCGGGCCCGGTGGGGCGAGGCGCGGTGGCGCCGCGCCGTCGCGTTCAACCCCCGATGGTACGAGATCGCCGGACGGGCCCGCCTGAGGGGGGTGCGCCTCGAGATCGCCTGGGCGACCGACGCGAACGCGTCGCTCTGGGGGGTCGACGGCGACGCGTGGCGACGGGAGGTCTACGCGGCGAGCGTGCGGGACCCCGCGGCGCTGCGCGCCGACGCGAGGACGCTCGCGCGCCGGCTCTCGGGGCGGGGGACGGTCCGCGTCCGGCACCCGAACGGGACCGACCTCACGCTGTCGCTCGTCGGCCGGACGGCCCGCATCGGCCTCGGGAGCTGCCGGCCCGACGGCCGCGGCCGGCCGGTCCCCGGCATGCAGTCGGTCCCCGACGCGACGGTGTACGTCGCCGTCGACGAGCGCACGGCGGAGGGGACCTTCGCCGCGAACCGGACCCACGGACGCCTCGGGGCCCCCGTCACGGGCGGCGTCTACGAGATGCGTGGCGGGCGCCTCGTCTCGACCTCCTTCCGGGACGGCGGCGATCGGTTCGCGCGGGCGTACCGCGGGGCCCCGGCCGGCCGGGACCGGCCCGCGTTCCTCGAGATCGGCCTCGATCCCGCGCTCCGGACGGCCCCCCGCCTCGAGGAGAGCGAGCGGGGCGCCGTCACGTTCGGCATCGGCGGGAACGCCGAGATCGACGGCGCGACCGACATCCCCTTCTCGAGCTACCTCACGCTCGGCGGGGCCGACGTGTTCCTGAACGGCCGCCCGATCGTCCGGAAGGGCCGCATCGTGCCGGCCGCGGGGCCCGTGCGGGACCGCTAAGACCCCGGCCCGCCCTGCGCCCCCCGATGCCCGCCGCCGAGCCGCTCCGTGCCCGCCTCCTCGCGGGGCGGACGGTCCATTGGGGATCGTGGATCTCGCTCTGCTCGCTCCCGGTGGTCGACGCCCTGAGGGACCTCCCGTTCGACTGGCTCGTGATCGACACCGAGCACAGCCCGGTGGATCCCGAGCGCGTCGCGGCGATGGTCGCGCTGCTCCGGGCCGCGGGCCCCTCGCCGCTGGTCCGGGTCGGCGGCCTCGACCCGCACGCCATCAAGCGGGCCCTGGATGCGGGGGCCGAGGGGATCGTCGTGCCGCTGGTCGACCGGCCGGAGGAAGCGGGGCAGGCCGTTGCCTTCGCGAAGTACCCCCCGCAAGGGATCCGGGGCGCCGCCGCCACCGCGGCGTCGCGCTACGGCCGCGATCTCCCCCGATCGCTCCGCCATGCGAACGACGAGACGCTGGTCGCCGTCCAGATCGAGACCGCCGGCGGCCTCGCGCATGCCGACGAGATCGCGGCCGTGCCGGGGGTCGACGTCCTCTTCGTCGGGCCGCAGGACCTCGCGATGGGGCTCGGGGAGGTCGACCGGCGGAGCGGGCCGGTCGTGCGCGAGGCGATGGCCCGGGTCGTCCGGGCCTGCGAGGCCCACGGCAAGGTCCCCGGCACGATGGCGATCGACCGCGCGGAGCGGGACGCCGCGGTGGCCCTCGGCTTCCGCTTCGTCTCCCTCGCCTCCGACCTCCGCTTCCTCCTCGACGGGGCGCGGGCGCTCCTCCCCGGGGCGCCGCGGCGGGACGCCGCCGATCAGGAGCCGTCCCAGGAGGCGAGGGAGGAGAGCCGCCCGAGCGCGGCGCCCCAGCACCGCGCGTCGGCGGCGCGCGCCGAGCGTTCGGCCTCCGAGGGCCCGTAGCGGCGCGCCTCGAGCTGGATCTCGGCCCCGGCCGGATCCCCCGGCAGGATCGTCACCACGACCTCCCGGGGCGGGACGGCATCGTCCTCGCGGGCCCAGGAGAACGCGAGGAGGCTCGGCGGCTCGACGCGGCGGTAGACGCCGAGCTGCGCGGGCGCATCCGGCACGCCGTCCATCCGGTAGCCCCCGCCCGGCCGGAGGTCGATCTCCGACTCCGCCGCCCACCACCGGGCGACGAGCATCGGAAGGGTCCAGTGCGCATACGTCTCATCGACCCCGAGCCCGCCGGCACGAACCGCCAGGCGGAGGACCTCCGGACGGGGCGACAGGTCGGTCACCCCCGGTGGCCCCCCGCGGGGCGGGGAAGACCGGTGCCGTGGCCGCGCCGGCATGGGGTCCCAACCGGGAAGGCAGGCGAGGGCCTTGTAGGTATGGGCCCCGGCGGGATCGGAGGCAAGGACCCCCCGTGTCCAATCCGTGGGCCCCGGAATTGGGCGACATGCCAACTACCCCTTCCGGCCGTTCGGAGGACGAGGTACGACCATGACGACCTCCGCAGCGACAGCGACCCAAGCGCAGACGACGGTGGGGAGCCCGACCCTCTCGGGCAGCGCGTCGGCCCGGGCGGCGATCGCCGCCGGTCACCCGGCGGCGGGGAGCACGGCCAGCCCGACCGCGACGAACGCCGCGGCGCATCTCGGCGCGCACGGCACGCTCGCCGGCTCGGCGGGCGGGTCGGCGGGTGCCGCCGGATCGGGGACGTCGCACGCGGCCCTCGCCGCGGGCGCGAAGACCGCGGCGGCCGCGAAGGCGACCCTCGGCGGGGCGATCTCCGCGGCGACGGCGGCGAAGGTCGCGGTGGCGACCGGCCTCGCGGTGGCGGGGATCGCGGTCGCGGTCCACACCGGGGCGGCCGACCAGGTCGCCGGCAGCGTCCAGGGGACCGTCGGATCGATCGTGAGCTCCCTGAAGGCCCACCTCGGGCTCGGCCTCGGGCTCTAGGCGGAAGGGGGGCCGGATCCGCCGGGGTTGTCGGGCCCCGGCCGGGTCCACCGGGCCGTGGCACCGGGCGCGATCGCCCGCTCCACCCCGCGATGGGCGACGCGCAGCGGCCCCGGCCCGGTCCAGCGGACCGTCGTCTCCGACGGGGTCCAGTCGATCGCCACGGTCCCGCCGGCGAGCCGTAGGCCCCGGATCCGGGCGGAGCTCCACTCCGGTGGGAACGCGGGATCGATCCGCAGCCGGCGCCCCCCGTCCTCGGGGAGGAGCCCCCACAGCCGCTCGAAGACCACCGTCAGGAACGGCCCGAGGCTCAGGCCGAGCAGGAGGCAGGAGTCGTAGGGGACCGGGGCATCCCCGCGGTAGCACTCGTTGGCGCCGCCGTTGTCGGCGGCGTAGCGCTCCGCGATCGTCCGCAGCCAGGCGAGGCCCCGGTCGTCCTCGCCCACCGCGTAGGCCGCCTCCGCAGCCCAGGCGGTCGCGATCGTCCAGACCTGACCGTCGTGGTACGCATCGGGCCGGTACGACGGGTCCTCCGAGGAGAGGGTCCGTACCCCCCACGGCGCCGAGAGGTCCGGCCGGGCGGCCCGGGCGACGATCTGCCGGCCGGCCTCGCCGCCGAACCATCCCGCCGCGACGGTCCGCAGGGCGTTCGGGCGCACCCGATGCACCGGTCCGTCCCGCGTCCGGGAATCGGCGAGGTACCCCTCCTCCGGCCAGGGGTACAGGCCGGTCACCGACCGCCGGACCGTCGCCGCGAGCGACGACCAATGGGCCCGGCGCGGGTCGGCCGGATCCGCGAGGCGGACGGCGCTCACGAGGGCGTCGTGCCAGAGGACCTGCACGTCGATCGCGTGGTCCCGGCGGTCGGTCGAGTCCCAGATCGTGGTGTCGACCGCGTCGATCCCGCAACGGACGCTGGCGAGGGACTCCGCCGTCCGGCCGACGTCCTGGGCCTCCCCTCCGTTCCGGACGAGGCCCGTCCCGGGATCGCTCCTCGCCTCGCCCCAGGCGAGGATCCGCCGGACGGCGTCGGCCCACTCCCGGACCGGCCCGGTGCGGCCGGTGTGGCGGAGGAACCGCTCGACGAGCGCGGGGTAGTAGAGGGTCGTGTCCGATGTCCCGTAGAGGAGGAGGGGACCCGGGGAGACCTGCATCGGGATCTCGCCGGCCCCTCCGCCCAGGATCGGCATCGGCCCGGGGGCCTGGAAGCGGAGGACCGTCCGGATCGTCCGCTCGGCCCAGTCGAAGTCCCCGAGCCAGAGGACCGCCGGGAGCATCCAGGCGATGTCCCGGCACCAGAACGAAGCGTACCACGGGTAGCCGGCGACCAGGCCGGCCATCCCCGGCTCGGGCTCCGCGTAGAGCCGGCGCAGCCCGTCGCGGGCCGAGCGGTACGCCGCGGCGAGCCAGGGGGCGTCCGGGACCTCGAGGACTGGGGTCTCCGACCGCCACGCCTCCTCCTCCCGCCCCGCCTCCGCGGCGAGGGACTCCGGATCGGCGAGCCACCGGCCGGCCCCCTCCTCCTCCGTCGGCGCCCTCCGCTCGCGGCCCCCGGTGAGGAGGAGGGTGACCTCCAAGCCCTCCCCGGGCACCGTGCGGAGATCGTAGTCGACCCCGAAGGTGGCGACGGGGCCGGCATAGCGGCCCCCGCGCCAGGAGGCACGGTCCCGGTAGAGGTGGCAGGGGAGCGGATCCGACCGCAGCGTGAGGCCATAGCCTCCCTGGCGGATCCGGATCGCCTCGCCGGCCGTCGTGATCTCGAACCCGCGGGGGCGGATTCCCTCCACGAGGACCGGCAGGAGGTGGGGGATGAGCTCCGTCTCGATCCGGAATGTCGTGGGCCCATTCCCCTCCGTCCGGACCCGGATCCGCCGGACCGCGCCGGCGGGCCGGTCCGTGGGCGCGACGAACTGCTCGACCGAGAGCGGTCCGATCCGGTGCCGGGTCGACCAGCCGCCCGGCGCCGGAGCTCCGCCGACGAACGCGTCGCCCAGCGCGACGGCGCTCCCGTCGGGACCGACCACGGTCACGGTCCACGGCCCCGCGAGCCGGACCATCTCGGCGGTCACGCCGCCCCAGTCCCAGACGGCCCCACGGCACTCCCGGAGGAGGGTGAAGTCCCCCCGGCCGTCGCCCAGGACCGCGGACGAGCGGCTGGTCAGCAGCGGGAGGACCGACCAAGACCCCGCCGGGACGCTCATGCGGACTCGCCCTCCGCCGGCCCGGCCGGCCCGACGGCATCCGAGAACTCGAGCCAGACCCGGGGCGGGATCGCGACCGGGTCGAGCTCGAGGCGGACGGTGCGGTGCGCCCCCGCCGGCACCGGGCCGACCGCGAGGCCGACCGCGACCGTCTCGCCCGGGAGGATCCGCATCGGATGCGCCCGATCGACCGTCGTGGCGGTCCGCCACGGGCCGGTCCTGCCGACCCGCAGGCGGATCCCGCCGGCCGGGATTGGGACCCCGTCGACGGCCGCGCGGATCGCGAGGAACGCTCCTGCCCGGAGCGGAGGGTTGTCGAGCACGAACGTCAGGCCATCGGATCCGGCGCGGAGGGAACCGCGGCGGTAGATCGCGTGCTCGATCGTCTCGGCCATCCGCACGAGGCCGACCAGCGCCCCGGCACCGAACGCCCGCTCGACCTCGACCCCCTCGCGGGCGAGAGCGATCAGGCGGTGGAGCCGGCCCTCGCCCATGCGGACGGGGCAAGGGGGGCCTGCCCTTACAGGTTCCGCCCGGGTTCCGGTGCGGCGGGGGCCCAGGCCCGGTCGAGGTCGAGGAGCAGGCGCCGCCGTGCGTCGGCGTCCGACCGGCCGTCGGCGAGATGGCGGGCCTGCTGCCGCGAGCGGCGCTCCGCCCGGTGCGGCCACCGGCCCGGGCACCGCACCTCCCAGAGGAGAAGCGGCCCTGCCGGTGCGAGCGGGAGGGTCAGGCGCCGTCGGCCCTCGGCGGCGGCGAGGAGCGCCTCCGCATCGAGCGCGCCGGCCTCGACCGCGGTGAGCCCTCCGACGAGCTTGCGGACCATCCCCCAGAGGAATCCCGGCGCCCGGACCTCCAGCCGGATCCCTCCGCGGCCCGCCCGGACGGTGAGGCGGTCGATCGGGCGGATCGCGGGACGGTCGGGGGGGACTCCCCGGCCGAAGCTCCGCCCGTCGAGCCGGGGCGGGAGCACCGCGACGATCGAGGCGAGGCGCGCCGCGCGGTCGCGGCCGCCGCCCAAGTAGTAGCGGTACTCGCGCCAGAGCGCCTCCGTCCTCGGGGAACGGCCGGGCGGAAGGGGACGGGCGGCCGAGAAGTGGATGTCGGGGGCAATCCCGTTGAGGGCACGGAGCAGCGCCGGGCCATCGAGCGGAAGGGAGATCGCGAGGAGGTTGGCGCGGGCGCTCACCCCGGCGTCGGTGCGGCTGGCGACCTCGATCGCCGCCTCGTCGGCGGAGCGGACGAGACCGCTGCGCTCGAGGCCCCGGCGGATCTCCCCCTCGACGGTGCGGCGGCCGGGCTGCCGGGCCCAGCCGGCGAATCCGGCGCCGTCGTAGCCGAAGCGGACGAGCCAGCGCACGGCCCCCTCCCCCGGGTCAAAGGGGCCCCGGGGCCGCCTCGGCGTCGGCGACGGCGAGGGCGGCGTCGAGCGCCTCGACGGCCCGGTCGATCTCCGGGCGCGGGACGATGAGCGGGGGGGCCAGGATCAGGTGGGAGATCCACGGCAGGACGTGGACGCCCCGCTGCCGCATCGCCCGGGCCACGGCGTCGACCACGAGCGGCCGGCCGGCGATCATGTCCTCCGGCTCGGCGAACGGCGTCCGTCGGGTTCGGTCGCGGACCAGTTCCACCGCGGCGAACAGGCCGAGCCCCCGGACCTCCCCGACGGAACGGTGCCGCGACGCGATCTCCTTGAGCCGCGCGAGGAGGTACTCCCCCTCCGTGCGCGAGCGGCGGACGAGGTCGAGGCGGCGGTACTCGTCGATCGCGGCGACGCCGGCGGCGAGGGAGACCGGATGGGCCTCGTAGGTGTGGCCGTGCGGGAAGTAGCGGTCGGCGTAGGCGTCGTGGATCGCGCGCGAGGCCGCGGTCAGGCCGAGGGGGGCCGCGGCGTTGGTCAGGCCCTTGGCGGTCGAAAGGAGGTCCGGCACGACCCCCCAGCGCTGGACGGCGAACCACTCGCCGACGCGGCCCCAGCCGGTCATCACCTCGTCCGCGATCAAGAGGACCCCGTGGCGGCGGGTGATCGCCCGGAGCATCGGCAGGTACTCCGGCACCGGGACGATCACGCCGTTGGTGCCGACCACCGGCTCGACGATCATCGCCGCGACGTCGCCCTCGCGCTCGATCTGCTCCTCGACCTCGGCCGCGCACCGGATCCCGCATCCCGGATACGCGAGCCCGAACGGGCAGCGGTAGCAGTAGCAGTCCGGTGCGAAGATCGTCCCGCCGGCCCCGACGGCCGTTCCGGCGGCCCGCCGGCGGACCTCGCCCGACGCGGCGAGGGAGGAGGCGGTCGCCCCGTGGTAGGAGCGGGTTCGGGCGATGATCCGCGACCGGCCGGTGACCCCCCGGGCGACCTTGATCGCCGCCTCGTTCGCCTCGGTGCCGGAGGTGCTGAAGAAGAACCGGTCGACGCCCTCGGGGACGACCTCGGCGAGCCGGCGGCTCAGCTCCGCCCGCACCCCGGTCGCCATCGACGGGGAGACGTAGGGGAGGCGACGGGCCTGCGCGGCGATCGCCTCGGCGACGCGGAGGTTGCCGTGGCCGAGGTTCGTCGCGACCAGCTGGCTCGCGAAGTCGAGGTACTCCCGCCCCTCGGCGTCCCAGAAGCGCGTCCCCTCGGCGCGGACGATGAGGGGCGGGTCCCACTGGCGGTGGATCCCCCACGATCGGAAGTTCGTCTCCCGGACCCGTGCCCGGTCGTCCTCGGCGTCCATGTCGCCCCCGCGGGCTAGGCCCCGGACCCCCCGGGGCGGGGCCCGTGGTTGACCGAGACGAGCTTGAGCTCCGTCATCTCCTGCATCGCCCAGCGCAGCCCCTCCCGGCCGAGCCCGCTCGCCCGCACGCCGCCGAACGGCAGCGCGTCCCAGCGCAGGTTGGTCGGATCGTTGATGTGGACGCTGCCGGCGCGGATCGCGCGGGCGAGGCGGAACGCGGTCCCGAGGTCCCGGGTGTAGATCGACGCCTGCAGCCCGTAGTCGGTCGCGTTGGCGAGCCGGGCGGCCTCCTCGATCCCCGCGCACCGGACGACCGGCGCGATGGGGCCGAACGGCTCCTCGGTGACGACCCGGGCCTCCGGCGGGACGCGGTCGAGGATGGTCGGCGCGAAGTAGAACCCGCCGGGGACGGGGTGGATCGGCCGGCCACCCTCGACGACCGCCGCGCCCCGGTCCCGGGCCTCGGCGACGACGGCCCCGAGCCGGTCGACCGCCGCACGGTCGATGACCGGGCCGATCTCGGTCCCCTCGTCCGTCGCGGGGCCGACCCGAAGGGCGCGCGTCCGCTCCGCGAGCGCCGCGACGAACCGGGCGGCGACGGCCTCGTGGACGAGCAGGCGCTTGGAGGCCGTGCAGACCTGCCCGGCGTAGAGGAACGAGCCGCGCACGGCGGCGGCGACGGCCTGCGGAAGGTCGGCGTCGTCCCAGACGACGATCGGGTCCATCCCGCCGAGCTCGAGGAGGACCCGTGCCCCGCGTCGTCCGGCGAGCCCGGCGATCGCCCGGCCGACCTCCGTCGACCCGGTGAAGGTGACGAGGCGCGTCCGCGGGTGGCCGACCAGGGCCTCCCCGAGGCTCGCCCCCGGGCCGACGACGAGGTTGAGCGCGCCGGCGGGAAGGCCCGCCGCCGCGAGGTGCTCGGCCAGGCGGAGCGCGGTCCGCGGCGCGTTGCTCGTGGGCTTCGCGACGACCGGGTTGCCGGCCGCGAGCGCCGGCGCGACCTTGTGGGCGAGCAGGTTCAGCGGGAAGTTGAACGGGGCGATCGCGACGACCGTCCCGATCGGCTCGCGCAGCGTGAGGAGGAGCCGGTGCTCGTTGCCCGCCGGCAGCGCATAGGCGTCGGCCGGGAACGTCTCGCCGGTCAGCTGCCGGATCTCCTCCGCCGCGAACTCAAGGACGGAGGCGGCCCGCTCGACCTCGGCCCGGGCGTCGCCGATCGGCTTCCCCACCTCCAGGGCGATGCCGCGCGCGAGCCGCTCCGCATCGGCCCGGAGCCGGGCGGCGGTACGGCGGAGGATCGCGGCCCGTGCATGGCCCGGGGTGAGCCCCCAGCGCTCCTCCACCGCGGCGGCCGCCTCCACCGCGGCGCGCGCGTCCTCCGGCGTCGCCACCGCCGCCTCGCCGATCGACCGGCCGGTCGACGGGTCGACGATCGGCCGGTACTCTCCCCCGCCCGGGTCCCGGAGCTCCCCCGCGATGAGGAGGCGGACCCGCCCCTCCTCCGCCGGCCCCGCCGCGGCCATCGCCGTGGCCAGCCACCGGGGCCGCAAAACGGCATCTGCGCCAACGCCGCGGGGAAGGTTGATGGGGCGCCCGGGCCTCGCGGACGCGGGGACCGGCGCCGTCGGCCGACCGCGCCGGAGCGTCGGTGCTGCGCTATCCGTACGTCGACTCGCACACGGAGGGGGAGCCGACCCGGATGCTGCCGGCCGGCGGACCCGTCGCCGGCGAGGTCGGCCGCTGGCGCGCGGCGTGGCGGGCGGAGCACGGCCGCCTCGCCCGGCTCGCCCTCCGGCCTCCCCGGGGGACCCCGGAGGCGGTCGTCGCCGTCGTCGCCCCGACGCCCTCCGCGGAGGAGCACGCGGCGTTCTTCTTCAACAACGTCGGGGACCTCGGGATGTGCGGGCACGGCACGATCGGGGTGCTCGTGACGCTCGGCCGGCGCGGGGCGATCGCGCCGGGCGCGCCGCATCGCCTCGCGACACCGGTCGGGACGGTGGAGGGGGGATGGACGGGGGGATCGGGCGCCTGGTTCCGCAACGTGCCGAGCCGGCGGGTCCGGTCGTCCGTCGCGATCGACGTCCCCGGCCACGGCCGGCTCGTCGGCGACGTCGCGTGGGGCGGCAACTGGTTCTTCCTCACGGAGGTCCCGGAGGAGGACCTGCGGGAGGAGCGGATCGACGACCTCCTCGCCTTCGCGAGGGCGATCCGGCGGTCGCTCGAGCGGGAGGGGGTCCGCGGCGAGGGAGGGGCGGTCGTCGACCACATCGAGCTGTGCGCGCCGTCGTCCCGCCCGGGGGTCGACGCGAGGAACTTCGTCCTATGCCCGGGCGGCGAGTACGACCGCTCGCCCTGTGGGACCGGCACGAGCGCCGCGATCGCCTGCCGGTACGCCGAGGGGACCCTGCGGGAGGGGGACCGGTGGGTGCAGGAGGGGATCCTCGGCACGCGGTTCTCCTGCCGGGTCGAGCTCCGGAACGGGGCCGTGACCCCCGTCGTCGAGGGGAGGGCGTTCCTGACCGGCGGCGGCGAGCTCTGGATCGACGAGGAGGACCCGCTCAGCCGATGACCGGCGACCCCCGCGGCCGCACCGTGGTCGTCGTCGGCGCGGGCATCGTCGGGACCGCGATCGCGGCGGCGGCCGCCCGCCGGGGGCACCGGGTGACCGTGATCGACCGGGGACGGCCCGGGCCCGGGGCGACCGCCGCGGCGATGGGGCACGTGGTGGCGCCGCCGGAACCGCCGTCGCTCCGGGCGCTCTGCGCCTACTCCCGTGGGCTCTGGAGGGAGCGGGCCGGTCCCTGGAGGGGGCGGGTGCCGATCCGCGAGGGCGGGACGCTCTGGCTCGCCTCGACGCGGGAGGACGCGGGAGCGATCGACGCGATGGTGGCGACGATGCGGGCCCAGGGGGCTCCCGTCGAGGTCCTCGACGGGCCGGCCGCCCGCCGCCGGGCCCCCGCGCTCGCACCGGGGATCCGGGGCGCGGCGTTCGTCCCCGACGACCTCCTGGTCGATCCCGTGGCGGCGGCGGAGGCCCTCCGCGCCGAGGCCGAGGGGGCCGGGGCCGCCTTCCGCCTCGGGTGCGCCGTCGACCGGCTCGTCGACAGGGGGGTCGTCCTCGAAGGCGGCCACACCGTCCTCGGGGAGGCGGTCGTCGTGGCGGCGGGAGCGGTCTCCTCCCGGCTCCTCCCCGAGCTCCGCCTGGTCCCCCGCAAGGGCCACGTCCTCCGCCTCGCGCCGATCCCGGGCATCGGGACGGCCGAGCTGGCCGAGATCGGCTACTGGCGCTCGACCCGTCCCCCGGCCGGGGCGACGGCGGTCGCCTTCAACGCGCAGCCCCTGCCGGACGGCTCGGTGGACCTCGGCGCCTCCCGCGCCGACGGCGACGGGCGGGCGGATCCGGAACCGGAGACGGTCCGCCGCCTCCTCGAGCGGGCCCGGTCGTTCCTCCCGTCGCTCGGATGGGCGTCGGTCCGATCGGTGCGGACCGGCCCGCGGCCCGCGACGCCCGACGGGCTCCCGTACCTCGGCCCGGTCGCCGGACGGGACGGCGTCTGGGTCGCGACGGGGCACGAGGGGCTCGGGATCACCGCGTCGCTCGGCACGGCCGAGGTCGTCGCCGCGCTCCTTGACGGGCGGGCCGCCCCCGTGCCGATCGGCGACTTCGCCCCGTCCCGGAGGGTCGGGGGGTCGGTTGGGCGATGTGGGACGGAGTCTGGCCGGCGGTGACGACGCCGTTCCGCGACGGCGGCGCGCTCGACGAGGAACGCCTCGAGCGGAAGGTGCGCCGGCTCCTCGCCGCCGGCTGCCCCGGGGTCGTGGTCCTCGGGACCCTCGGCGAGGCGCCGGTCCTCTCGGCGGAGGAGAAGGAGGCGATCGTGCGCGTCGCCGTCCGCGCGGCGGGGGGGCGGTCCGGCGCCGTGACCGCTGGGGTGTCGGGCACGGCGACCGAGGCGATGGTCGCGGAGGAGGAGCGGGCCGCCCGGGCGGGCGCCGGGGGCCTGATGCTCCTCCCGCCGTACGTCTACCATGGCGACGCCCGCGAGGTCGGGGCGCACTTCGACCGCCTGCTCGGAGCGACCGGGCTCCCCTCGATGCTCTACAACAACCCGATCGCCCACGGGACGGACGTGCCTCCGGAGGAGATCGCGCGCCTCGCCGGCCGGCACCCCCACCTGCGCGCGGTCAAGGAGTCGAGCGGGCTGCTCGATCGCTTCGACCGGCTCGGGCAGCTCCTGCCGGAGGGCGTCGCGCGGTTGGTAGGGATCGACGGACAGATCCTCGAGGGGATCCGGCGGGGGGCCAGCGGATGGGTCGCCGGCCTCGCGAACGCGCTCCCGGAGGAGTCGGTCGCCCTCTTCCGCCTCGCGCGCGACGGCGCGGAGGCGGAGGCCGGGGCCCTCGAGCGGTGGTTCCGGCCCCTCCTCGCGTTCGACTCCGACCCGAAGCTCGTCCAGAAGATCAAGCTCGTCGAGGAGCTGCTCGGAGCAGGGCCGGACCGGGTCCGGGCCCCCCGCCTCCCCCTCGCCGGCGAGGAGAGGGGGCGGACGATCGCGACGGTCCGGGAGCGCCTTGCCGTGCGGCCCCGGCTCGGGTGAGCCCGCCCCCCCGAATCCCGGCCGGTGCCGCACGCCGGCCGAGAGCCGTCGATCCCCCCGGGCCGGGAAGCCCGCTCGGCCCAGCCCCCTTTGCCGGCGATCCCGGCCCGCGTCACCTCGGCGCCGGTGCTCGGCACGGCGCCACCGGTCGGCCGCACGCGGCGGCCGTCGAGTGGCCCCTCCTCGGAGAATCCGAACGTCGCCGCCGGTGAAGATGCGCCGACGGCCCGAACCTCCCTCGCGGATCCCGTACCGGGTCCTTGGGACCGATCCGTCGCCGACCGAGGGAGCGCATGCAAGCGTCCGGCGATCGACCGCCCTCGGGGCGATCTTCGCCCGGACCGCCGCCTCGCCGTCCGGCTCCGGTGCCTCCGCCTTCCGCCCCTCGCCCCTCTCGCGCGTCGCCACCGGTTCTCCGGAGGTGATCCCCTCGAAGGCGGCCGGGAATCCCCCCGCGCGACGCCCCGGGCGGGCCCTGGCCGTCAAGCGGGCCGTGGCGGGGAGAGGACCGGCGGAATTCTATTTGATGGGCCGCCCCCTGATCACGCCATGCCCGGAGGGGCCCGACGTCCGTGAGCGGCGCCCCGGTGAACCGGCGCTGGCTGGTGGCCCGGCCCGTCGGGGAGACGATCTCCGAGGAGGACTTCCGCTGGGTCCGTGCCGAGGTCCCTCACCCCGAGCAGGGGCAGTTCGTCGCCCTCAACCGGTGGATCTCCTTCGATCCGACGCAGATCCTCCTCATCCCACGGCGCCGGGCGGGGGCCCCGGAGGACGCGGGCGCCCCCTTGGGCTCGGTGATGCCGTGCATCGCGGTCTCGGAGGTGGTCGAATCCCGCCATCCGGCGTTCCGCCCCGGCGATCTCGTCCACGGCCACATGGGGTGGGAGGACTACTCCGTCTCCGACGGCACCGGCTTCACCCCGAGCTACCGTGTTCCGGACGGGATCCCGCCGGAATGGGCGATCGGCGTCCTCGGGCTCACCGGGCTGGTCGCCTACTTCGGCGTCCGGGAGGTCGCCCAGCCCCGGCCGGGGCAGACGTTCGTCATCTCCGGGGCCGCCGGAGGGGTCGGGACGGTGGCGACGCAGCTGGCGAAGATGGCCGGCCTTCGCGTCGTCGCCATCGCCGGCAGCGCGCCGAAGTGCGAGTGGCTCCTCCGCGAGGGCGGGGCGGACGCGGCGATCAACTACCGCACGGAGCCCCTCGGAGCCCGGCTCGACGAGCTCTGCCCGGAGGGGATCGACATCTACTTCGACAACCACGGCGGGCCGACCCTCGACCTGGCGCTCGCCCGCCTGCGGCCGCAGGGCAGGGTGGTCCTCTGCGGCCTCAATGCCCTCTACCGGGCCTCCCCGGACCCTCCGGGGCTGTCGAACTACGCGAACCTCATCCTGGTCAACGGCCGGATGCAGGGGCTGCTCGGCCGCGACTACCTTCCCCGCCGGTCCGAGGCGTTCGAGGCGATGCTGCCCCTCCTCCGTTCCGGCCGCCTGCGGCCGAAGCAGGACGTTCTCACCGGGCTGCGGGAGGCCCCCCGGGGACTCGCCCGCCTCTTCGCGGGAGAGAACCTCGGCAAGCAACTGCTCCGCAACGACGCGGAACCTCCGTAGGCCGGACCGCCGCACCGGCGTCAGGCCCGCGGGGCTGCCCCGATCCCGACGGCCCGGGCCATCGGGTCAGCCGCGGTCGTTCCGTCCCCGGGGCCGGCCGGGCCGGGGCGGCTGGGCCGAGTGCGGCGCCGCTTCGGAGGGGCCCGCGGGCGGGGCGGGAGCCGCCGCGGTGGCACCACCGCTCCGCTCCAGCAGGTCCCGGAACGTCTCGAAGAACCGGAGATACGGGTCGGCGCGACGCATCTCCTCGAGCTCACCGAGGGCGATCGCGTACTGGGCCCGCGCCTGGGGGTCCCCGCCACGCGCCCGCAGCGCGTGGAGGCAGAGGACCTGGTAGTGGGGGAGGACGAACGCGTCCGGCCGGGGGGTGCTCATGTCGCCCTTGCGGGGCCGGTAGACCCGGTCGAAGGGGACCCGCTCCGCGACGGCCCGCCGGTGGGGGAACCCGAAGTACCGGCCGGGGCCCAAGAGGCGGCGGACGTCCCGGATCCCCCCGGGGAGGGCAAGCGTGAGCCGGTCGCACTCCCGCCAGCACCACAGCCCGAAGCCGTAGTCCCCCTCCCGGTAGGCCTCCCACGCCCGGCCATAGACCGTGCAGACCTTGGTGGCGGCGTCGAGCGCCGGATCGAGCTCGGCATGCCAGTCCGAGACGAGGAGGTCGACCCGCTGCGTCGGCGAGATCGTGCGGAACGGGGGAGGATCCTCCGCGGCGCCCATGCCCTCCCGACCGCCTCGGCCGAATAGACCGTTTGCGCCGACGCTCCGTCCGTCCGGGCCCGCCCGGGCGCCGGCTCAGGCGCCCCAAGGGAGGGCTCCGGCGGGACCGATCGACGCCCGGCGGCCGGCCCGCCAGGTCTCCCGCACGGCGACGGCGCCCCGGCCGATCGCCTCCGCGAGGCCCGTGGCCTCCACGATCACGAAGTCGGCCGGCGCCCCGGGCCCGATCGCCCCGGCCTCCGGGTCCCCGAGCCATCGGGCGCCGGACCGCGTGTAGGCCTCCCACGCCGCCTCGGGGGGGAGCGCCTCCGCCGGCGCCGGATTCGCCGAGCGGCCCGCCCGGTCGCTCCGGGCGACCAGCGCGGCCAGGCCGAGCCAAGGATCCTCCCGATCGAACGGGGCGTCGCTCGAGCCGGCGAGCGGGACCCCCTTCGCGCGCAGGGTGCCGAACGGGTAGGCCCAGCGGGCCCGCTCGGGTCCGAGCCGCGCCGCGAGCCAGTGGTCGCTCCAGAGGAACACCGGCTGGACCGCCACGCCGAGCCCGCTCGTGGCGAGCCGGTCGGCCAGCCCCGGGGGCACGAGGCCCGCATGCTCGATCCGGCCCGCCGCGGGGGCCGGCGACCCCGGGGTGGGGGCAAGGGCGTCGAGCGCCGCGGCGACCCCCCGGTCGCCGAGCGCGTGGACGGCCGGGAGGAGGCCGAGCCGGCGGGCCCTCTCCGCGGCCTCCCGAAGCCTCGGGACGGGGTCGACCGGCCCTCCGGCCGTCGAAGGGTCGTCGGAGTAGGGGGCGGACAGCCACGCCGTCCGGGTCCCGAAGGCGCCGTCGGCGACCCCCTTGACGCCCGCGATCCGGTACGGGGCGTCGGGGGAGGGCGCCGCCCGGAGCTCCCCGTCCGGCCGCCGGGCGAACTCCTCGAGGCCCAGGAACGCCCGGATCCGCACCCCGGCCGCCGGCCCCCGGGCCCCCGCCGCGAGGGCCTCCGCCTCGGGTCCGGAGCAGTGCATCGTCCCGACCGCCACGATCCCGAGGCGGGAGAGCCGCCGGAGGACCCGGCGCAGAGAGGGGACCCGCCGCGGAAGCGAGGCGTGGAGCACCCGGCCGACCGGCGCGACCGCCGACTCGTGGAGGCGCCCGTCCGGCGCGCCGTCGGCCGTCCGCCCGATGCGGCCGCCGGGGGGATCCGGCGCGCCGGGGCGGATGCCGGCCGCCTCGAGCATCGCCGAGTTGACGACCGCGGCGTGGCCCGAGGCGTGGAGGACGGCGAGCGGCCGGTCCGGGACGAGCCGATCGAGCCGGTCCGCGGTCCACCGCGGGCCCCCCTCGCCCTCCGTCCACCCATGCGCGAGGAGGGGCCCGGAGCGGGACGGGGAGACCGACGCCGCCTCCCGCAGCCGCGCCTCGGCCTCGTCCGGCGACCGGCCCGCGAGGGCGATCGCGTCCTCCCGGAGGGCGATCTCGCCCAGGTGGAGGTGGGCGTCGATCAGGCCCGGGACGACCAGGCGACCCCGGAGCGGATGGTCGACCGTCCCCGTCCCGCGCTGGCGCCGGACCGACGCGTCGTCCCCGACGGCGACGACCCGGCCGTCCTCGACGAGGAGCGACTCCGCCCAGCCGGTCCCGGTCCAGATCCGACCGCCGTGCCAGCGGTGGGGCCCGTCCATGGCCCGGCCCCACGGGCCGGGCCCCTCAAGGCGCCGTCGGCCGATCCCCGGAGGCCGGCGGGGCCGCTCAGACGTCCATGTACCGGTAGAACTCGTACGGGTGCGGCCGCAGGTTGAGCTGCAGCTGCTCGTCCCGCTTGATCTCGAGGTAGGCGTCCAGGAGCGACCGGGCGAACGCCGGCGCGAGGAAGTCGTGGTCCGACTCGAGGCAGTCGAGCGCCTCGCCGAGGGAGCCGGGGAGCTCCCGGACGGAGAGCTCGCGGCGACGGGCCGGCGTGAGCTTGTAGATGTCGTGGTCGACCGGGGGCGGCGGCTCGATCTTCCGGCGGATCCCGTCCAAGCCGGCCATCGCGAGGGCCGCCTCGGTCAGGTAGATGTTCGCCGAAGAGTCGGGCGTGCGCGACTCGATCCGCTTGGCGCCGGGGTGGCCCTTGAGGTAGGCGGGGATCCGGACGCTCGCCGACCGGTTCCCCTTGCTCCACGCGATGAAGACCGGGGCCTCGTAGCCGGGGACCAGCCGCCGGTAGGAGTTGGTGGTCGGGTTCGTGATCGCGCACAGGGCGCGCGCGTGCTCGAGCAGGCCCCCGACGTAGTAGCGGCAGGTCTGGCTGATCTCGGCATACGGGTCGTCCGGGTCGTAGAAGGCGTTGGTCGGCCCCGTCCAGAGCGACTGGTTCGTGTGCATCCCGATCGCGTTGTCCCCGAAGACCGGCTTCGGCATCAGGGAGGCGATCTTGCCGTGGCGCTTCGCCACGTTCTTGATGACGTAGCGGACGTCCTGGATGTGGTCCCCCATCGGGACGAGCGTGTCGAACCGCACGTTGAGCTCCCCCTGGCCGGCGGTCGAGACCTCGTGGTGGTGGGCGTCCATGACGACCCGGAAGTCGTCGGAGAGGATGTTCGCCATCTCCGCCCTCAGGGCGATGTCGGCATCGTGCGGGGCGGCCCGGTGGTAGCCCTCCTTGAAGCGGATCGGCGACTGCAGCGCCCCGCCCTGCCACGGGGCCTCGTCGTGGCGGATGAGGTAGCCCGCCCCGCTCCAGGCGTCCCGGACGCCCTGCATCGACGGGACGAGCTCGATGGCGTCGAAGATCCAGAACTCGATCTCGGGCCCCCAGTACGAGTGGTCGTAGCCGGCGGCAGCCAGCGCCTCCTCGGCCTTCCGGGCGACCGCCCGGGGGTCGTGGAGGTACGGCTCCTTCGTGCCGCCGACGCGGACGTCGCAGATGAAGCGGACCGTCGGGCCGGCCTCGGGGTACCACGGGATCCGGGCGAGGGTCGTCCGGTCCGGGACGAGGAGCATGTCGGAGTCATGGATCTCCCGGAACCCCCGGACCGAGGACCCGTCCAGCTTGGGGACCCCGACGGTGAACGACTCCGGCTCGAGGGTCGAGAGCGGGACGCTGACCTGGTTGAACCCTCCGAGGACGTCGGTGTAGAACAGCTCCACCCAGCGGACCCCCTGGACCCGCAGCTCCTCCAGCATCGCCTCCGGCGTCCCGGCCCCCGCGGCCTGCGCGATCGCGTTCACTCGACGGCCTCCGGCCGCTCCATCGACGGGCCCTACTTCACCATGCCGCCGCGAAAAGTGGTCGGGTGTCCATCTCACGATGGTGATGCCTTATTATCGTGCTCGCGCTTGTCGAATCCAAGGACGGATGTCCATGCCGCTGGACGAGGTCGATCGGGCGATCCTCGAGGAGCTCAACGTCGACGCCCGCCGCTCCCACCGCGAGATCGCGCGGCGGCTCAAGCTCTCCCCCACGACGGTGAGCGCCCGCGTCCAGCGCCTGGAGTCCGACGGGGTGATCCGGGGATACATCCCGATCCTCGACGACGAGCGGCTCGGCTGGGACCTCTGGGCGACGATCGGCATCCGGATCT
The DNA here is from genome assembly GCA_038729445.1 of Thermoplasmata archaeon. Classification (GTDB taxonomy): domain Archaea; phylum Thermoplasmatota; class Thermoplasmata; order Lutacidiplasmatales; family UBA184; genus Lutacidiplasma. Next base: position 18,701 of record JAVYSA010000025.1, read on the forward strand.
CGAAGGGCCGCCTGCGCGAGGTCGAGGAGCAGCTCTCGCGGGATCCGCACGCCTACGCGATCTACGACCTCACCGGGGAGTACGACGCGCTGCTCATCGGCCGGTTCCGGGACCGCCGCGACCTCGACCGGTTCGTCAAGCGGGCGCTGCAGAACCCCCACGTCGAGCGGACGAACACCCAGGTCGTCCTCAACCGCGTCAAGGAGGACCGGCGGGTCCCCCTGACGCTGCGGGGCCAGGTCGAGCCGGCGGGGGAGCCGGCGGCGGGCCGGTCCCCTCCGGGCAAGGGCTAAGAGCCGGGGGCCCCGTGCATCGGCTGCGGAGACGGCCATGGATTGGGGCCTCGAGAACCGGATCCGGCGGATGTTCCCGGCCGCCAGCGGCCAGTCGGTGATGCTGGCGGTCGACCACGGCTACTTCATGGGGCCGACCCGGCGCCTCGAGGATCCCCGGGCGACGATCGCGCCGCTCCTGCCGCACGCCGACGCGCTCGCGCTCACCCGCGGGATCCTGAGGACCTGCGTCCCCCCCTCGGCGACGACCCCGATCGTGCTGCGGGTCTCGGGCGGGGCCACGATCCTGAAGGAGGACCTCTCCGACGAGGAGATCACCACGAGCATGCGGGAGGCGGTCCGCCTCAACGTGAGCGCGGTGGCGCTCAGCGTGTTCGTCGGGGCGCCGCACGAGCACGAGTCCCTCGCCCACCTCGCCCGCCTCGTCGACGAGGGGGAGGAGGCGGGCATGCCGGTCCTTGCGATCACCGCCGTCGGCAAGGAGCTCGAGAAGCGCGACGCGCGCTACCTCGCGCTGGCCTGCCGGGTCTCCGCGGAGCTGGGGGCCCACCTCGTCAAGACCTACTACTGCGAGGGCTTCGAGAAGGTCGTGGAGGGCTGCCCGGTCCCCCTCGTCGTCGCGGGGGGGCCGAAGTTCGACACCGAGCGGGAGGCCCTCGAGCTCTGCCACGCGGCGATCGCCGCGGGGGCGAAGGGGATCGACATGGGCCGCAACATCTGGCAGTCGGACCATCCGGTCGCGATGCTGCTCGCCCTACGGGCGATCGTCCACGACGGGGCGACCGTCCGGGAGGCCCTCGACATCCTTGAGAGGGAGCGAGGGGCCTCCGCATCCCGGGCCGCTGCCGACAGACCCTCGCCGGGGGCGCAGCGGCCCGCGCCGGTCGCCAAGGGTCGGGCCTAAGCGCCCGGCCACGCTCCGGCCCCCCGGCGCCGGTCGGGGGACGGCGAACCCCCCGCAGATCCCCCGGTGGGCCCTCCCTCGTCGGTGCCATCCCCGGACGGGGGCACCGGAGCGCGGAGGCGGTAGCGCCCCGGAGCGAGCCGGTCGAGCACGCCCGCGGCGACCAGGCACTGGAGCTGCTGCCGGATCTTCGGCCGGATGTTCCGGTTCTCCGGATGCAGCCGGGCAAGCTCCCGCTCGTGGGCGTAGATCGCGTTCGGGGCGAACTCCCGGGCGCCGATCTCGGCGACGAGCGCGAGCACGTCGTGGTACCATGCCCGCCGGCGCGGCCGGAGGGGGACTAGGAACTCGTAGCGGTCCCAGCGCCACCGCACCTCCTCCCACGGCAGGGGCCGGCGGTGCTCCACGACCGGCACGACCGCGTCCGGCGGGATGCGGGTCAGGTCGATCGAGCAGCCCTGCCATCCCCGACGCCGGGCCCTCTCAGAGAGCGGCGGGCGCGGGCGGACGGAGCACCGGGAGACGACCCCGCGGGGGATCGCCCGGAGGGTCTCGACCCTCCAGTGGAGCCGGTCGTACTCGAGGAGGAGCAGGTTGGGGGCACGGTCGTGGAGGATGGCGTCCTGGAACGTCCGGTACGCCCCGTCGGGGACCTGGCGGAGGAACGGGCCGTGCCTCGCCTTGAGCTCGT
>JAVYSA010000026.1:0-19965 GCA_038729445.1 Thermoplasmata archaeon
CGGCGCTCCTCAACCGTAAAATAGAGCGGCCGGCCATGCGAACGCCGCCGATGGCGGGGTCCGGGCCGGCGGATGCGGGGATTGCCTCCCTGGCCGCCATGGCCCGGGAGATCCGGCGGGACATCCTGCGCATGGTCTCCGCCGCCGGATCGGGGCATCCCGGCGGCAGCCTCTCCGTCACCGAGCTCGTCACGGCCCTCCTCTTCCGGGAGATGCGGATCGATCCCGCGCACCCGGACGATCCGGACCGCGACCGCCTGGTCCTGTCGAAGGGCCATGCCGCCCCCGCCCTCTACGCCGCCCTCGCCCACCGGGGGTTCCTCCCGCACGAGGAGCTCGCCACCCTCCGGCAGCTCGGCAGCCGCCTGCAGGGGCATGTCGACCGGAACAAGCTGCCCTTCGTCGAGGCGTCGACCGGCTGCCTCGGCCAGGGGATCGGCATGGCGGTCGGCATGGCGCTCGACGCCCGGCTCGCCCGGCGCCCGAGCCGCGTCTACGCGATCCTGGGCGACGGGGAGTGCCAGGCCGGCCCGACGTGGGAGGCCCTCCTGCTCGGCGGGCACTCCCGCCTCGCCAACCTCGTGGTGCTGATCGACCGGAACGGCTACGAGACCGACGGATCGACCGAGTCGATCGCCGGGATCGAGCCGCTCGAGGAGAAGCTCCGGGCCTTCCGCTACGCGGCCCGGACGATCGACGGCCACGACTTCCCGGCGATCCTCGATGCCCTCGCGGAGGCCCGGCGCACGACCGACCGGCCGACGGCGATCGTCGCGCGGACGGTCAAGGGCAAGGGGGTCTCGTTCATGGAGAACACGCACGCCTGGCACGGGAAGGCCCCCGGACCGGCGGAGACCGAGCGCGCCCTCGCCGAGCTCGCGGGACCGGAGCCATAGGACGGAGGTGGGCGCGATGGCGGCGGCTTCCCCTTCGGCGCCGGCCCCCCGTCCCCGCGAGAGCCTGCGCGACGCCTACGGCGAGACCCTGGTCGCCCTCGGGGAGGCCGACCCGACGCTGGTGGTGCTCGACGCGGACCTCTCCGGCTCGACCCGGACCCAGATGTTCGGCAAGCGGTTCCCGGAGCGGTTCTTCAACGTCGGCGTGATGGAGCCGACGATGATGACGGTCGCCGCCGGCCTCGCGCTCGGGGGCCGGACGGTCTTCGCGAGCACCTTCGCCGTCTTCGCCGCCGGCCAGGCCTACAACCAGGTTCGGCAGGCGATCTGCTACAACCGGGCGAACGTGAAGATCGTCGCGACCCACGGCGGCCTGTTGGTCGGCCCCGACGGGGGGACGCACCAGATGCTCGAGGACGTCGGGCTCATGCGCGGCCTGCCGCGGATGGCGGTCGCCGTTCCGGCCGACGCCCCGACGACCCGGGCGGCGGTGCGGGCGGCGGCGGCCCTCGACGGGCCGGTCTACCTGCGCCTGCCCCGGGAGAACCTGCCGACGGTGACCGACGGCGCCTTCGCCTTCGGCGTCGCCCCGCGGCTCCGGGACGGGAGCGACCTGGCGATCGTCGCCCACGGGGCGCTGCTCGCCCGGGCGCTCGAGACCGCCGACGAGCTCGCCCGCAGCGGGATCTCCGTCCGGGTCCTCGACCTCGCGAGCGTGAAGCCGGTCGACTCGGCGGCGCTCCTCGCGGCGGCGCGACAGACCGGCGCGCTCCTCGTCCTCGAGGAGCACACGGTCGAGACCGGCATCGGCGCGCTGGTCGCCGCGACGGTCGCCGAGGGCTACCCCGTCCCCGTGCGGCGCGTCGGGGTGCCGGACGTCTTCGGCGAGAGCGGGGAGGCCTGGGCGGTGCTGGACCGGTTCGGCCTGTCGCGCGAGCGGATCCGGGACGAGGCCTGGGAGCTGCTCGCCCAGCGGGGGAAGGTTCACTAACGGGGGGGACGTGGGAGGGCGAAGGGCATGAAGCTGTTCCTGGACACCGCGAGCGTGGCCGAGATCCGGACGATGTGGCAGACCGGGATCCTGGACGGCGTCACGACCAACCCGACGCTCGTCGCCAAGGAGGGCCGGCGGTTCGAGGAGGTCCTGACGGAGATCTGCGGCCTCGGGATCCCGAGCGTCTCGGCGGAGGTCGTCGCGACCGACGTCGAGGGGATGCTCCGCGAGGGGCGGCACCTGCGCGCGCTCCACCCGTCGATCTACGTCAAGGTCCCCATGACGCCGGCCGGCCTTGCCGCCACCAAGGTCCTCGCCGGCGAGGGCACGCGCGTCAACATGACCCTCGTCTTCAGCGCGACCCAGGCGCTGCTCGCCGCCAAGGTCGGGGCCGCCTACGTGAGCCCGTTCATCGGGCGGCTCGACGACCAGAGCGAGGACGGGATGCGGCTCGTCCGGGACATCGTCGCGATCTACCGCAACTACCGCTTCCCGACGGAGGTCCTCGTCGCGAGCGTGCGGCATCCGGTCCACGTGCTCGAGGCCGCGAAGATCGGGGCCGACATCGCCACGATGCCCTTCGCGGTCATGGACAAGCTCGTGCAGCACCCGCTCACCACGATCGGCCTCGAGCGGTTCCTTCGGGACTGGGAGAAGGTCCCGAAGGGCTAGGACGGGTCCGCATGGCGGCGCCGGGGGGCCTCCTGGCGAAGTACCTCGCCCTGACGCGTGAGGCGCTCGACCGGGTCCGCCCCGGCGTGCCGCCGCGGTCGTACCTCGCCGGCGCGGCCGACGACGTCCTCGGGATGGCCCGCGCCTACCTCGCCGACGCGGAGCACTTCGCGCGGACGGGCGACCCGGAGCGGGCGCTCGCGGCCGTGAGCTACGCGCACGGCTGGATCGACGCCGGCGTGCGGCTCGGCATCCTCGACGGAGGCGGCGACGACCGCCGGTTCACCCTCTACCGCTAGGCGGGGCCGCCGGCGCCGCCGCGCCGGGGCCGCCCCCTTCGCGATCCCGGCCGGGGTCGTCCGGCGGATCGAGGCCCACCTCGCGCGGCGGGAGGCCCGCCGGGTCCGCCTCGCCGAGGAGGCCCGCCGCCTGCGCCGGCAGGCGCAGGGGCTCATGATCGCCCTCCACGACGGGCGGCCGGAGGCGGGGGAGGCGCGCCGGCTCGGACGGGCGCTGCGCCGGCTCGCCCGGGAGGCCCGGCGCGCGCCGGCCGAGGCGCCGCTCCTCCGGGATGCCCTGCAGGAGGGGGTGGAGGCGCTCCTCCTCCACGCGGCGGAGACCGGGGGGCCCGCCCCCGGCCCGGAGGCGCTCGGCGTGGACGCGGAGGAGTACCTGCTCGGCGTCGGGGACCTGGTCGGCGAGATCCGGCGCCGGGCCCTCCGCGCGCTCGTCCGCGGCGACCTCGCCGGCGCCGAGGCGTCGGTCCGCTCGATGGAGGGGCTCTACCAAACCCTCATGAGGTTCGACACGTCCCGCGCGATCGTGCCGCTCAAGCCGAAGCAGGACGCCGCGCGCAGCCTCCTCGAGCGGACCCGGGCCGACGTCGTGCTCGCCCGGGTCCATGCCCGCTACCGGGCCGGTCCGGCGGCGATGGATCCGCCGGCGGAGGGCCCGTGAGCGGACCGGCGCCGGCCCGCCGCGCGATCGGGGTGATCGGCGGCAGCGGCATCGCCGGGATCTTCGAGGGGGGACCGGTCGAGCGCCACCGGATCGGCACGCCGTGGGGGGCCCCCTCCGCGCCGATCGAGGAGGGCCGGGTCGGAGGGATGCGGGTCCTCTTCCTCCCCCGCCACGGGATCGGCCACACGATCCCGCCCCACAGGGTGAACTACCGCGCCAACATCGACGCGCTGCGCTCGCTCGGGGCGGAGGCGATCGTCACGGTGAGCTCGGTCGGCTCGCTGCGGGAGGACCTGCCGCCCGGGACGTTCACCCTGCCCGAGCAGTTCGTCGACTTCACCAAGCGGCGGCCGACGACGTTCTACGACGGGGGCCGGGTCGTCCACGTGAGCACCGCCGACCCGTTCTGCCCGGACCTCATCGCCAGCGCCCGGGCGGCGGGGGAGGCGCTCGGGGTGCGGTTCGCGACCGGGACGACCTACGTCTGCATCGAGGGGCCGCGGTTCTCCACGCGGGCGGAGTCGCGCTTCTTCCGGGGCTTCGCCGACATCATCGGCATGACGCTCGTCCCCGAGGTGACCCTCGCGCGGGAGCGCGGCCTCTGCTACGCCTGCCTCGCGATGGTCACGGACTTCGACGTCTGGGCCGATCGGCCGGTGGAGCTCGCGGAGGTCCTCGCGACGATGCAGCGCAACGGCGCGACGATGCAGCGGGTGCTCGCCCGGCTCCTGCCGTCGCTCGCCCACGCCCCGACGTGCGCCTGCGCCCGGGCGCTCGAGGGGGCCGAGGTCTAGCCGGCGGCCGGCGGGCCGCGCCGGACGGCGATCGGGATCACGCCGGCGTCGAACTCCCGCTCGGCGATCGCCACCGGGTCGACCAGCTCCGGCGGGGTGTCGACCAGGATCGGGGCGCCCAGGGAGATCTGGAGGGCGCGGGCGCCGAGGATCCGGGCCCGCTCGAACCGGGTGAACTCCGGCTTGGCCGCGGGTCGGTCGGACGACGAGGAAGGCATCGTCAACGTCCCGGGGCCGCGCAGCGCTGCGGCCATCAGGGCGCCTCGCACCCAAGGCATCGTATTTACGGTTTGCGTCGCGCGGCCCCGCGCCGGCCGCGGGGCCCCCGCCCCCGTGTCGAAGGGCTTAGGGACCCCGGAGCCCTCGGGAGCCGCACCGATGCATCCGACGCTGGACTACTACCGGCTGCTCCTGCGCCGCCTGTGGAAGTTCCTCCTCGCCTACGGGACCCTCATCGTCGCGGCGGCGGTCGGCTACGACTTCCTCGAGTACGGCGACGGGCGGGGGGACTTCGGCATCTCCCTCTACTGGTCGGTCATCACGGTGTCGACCGTCGGCTACGGGGACGTCCATCCGTCGAACACCGACGCCCGCTACTTCACCATCGGCGTCATTATCGTCGCGGTCTTCCTGGTCGCGTACCTGATCTCCATCATCATCGGCGTGGTGACGGAGACCTCGCACGCACGGGCCATGGGGACGCTGGGGACGGACTTCTCCGACCACGCCGTCGTGATCGGCTACGGGACGACCGGACGGACGGCCGTCCGGGAGCTCCTCGCCAACCAGCAGCGGGTCGCGGTGGTCACCAACGACCCCAACGAGATCCCGAGCATCCGGACCCTCGCGAGCGAGGACCGGATCTTCGTCACGTACACGACGCCGGGGGCGGAGCAGCACGAGATCCTCGACCGGGTCGCCATCGACCGCGCGAGCTCGGCGATCATCTGCACCGCGGACGACACGACCAACCTCCTCATCGCCCTCGCGGTGCGGACGGCGGCCCCGACGGTGCGCGTCGTCGTCTCGGTCAGCCGCTCCGAGCTCAAGCAGACCCTCTTCCTCGCCGGGGTGACCTACGTGACGAGCCCGAACGAGATGGGCGGGCGCCTGCTCGCCAACGCCTCGCTCCGGCCGGACGTCGCCAATGCGTTCGAGAACCTGACCACCGCGAGCTACGGCGTCGACATCACCGAGTTCCCGATCACCGAGGCGACCCCGATCACCACCGAGGCGCTCCCCGAGGCCGAGCGCCTCGCCCGCCTCGCCTCCGACTGCCTCATCGTCGGCTACGCCCGGAGGGACCGGGACGGCGAGTACCGGACCATCCTGAACCCCCCGTCGACCTTCGCGTTCCGCCCCGGCGACCTCGTCCTGGTGATGGGCACCCAGGAGAACCTCAAGCGGTTCCAGCGGTGGATGGGCGTCCCCCCCGGCCGGTAGGGCGATGGTCACGGCCGCGGAGGTCGAGGCGCTCGCGATCTTCGGCGCGACGATCGTTCTGGTCGCCGTCTTCGATCGCTGGCGGGCCCCGCTCGCGGTCGCCGGGGCGGCCGCCACGGTCGCGGTCGGGATCGTCCCCCCGGGCTCCCTCCTGCCCCACGGCTGGTCGGCGACCGGGTCGGTCATCGACTGGAACGCGCTCGTGGTGCTCGCCGGCCTCCTCCTCTACGCGGCGCTGCTCGGGGCGCTCGGCATCCCCCGGTACGTCGCCCTGCGCCTCGCCGGGCGGCTGAAGGAGCGGCCGGCGGCGCTGGTCGCAACGGTCGCCGCCCTCACCTTCCTCCTCGCGATGTTCCTCAACTCGATCGCGGTCGTGCTGGTCCTGGTCCCGGTCGCGCTCGAGATCTCCCTCGAGCTGGGCCTGCCCGCCGTCCCGTTCGTCCTCGCGGTCCTGATGAGCGCGAACCTGGGGGGCGCCGCGACGCCGATCGGGAACCCGCCGAACCTCATCCTCGCCACCAGCTTCGCCCTCCCGTTCACCGGGTTCCTCGCCGCCGCCTCCCTGCCGGCGATCGCCGCGTTCGCGGCGACGCTCGCGTTCCTGCTCCGCCGGTTCCCCCGCCGCCCGGTCACCCCGGGGGCTCCGGTCTCGGCGCCGCCGGTGCTCGAGCGGGTCCCGGTCGCCGGGGCGCTCGCCGGCTTCGCCGCCGTGGTCGCGCTGCTCGCGACGGAGTCGTCGGTCGGGCTGCCGCTCTGGCCGATCGGCCTCGGGGCCGGGGCGCTCGCCGTCGCCCTCGCCGGCGCGGCGCGCCGGAGGACGCTCCTCGCCGACCTCGACGTCTCCACGATCGTCTTCCTCCTCGCGCTCTTCGTGGTCGTCGGGGGGCTCGAGGCGAGCGGCACCATCGCCGCGGCCGCCGGCCTCGTCGAGCGGACCCGGATCACCGACCCGCACCAGCTCGGGCTCCTCCTGCTCGCCGGCCTCGGGGGGATCTCCGCGTTCATCGACAACATCCCGCTCGCCGCGGTGGCGGCGCCGCTCCTCGCCTCGCTGGGGAGCGCGACCGGCACGCCGCCGGCGCGGCTCGCCTATCCGGTGGTCGTGGGTCTCGGCGTGGGCGGCAACGGCACGCCGATCGGTTCGATCGGCAACGTGACCGGCCTCTCCCTCGCCGACCGCGCCGGGGTCCGCATCGGCTGGGGAACCTACCTGCGGTTCGGGCTGATCGCCCTCGGGATCGGCTTCGCCGCGGCCGGGGCGGTCTGGCTCGTTGTCGGCTGACGGGGGGCCGCGGCGTCCGCGGGGCGGCGCCGGGGTTGGCAGGCAGCGCACAGGCCATAGAGGTCGACCCGGCGGGAGCGCACGGCGAACGACCGGCCCCGGCCGAGCCGATCGAGGGCGGTCCCGGAGCCGCCCAAGGGGACGTCGGTGATCCGGCCGCAGCCGACGCAGATGAGGTTCGCATGGGGGGTTCCGTTGAGGTCGAACCGCACCGGGCCCTGGGGGAACCCGAGCTCGGTGATCGCGCCGACCTCCCGCAGCCGCTCGAGCGTGTTGTAGACGGTCGCCTGGCTGATCCCGCCCTTCTGCCGGCGCGCCTCGCGGTAGATCCGGGCCGCCGACGGGTGGCCCGGCCCGAGCCGAACGAGGGCGCGCAGGACCGCGCGCCGCTGGGGGCTCACGCGGAGCCCGGCCTCCGCGAGCGATCGGGCCAACGACGCCACGGTGCCGGGCGCGGGCGGCCCCGACGATCGGGAGATCCCTCGCGCCGTGCCGGCCATGCCGAGGCGGGAGGAGGGCCCGCGGGTAGGTAAAGCCACCGCCCCGGCCGGGGTCCCGGGGCGGGCGAAGGACTATTAGTTAGAATCGTTCTACGTTCCGCGATGCGGGACGGGCCTCGCCGCGCGCGGATCCGGGCGCCCCGGGGATCCCCCCGCGTCGGAGCACCATGACGGAGAAGCACGCCCCCTCGTCGCCCGCGAACCCGCCCTCGTCGACCAGCGCCTCGGACGCCGGGACCGCGGAGGCCGCCGGCTGCCCGTTCCATCCGAGCGGGCTCGCCACGAAGTCGATCGAGGAGTGGTGGCCCGAGCGGCTGAGCCTGAGGCCCCTGCGGCAGAACTCTCCCCGCTCGGATCCCGAGGGCCCGTCGTTCGACTACGCGACGGAGTTCTCCCGGCTCGACCTCGCCGCGGTCAAGCGGGACATCGCCTCGGTCCTGACGCACTCGCAGGAGTGGTGGCCGGCCGACTTCGGCCACTACGGCCCGCTGATCCTCCGGATGGCCTGGCACGCGGCGGGGACCTACCGCATCGGCGACGGCCGCGGCGGCGCCGGGACCGCGCAGCAGCGGTTCCCCCCCCTCAACAGCTGGCCGGACAACATCCTGCTGGACCGGGCCCGCCGGCTCCTCTGGCCGGTGAAGCGCAAGTACGGCCGGGCCCTCTCGTGGGGGGACCTCATGATCCTCGCCGGCAACGTGGCGCTGGAGACGATGGGGTTCCGGCCGCTCGGCTTCGGCGGCGGCCGCGTCGACGTCTACGAGCCGGACGAGTCGGTCTACTGGGGACCGGAAGGCCGCTGGCTCGAGGACCGGCGCTACCACGGGGACCGCCAGCTGGAGGATCCCCTCGCGGCGGTCGAGATGGGCCTCATCTACGTGAACCCCGAGGGGCCGAACCGCAACCCCGACCCGATCGCGGCGGCGCGCGACATCCGTGAGACGTTCGGGAGGATGGCGATGAACGACGAGGAGACCGTCGCCCTCATCGCCGGCGGGCACACCTTCGGCAAGACCCACGGCGCCGGGCCGGCGAGCCACGTCGGGCCCCCGCCGGAGGCCGCCCCGATCGAGAACCAGGGGATCGGCTGGGTCAGCACCTACCGCTCCGGGAAGGGGCCGGACACGATCGGCGGCGGGCCCGAGGTCACCTGGACGCGGACGCCGACGCGGTGGAGCAACAACTTCTTCGAGACCCTCTTCGGCTACGAGTGGGAGCTGACGAAGAGCCCGGCGGGCGCCTACCAGTGGACCGCCAAGGGCGGCGCCGGGGCCGGCACCGTCCCGGACGCCCACGACCCGAACCGGCGGCACGCCCCCTCGATGCTGACGACCGACCTCGCGCTGCGGATGGATCCGGTCTACGAGAAGATCTCGCGGCGCTTCTACGAGCATCCGGACGAGCTCGCCGCCGCGTTCGCGCGCGCGTGGTTCAAGCTGACGCACCGGGACATGGGACCGAAGGCCCGCTACCTGGGCCCGGAGGTCCCGGCCGAGGACTTCCTCTGGCAGGACCCGATCCCGCCGGTCGACCATCCCCTCGTCGGGCCGAGGGAGATCGCCGAGCTCAAGGCCCAGATCCTCGCCTCGGGGCTCACCGTCCCCGAGCTCGTCTACACCGCCTGGTCGAGCGCGGCGACCTTCCGCGGGAGCGACAAGCGCGGCGGCGCCAACGGGGCGCGGATCCGCCTCGCCCCCCAGAAGGACTGGGAGGTCAACGAGCCCGCGCAGCTCGCCAAGGTCCTCGCGACGCTCGGCCGGATCCAGGCCGACTTCCACGCCCGGGCCCAGGGCGGCATGCGCGTCTCGCTCGCGGACCTCATCGTCCTCGGCGGGACCGCGGCGGTCGAGAAGGCCGCCCGCGACGGCGGGGTGCCGGTGGAGATCCCGTTCGTCCCCGGGCGGATGGACGCCCGGCCGGAGCAGACCGACGCGGCCTCCTTCGCGGTCCTCGAGCCGTTCGCCGACGGCTTCCGCAACTACATCAAGGGGCCGAGCACCGTGCCGGCGGAACGGTGGCTGGTCGACCGGGCCCAGCTGCTCACGCTGAGCGTGCCGGAGATGACGGTCCTGCTCGGCGGGATGCGGGCGCTCCACGCGACGTACCGCCGCAGCCCGGACGGCGTGCTGACCCACCGGCCCGGCGTGCTGACCAACGACTTCTTCGTCCACCTGCTCGACGACGCCACCGTCTGGTCGCCGGTCGACTCGACCTCCCAGCGGTTCCAGGGGCGGGACCGGGCGACGGGGGCCCCCCGCTGGACGGCGACGCGGGTCGACCTCATCTTCGGGGCCCACTCCGAGCTCCGGGCGGTCGCCGAGGTCTACGCGAGCGACGACGCGAAGGAGAAGTTCGTGCGGGACTTCGCCGCGGCCTGGGCGAAGGTCATGATGCTCGACCGGTTCGACCTCCACCACTGACGGCGGGGGCTCAATCGCCCCCCGGGGGCCCCTTCGCCGGGGCCTCTGCACCGCCGGCGCCGACCGACCGCGGGCCGGCGAGCCGCAGCGCCGCCGGGAAGTAGAGGATCCGGATCACGAAGGTGTCGAGCACCAGCGAGAGGCCGAAGGCGAGGCCGAGCTGCTCGAGGAAGCTCACCGGCTGCAGGGCGAGCGAGCCCAGCGAGGCGGCGAGAATCAGGCCGAGGGAGGTCACGACGACGCCGGAGAAGGCGATCCCCCGCGGGATCGCCTCGGCGATCCGGCGGGTGCGGCCCTCCTCGACGATCCGGCTCAGCAGGAAGACCGTGTAGTCGTTGCCGAGGGAGAGCAGGATCACGATCAGGATGAGCGGGATGAGGTAGATCACCGTCTGGTGGAGGAGGACCGACGCGATCCAGGAGAGGAGCACGAAGGTCGCGCCGATCGAGACGAAGACGCCCGCGAGGGAGACCAGGGGGATCGTCAGCGAGCGGAACGAGAGGCCGAGGATGACCGCGATCAGGACGACCAGGCCGATCTCGATCAGCGGGTAGTCGACGGCGTTCTGGGCCCTCTGGTCGACCAGGGCGGCGGTGACGCCGCCGACCAGCCACGAGGCGTTCGTCCGCAGGGTCGCGACGGTCCCCATCGCCGCGTCGCCGAACGGGTCCGAGGTCAGGCCGACGACGTAGTAGGCGTACCGCCCCCCGTCGAGCAGGAACTCCGTCGCCCCGGAGGCGGAGGCGTTCGCCGTCCGGTTCCCGAGCACGAACGGCCCGGTGGCGGTGCCCACGCCGGCGGTGCGGAGGAGGTCGGACGCGGTCGCGCGGAGGAGCGGCTCGGTGGCGGGATTCAGCGAGCCGTTCGGGAGGGCGAACGAGGATCCCGACGGGGCAGGGACGACCACGTACGTCGGGTAGATCACGCCGGCCCCGAACGCGGCGGTGATCGCGTCCTGGGCCCGGACGCTGGGGAGCGACGAGGGAAGGCCCTGCGAGAGGTTGTAGCTGGTCGGGGCGACGAGGAGGAAGGTGACCGATGGGATGCCGACCAGGGCGACCACGAGCAGGACGGCCCCCCGGTGGCGGACCGCCCAGGCCGACCCGCGGTAGAACCGGGACCGCTCGATCGGGGCGGAGGCCGGCCGGAGGCCCCGCCGGAGGAACAGGCGCGGGCCGAAGGCGTCGGCGACGACCGGGAGCAATAGCGCCATCGCGACCGCGCTGCCGGCGACCGCGAGGGCGAGGACGAGGCCCCAGCCGACGAGCCCCGGCAACAGCGAGAGGATCCCGAGGCCGACGGCGACGATGATGCCGCTCGTCAGGATCGCCCGCCCCGCGGTGGCGCTGGCGCGCCGGGCCGCCTCGGACCGCGGGGTCCCCCCGCGGAGTTCCTCGCGGACGCGGTAGAAGAAGAAGACGAGGTAGTCCGTCACGATCCCGAGGATCACCGCCTCGAGGATGTACGAGACGACGTAGTTCACCGGTCCGGTGAGCGCCCCGGCGACGAAGATCGCGACGTACCCTGCCTCGAAGCCGACGCCCAGGAAGACCAGGGTGAAGAGGGCCGCCCAGAGCGACCGGAGGGTGACGATCACCGCCGCGAGGAGGACGAGGAAGGTCAGGCCGAAGAGGAATCCGGTGGAGGCGGTCAGGGCCGCGGTGTCGTAGGCGGTCGCCCCGTCGCCGGTGACGCCTGCGGCCGGGCCGAAGAACTGGAGGGCGGCGTCCCGGACGACGGGGGTCGCCGCCTGGGCCGGATAGAAGCCGCCCGGCCCCCGGTAGCCCTCCGAGACGTTGAAGACGACGTCGACCAGGGCGAGGGTGCCGTCCGGGCTGACGAACGGTGCGCGCAGCGGGGCGGGGAGCGCGCCGAAGCCGGCCCGCAGGACGTAGTTCGTCCCCGGATCCCCCGGGGTTCCATAGGCGAGGACGAGCGCCGGGTCGACCGGGGTCGGGAGGCCCGCGTAGCGGTTGATCCACGTCGCCGCCGCCCGGGCGACGACGGGCGGCTCCGTCGCGTTGCCGACGCCGGCCTCGGCGAGCAGCACCGGGGTCCGCGAGCCCGGGAACGCCGCCGGCGCCGCGGCGTCGACCGCCCGGTCGACCTGGAGCGGGGGGGCGACGGACGCCGAGTAGTTCGCCGCGACCTGCGTGCAGACGGCCCGGTCGTAGCCGGGGGCGGCCCCCGCCGCCTGGCAGCTCGCGTTGATCGAGGCGAAGGTGGCGCCCCGGGCGGTCCATGCGGACAGGAACGCCGCCGGGAAGCCGTAGACCTCCGCGGAGAGGTTGCCGAACGCCGCGAAGGAGGAGCGGAGGAGGCCGGCCGCCGGGCCCGTGACGAGGTCGATCCACTGCGCCGCGGCGGAGCAGGCGGAGCTCGTGCCGCCGTAGTCGGCGATCGCATCGGCGGCGAGCCGGACGGTGAAGTTCGCGGCCCGCTGGCAGAAGGCCGCCGACGAGGCGTTCGGCGAGAGGGGGACCGCGACGAAGAGGGTCGAGCGCGACGGATGCGCGGCCGACAGGAGGGACTGGACCTCGGCGGACTGGCTCCCTGCGATCCCGCTGGTCGAGGTCGAGTAGCCGATCGCCTGGGTCCCCATCAGGGCGACCGGCACGAGGGCGACGAGGACGACGACCCCGACGGCGATGGTCGCCGCGCGGTGCCTCAGGCCGACCGAGAGGAACCGGTCCAGCGGGGAAACGGAGGGGCGGTCGGAAGCGCTCGCGATCGTCACCGCCCCCTTCGGCCCGCCTAGGCGGGGAGGACGACGGAGTCGATCACGTGGATGACCCCGTTGGTCGCCTCGATGTCCGGCTGGACCACGGTCGCGCCGTTGACGTGGACCTTCTTCTGGAGGAGGCCCTCGACGCGCACATGGAGCATCGATCCCTGGACGGTCGGGACGGCGATCTCCTTCCCGCCGGAGGCCATCTGCAGCACGTCGGCGGAGCGGACCTTCTTGGGGACGACGTGGTAGGTCAGGACCGAGCGGAGCCGGGCGGGGTCCTTGAGCAGGGCCTCGACGGTCCCGGGCGGCAGCTTCGCGAAGGCGGCGTCGGTCGGGGCGAAGACCGTGAAGGGCCCGGGGCCCTTGAGGGTCTCGACCAGTCCGGCGGCCTGCACGGCCTGGACCAGCGTTCGGAACGATCCGGCGCTCACGGCGGTGTCGACGATGTCGGGCATGGTGGGAGGAGGGAGCCGCCCGCTACTTCCGCGTTGTAACCTCCGCCGGTTACGACCGTGCCCGTGCGGATGCCGAGGGCGCTGGCTCTATATCATGCCGCCGACTGGGGAGGCGGGGAGCGGCGATGGCGGTCCGGACGAGGAAGTTTGCGTGCGAGTGCGGGTTCCAGGTGGTCGCCCATCGCGAGGAGGAGCTGCTCGAGATCGTCCAGTTCCACATGAAGGGCTCCCACGGCCGCGCGATGACCGCCGAGGCGGTCCTGGCGGCCTCGACCCCGCTGTAGCCCGCGGCGGCCGGCCCTCAGTCCGGCCGGTGGGACCGTTCGTGCTCCCGGTCGCAGTCGGGGCAGCGCCAGCGGAGGAGGACCGTGCGCGCCCGGCCTCCCCCCGCCCCCCGGTGGCGCGCGAGCGGCAAAATCTCCGCCGGGACCCCGCGCTCCCAGAGGAGGTCGAACTCGGCGAGGCGCATCGGGTAGGCGGAGTCGGAGCGGGCCCGGACGACGACCGGCTGCCCCCGATCCCGGGCCTCGCCGCTCACGATCTCGTAGATCGTCTCCCGTCCATCGCGGAGCGCGACCAGGAACGGCGCGACGGGGAGGAGGCGCAGGCGGCCGAAGCCGACAGCATGGGGGCCGCGGAGGAGGTCCGGATAGTACGGGCGGAGCCGGCGATCGTGCTCCCCGAGCACGCGGAGATCGACCCCCCGGCCGGCCGCCGCATGGAGGTCGGCGGCGAGTCCCTCCCGCATCAGGCCGAAGAGGACCTCCGTCCGGAGCGCCAGCGCCAGCCGCTCCCGGGAGGACCGCACGACCTCGCGGATCGCCTTCGCGACGGCGGGGGTCCCCTGCAGGACCATCCACGGCGGCCGGCGGGGCCGGCGACCTCCCGGCCAGCCGATCGCCTGGGACCACGCGGGATCCGTGGGGGGCCTCATTGCCCGGGGCGAGCGGACGCTCGGCTATCCCGTTGGCGGGTCCCGGCCCCGGGGGTCGAGGGGAGCGCCGAGGCCCACAGCGAGCGGAAGAGGAGCCGCTGGGACTCGACGAACCCGCGGTCGCTGCTCCATGCGGCGGCCGGCTGCCGCCTCCCTTCCGGCGGGTCCGCGAGCGCGACAAGCCCCTCCGCCCGGTCGACCACGATGAGCCACGGCGCGGAGGCGCGACGGATCCGCATCTCGGCGCCGGTCCGGCCCGCCGGCGGCGGCCGGGGGGGTGCCCGGTCGAGGACGATCCGGACGGTGCGGCCGTCGCGCCCGGCGGCGGCGAGGCGGAGCCAGAGCGGCCGCCCCCCGAGCCGGTCCTCGCTCCGGACCGACGCGAGGATCTCCCCCTCCGCCCGGGCGACCATCGCGAGGATCCGGGTCTCCCATCCCGCGCGGTCCCGGTAGACCTGGAACCGGGCCCCGCCGCGCTCGGGGCGCTCGCCGAGGGCCTCCGTCAGCTGGCGGAGCATCGCCGCGTCGGCCGCCAGCGCGCGGCGCATCTCGGCGAGACGGGCCCGTCCGAGGGCGTCGACGCGCGTCGCGAGGTAGAGGCGCGGCCGGACCGCCGAGACCTCGGCCGCCCCCTTCGACTGCAGCCGGTCGAGCAGGCGGTAGGCGTGGACGCGGTGGATGCCGAGCCGGTGCGCGAGATCGGGGGCCGTGCTCGGGCCCTCCTGGAGGAGGGCGAGGTAGAGGCGCGCCTCGAGCCCGGGAAGTCCCAGCCGCTCGAGGGCCCGCACGGTCGCCTCGTACGTCGTCCTTGGTACCGCGGGCCGGGGGGACGACGCACCGGATCCCGGGTGCTCCATGCGGCCCGCCTCGGCCCGGGGACCCGGGATGGGGCCTTAACGCTGCAGCCCGTGTCTGCCGGCGGCTGCGCCGGCCCCGCGGGCGACCCGGTCCGACAGCGCGACCTCACCGGCCCGGGCGCCGCGGGTCCATCGGGTGCCGGCGTCCTCGCGGCGGCCTTTGGCTCCTCGGGCCCGACCACGACGGCGGTCTCGGGCGTCGTACGGTCGGCCTCCCGTCCCGCGGTGCCTGCCCACCGTGGCATCGATCCGTCGCTCCGCGAGCCGGACGGCGTTCCCGACAACCGCCGCTCCCCTCTTCCCGGCCTCCGCGGCCCGCCCCTCCCCGGTTCCCATGCGCCCTTGCGGCCCGGGGACCGGGGCAGCGTCCGCTTCCGTACCGGGACCCGGTTCTCATGCGCCCTTGCGGCCCGGTAAGAACGGCCGTCCCGAAGGGACGGGCGGCCCGAGCGGACAGGAGGGCCCCCTTGAGGGGGACCGTTCGCGATCGAACAGGTCCGGCGGGTCCGCGCCCCTCTCGGATCGAGAGGGAAATGAGACTCCTCCACGATGCGGAGGTCGGCCGTCCCATCGACCGACGGCGGACCGGGGAACTGATGGAGGAGGGATAGCGGGCCGATGCCCGGGACGAGGTGGTCCCATTTCCCCCAGCCGGGCCGCGGCCCGGGATGTGAGGCTGGCATGGATGGGGGGCCCCCTTCCCGTCCGCCGATCTCCCCGGATTCCGTTCGTATCTCTACGGCAGGGACGGGACCGACCGCGGGGACCCGGTCGTGGCCCTCGACCGCTACTCGACGATGGAGATCACGGGCCCCTTCGTGGGTCGCCGGGTCGGCAACCTGAGGACCGGGGCGCCGCGGCCCTGCGCTTCGCCCCACCGGACGGGGAGCGCCTGGGACGGATCGGGACGGGGACCCGGGCGCGTCAGGCCCTCGCCGGTGCGGCGGCGTCCCTTCCCTTGGGCTCCGCCCGGGCCTGGAGCGCGAACCGGGAGCGGAGAGAGGCCTTCCGGCGCTGGGCCCAGCAGGACCTCGGGGTCGGCGTCCGTCTCGGCACGGATGCGGGCGATGTCCTGCGCCGGGCGCCGGTGGTTGCCCTCCTGCCTTCGTCGGAGACCCCCGCGGGCACGCCCGAGATGATCCCGGGGCCGGTCCTGCGCGTCCGCATCAGCTCGTATCGACGACCGGAGATCGATCGGAGGTTCCTTGCGCCAGCGCCCCGGGTCAGGACGGAGAGCATCGGGTGGGCCACCGGACCGGGACCCCTGTTCGAGGGCGGGGCCATGGGCGAGAAGGTCCGCGGGCCGGCCGATCCGGAGGGCGGGAGCGATCTGCGCGATGCAAGCATGACGCGGATCGTCATCCCCACCGGCGCCGCCCGGGAGGAGCTGCTCTTGGCGGAGAGCCTCTGGCGATCGGCCGAAGCCTCCGACGTCGGCCTCGACGTGACCCTCGCGAGCGTATGCTGACTGTGTCTCCGGCTGGGTCCGTTGCCGCGCCCCGGCACGTCAGCAACGGGTCCTCCTCGGGGCGAGCGGGTCGGGTCCAAACTCGGGGCGTCGGATCGCCGCACCGCGCAACGGGCCCGGGCTGGCCGCCCGTGACGACCCTTCGGGTGCCGCCGCGGGACCGACGGGCATGACGCTCCTCCCGTGTCGGACACCGGTGGATGGGCCGTCGCATGGACGATCCGTGTCCGGTCTCGCACTCCCCTGCCGTGGGATGGGCGTCCAGGGCGGTGCCGATCCAGCGATCCCGCCTCCGGTCCTCAGGCCTCGCGGACCGGAGGCCGGACTTGCGGCGAGTCCGGTCCATGCGCGGCGGCGAGTCGACAGGGCCGGTGGGGCCGCCCGCGGGCCCGGTCCTCGCCCCGGGGAGCCGAGGGCCTTCCCCCGCCGGAGGGCCCGCGTCTTCCCTCGGGAGTGGTCCCGGCCCCCCTGCCTTCGGGCCGTGCCTGCGGCCCCTACTGGGAGTGCTCGCCCCAGCGGTCGACGTAGACGTGGTCCTTCGGGGCCCCGAGGGAGATCGCGAGGTCCTGCATCTCGTTGACCATCGCGTTCGCCCCGCAGAGGTAGACGTCGACGTCCGCGAGATCCGGGAACCGGGATCGCACGACGTCCTGCACGTGCCCGGTCGCCCCCCGCCAGCTCCCGTCCGAGGGAGGCCGCGAGAGGACCGGGGCGAAGTGGAACCTCGGCCAGGCGGCGGCGAGGTCCTCCAGCGCCGACCGGCCGACCATGTCCTCCGCGTGCCGGTTGCCCCAGACCAGCCACGTGTCGGTCGACGGGCTCCGCTCGCGGAGGCGCTCGAGCATCGGGACGAACGGCGCGAGGCCGACGCCGGTGGCGACCATCAGGACCCGGCGATCCCCCGGATCCCGGTAGAGGAACTTGCCGAGCGGGGCGAGGATCGTCTCGGTCGTCGCGGGCGAGGGGGACAGGTCGCACAGGTGGTTCGACGCGAACCCCATCGGCACCCGCTTGACCAGGAGGGCGAACCGGTCCCGGAGCGAGGCCGAGGAGTAGATGGAGTACGACCGGGTGACCGACTTCCCGTCCCGGCGGAGGTAGAAGGTGACGTACTGGCCCGGCACGAACTCCATCGGATCGTCCGGCGGGAGGGCGAAGGTCAGGACGTGGATCGACGGGCCGACGACGACGTTCCCCGTGAGGGTCACCGTCCGGCGGTGCGGACGGGCCGGGTCGGACCCTGCGCCTTGGGGGCGGGATGGCGCGGGCCCCCCGCCGGGGGTCGGCGGGGCGATGCCGGCATCGTCGGCCGGCCCGGTCATCGGGCCGGCCCGTGGGATCGTGGTTCGCTCGTCATCGGATCGCCTCTCGTTCGGCCCGGCCCTCGTCGCTTCCCCCTCACTTGTACGTGGAGTGATACACCTTCCCCTCGTCGTCCCAGATGGTGATGCAGCTCCCCTCGCACTCGGTCAGGCAGGCGTTGCACAGGATGCAGTCGGCCCCGTGCTCCGCGACCGACTTCTCCTCGCGGAACTGGAACTGGGCGGCGACCTCGGGATCGTCGACCACGTTCGGGAACTCCGCGCGCGGGTGCATCACGAACACGTTGACGGGGCAGACGTCGAAGCAGTGGCGGCAACCCGTGCACTTCTCGATCTGGACCTGGACATCCATGGTCGCCCGCTAGGGGGCCGTGAGGCACCCCGGATGGCCGAGAAGGAGGTTCTGGGGGACGTTGCGCCCGCCGTGGGCGGGGAGGACCCTGGGGCCGAGGGAGAGGAGTCCCCGGGCCGCGCCCACCGTCCGCCCGGGTCCGGCGGGGACCAGCGGGCCGCGGCAGATCGCGCACGTCGGGCCCTGCCGCTCGAGCTGCCAGGAGAGGGCCATCGCGTACATGCTGACCGTCGGGCGGTAGATCCCCTCTCGGGAGCGCCGCCATGCGGCCTCGTGGCGCCCGGCCGCCGTGCGGAGCGCATCCCAGACCGGGTCCTCCTGCCCGGGGAAGTACCGCGGCGCCAGCTGCGCGACCCTCGCGCGCGCCCATCGCTCGGCGGCCGGGGAGGCGGGCATCGACACTCGTCCCTTGTGCGGTCGAAGGCCCGGGCCGCGTAAAGCCTCTCGCCCGCCCGCGTGCCCGTCTCGGGACGGAGGAGGTCCCCCTGCCCGTCACCCTTGCGGGACGGAGCGGCGGAACGTCGCGAGCAGCCCCGCGATCGCGGCCGGCGATAGATGCTCGTCGAGCCACGGGTAGACCTGCCCTTCCTCCCTCGCGTCGTGGGCCCACAGGACGTTGAGGAGCTCCTCCTCGAGATCGGCCGTGTCGCCGCCGGCCGCGAGGCGCCCCTCGATCCGGTCGAGCGCCTCGCGGATCCGCCGATGCTCGTCGAGGAGAAGCTGCCGCGTCGGATCCAGCGCGGGATCTCCGGGGCCGTACTGGGGAAACGCGACCTCCTCCTCGAACCGGAGGTGCGCCCGGAGCCCGGCAGCGAACGGGCCGAACCGACGCTCGCGCTCCTCTGCGGGGGCGGTCCGGGCGCTCCGGAACGCATCGAGGAGGAGATCGAGCCGGTCGTGATCCTCCTGCAAGGCGGAGGCGAGGCCGGCGGAGGGCTCCGTCATGCCGGGGGCCTCCCGCCCGTCGCGGCCGCGGAGGGATCGGCCCGGGCAGAGCGCCCTGTCCCGCCCCGCCCGGCCGAAGGGCGGGTGCCACTTGCCGTCCGCCGCCCGGCCGGGACCGGCCGACGGACGGAGCCGATGGACGATCGGGATGGGGTCGACCGTCCGATCGGCGTGCGGATACCCATTCCCCCCGGCCCGGCCTCGTCGCACCGGGAGGGATGGGACGCGCTCATGGTGGTTCCCTCGGGGGAAGGAGGCGGGGCCCCGTCCGTCCGGCCATCTCCTGCCATAATTCCCGGGCGGCCCCGGCTCCTCGGCGGCCTTCCGGGCCCTTCACGAAGACGGTCCCGTCGAGGATGAGCTTGACGGGGCGGGTGGCGCCCGACCGGTGGAGGGCGGCCTGCCCACGACGAGCCCAGGGAGAGGGCCGACCGATCCGGTCGGACGCGGCCGAGAAGGTGGGATGCGACGTGGGCCATTCGGCGCCTGGTCCGGAATCCCCGTCCGGTCGATGCCCGATTCCCGGTCGCTTCCTCCCCCGGGGCTCCCGAGTGCCGGCTCCGGCGCGGGGTCGAGCGAGGAGGCCCGGTCGCGGGAAGACCGGTACGGCGGGAGGGTTCCGGCCGCGCGTGACGCGCCGAGCCGCAACGCCGTCGCCGAGGGCCCGTCGAAAGGACTTTAATGGAGAATCGCTTCCTCCCCAAGGTTGCCGTCCGGGACCGGAGGTTCTATGGCGACCGAAGGCAGCCTGGGACACCAGGCACAGGGGGGCGCGACTGGGGCCGGATTTGTCGAGTCGGATCGGAAGCTTCGCAAGGAACTCACATTCACCCAGCTTCTGTTCCTCTCGGTCGGGGCGATCATCGGGTCCGGATGGCTCTTCGCGGTCGCGTCGCCCTACGGCCTCGGAATCGCGGGGCCGGCGGTCATCATCTCGTGG
>JAVYSA010000027.1:0-19565 GCA_038729445.1 Thermoplasmata archaeon
TTCTCCGATCTCGCCGCCCGCGGGGCTGCCGGCGCGATCGTCCCGGACCTGCCGCTCGAGGAGTCCGGGCCCTGGCGCCGCGCCGCCGCGAGGGCCGGCCTCCGTCTCGTGCTCCTCGCCGCGCCCGCGACGTCGCCCGACCGCATCCGGCGGATCGCCCGAGGGAGCACGGGGTTCCTCTACCTCGTCTCCCGCTACGGCACCACCGGCGCGGGACCGGCGGAGGAGTCCGCCGCCCTCGCCCCGCTGGTTCGGGCGTCGCACGAGGAGCGCCCCGACCTGCCCGTCTACATCGGCTTCGGGATCCGCGATCCCGCGACGGCGCGGGCGGCCCGGGCCGCGGGCGCCGACGGGGTCGTCGTCGCGACGGCGATCGAGGAGCGGCTCGGTGAGCCGGCCGATCCGGCCCGTGTCGGGGCCGTCCTGCGCCCGATCGCCCGCGCGATCGGCCGGTCCGTCGCCCCCGGGTCCTCCCGTTATATCCCGCCGGACCGTCCCGGCCGGCGTGGCGTGGCCACAGGATCGGGTGGCGGCCGCCCGCCGGCAGCGCGACGCGATGCGGCGGTGGCGGGAGGCGTTCCACCGGGAGCCCGAGCCGTCGAACCGTGAGGCGGCGACCCGGGAGAAGATCGTCGCCGCGCTCGCGTCGCTCGGCATCCGGTCCCAGACCTACCGCGGCTTCTTCGGCGTGGTCGGGCTGATCCCCTCGGGAGGGCGCGGGCCGACCGTCGCGCTGCGCGCCGACATGGACGGGTTGCCGGTCACGGAGGAGACCGGCGCGCCGTTCGCGTCGCGCATCCCCGGCACGATGCATGCCTGCGGCCACGACGTCCACATGAGCTGCCTGCTCGGCGCGGCCGCCGTCCTCGCCGACGACCCGCCGGCGGGGCCGGTGAAGCTGCTGTTCCAGCCGGCGGAGGAGGAGGGGGAGGTCGGCGGCGCGCTCCCGTTCCTGCGGAGGGGCTGCCTGAGGGACCCCCGGGTCGACTACGTCGTCGGCCAGCACGTCGAGCCCGGGATTCCGGTCGGGTCGGTCGGGATCCGGCGGGGCCCATGCATGGCCGCCGCGGACCGCCTGCGGATCCGGGTCCGCGGCACCGGTGGGCACGCGGCGACCCCCCACCAGGGGCCGGACGCCATCCTCGCGGCCGCCGAGATCGTCACCGGGCTCCAGGCGATCGTCAGCCGGGTCCGCAATCCGGTCGATCCGGTCGTCGTCACGATCGGCCAGATCCACGGCGGGACGCGGCACAACATCCTGCCGGACCACGTCGACCTCGAGGGGACGGTCCGCACCCTCCGGCCGGAGACCCGGGACCGGATGGAGGCGGCGATCCGACGTCGGGTCCGCGCGATCGCCGCGAGCCTCGGGGCCAAGGTGACCCTCGACTACCGTCGCGGCTATCCGGCGCTGTGGAACCCGCCGGCGGTGACGGACCGGGTGGCGGAGGGGATCGCCGCCGGGCTCGGCCGGGAGCGCGTCGTCGAGTGCGAGGCCCCGATGATGGGGGCCGAGGACTTCGCGCGGTACCTCGAGCGGGTCCCCGGCACGTTCCTGCGCCTCGGGGTCGGCGTTCCGGGCCGGCGCGCGTCGCTGCACAGCGCCACGTTCCTCCCTCCGGAGGAGGCCCTCCCGACCGGGGCCGCCGTCCTCGCGCTGGCGGCCGACGCCCTGCAGCGCCCGGACGGGCCATGACCGACGCGGGCCGTCGCTGGCGGCGCGACTTCCCCGCGCTCGCCCGCCGGCCGGGGCGCCCGCGCCTCGCCTACCTCGACTCCGCCTGCATGTCGCTGGTCCCGACACCGGTGCTGCGCGCGATGGAGTCCTACTACACGGAGACCCCCGGGTGCGCCGGGCGGAGCCTCCACCGCTGGTCGGAGGCCGTGGGCCAGCGGGTCGCCGCGGCCCGCGCGACGTTCGCCCGGTTCTTCCGCACGCCCGACCCGGCCGGGGTCGTCTTCCTGCGCAACGCCACCGAGGCGATCAACCTGGTCGGCCAGGGGCTCCCGTGGCGGAAGGGAGAGGCGGTCCTCCTCTCCGACCAGGAGCACAACTCGAACCTCGTCCCCTGGCAGCGCCTCGCCCGGGAACGGGGGATCCGCCTCGAGTTCCTCCCGCTCCCGGACGACGGTTCCTTCCCCTGGGAGGAGTTCCACCGGAGGCTCGGCCGGGCCGTCCGGCTCGTCAGCCTGTTCCACACCTCCAACCTCGACGGCC
Organism: Thermoplasmata archaeon; assembly: GCA_038729445.1. Lineage (GTDB taxonomy): Archaea > Thermoplasmatota > Thermoplasmata > Lutacidiplasmatales > UBA184 > Lutacidiplasma. The sequence continues at coordinate 2,219 of JAVYSA010000027.1, forward strand.
GGTCGCTCCCGGTCCGGGCGATCGCGGAGGCGGCGCACGACCGGGGGGCACGGGTCCTCATCGATGGCTGCCAAGCCGCCCCGCACCGGCCCATCGACCTCGCCCGATGGGGAATCGACTACTACGCGGTGAGCGCGCACAAGATGCTGGGGCCGACCGGCACGGGCGCACTGCTCGCGCCGCCGGAGCGGCTCGCGGATCTGCGGCCGCTCCTCCTCGGCGGGGAGACCGTCGAGTGGTCGACCCTGACGGAGCACGCCCTGCGCCCCCCGCCGCACCGGCTCGAGGCCGGGCTCCAGAACTACGCGGGCATCCTCGGGGCGGCGGCGGCCCTCGACTACCTCGACCGGGTCGGGCTCGAGTCGGTCGAGCGGATCCAGCGGGAGCTCAACCGGACCGTGACCGACGCGCTCGCCGGCGAGCCGCGCCTGCGCCGCCTCGGCCCGGCCGACCCCCGGCTGCGCCCGAGCATCTTCGCCTTCACCCTGGCGGGGATCGATCCGCACGACGCGGCGCTCTTCCTGGACGCGGGCCACGGGGTCCTCGTCCGGAGTGGGCGCCACTGCGTCCACTCCTGGTACGACCGCCGGGGCCTGACCGGCAGCATCCGCGCCTCGTTCTACCTCTACAACACCCGGGCCGACGCGGCGGCGCTCGTGCGGGGGATCCGGGAGCTGCTCGACCGCATTCCGGGGCGGCCCGACGCCGGCGCGGCGCCGGCGGCCGGGAGGATCCGGGGGCCCCTCAGAGCGTCTTCTCGACGATCTGCCCGATCTCCCGCCCGATGAGGTCGGCGATGTCCCGGGTGACCTGGCGGCGCAGCTCGGGCGGGAGCGTGGAGAGGCCCAGCCGGGCCATCAGGGTCGAGACCCGGAGGAGCGCCGCGTACTCGAGCGCCCGGGCCTCGAGGAGCTGACGGATCCCCTCCCGCAGGTCCCGGGCGAGGTCCGGGTTCTCCCGGAGGGTCTTCTCGACGTGGCCCCGGATCTCGTCCTTGACGATGTCCCGCACCGCCTCCCGGACGATCTCCTCGGGCCGGAAGAGATCCCGCGTCCCCTCCCGCAGGAGGTCGACCGGATCGCGGGGCCCCTCCGGGTCGGCCATCCCCCCTCCGATGGGCAGGTCTCCCTTAAGCTTGCCGAGCGGAGCCTCCCACGCCGCCGGCGGAGGCACGCCGCGGGGCGGCCGAGGCGGCGGTGCGTGGAAGGCATTAAGGCCCGGACGGCCTCGCGCCCGGCGTGGGCCGGTAGATCAGCGGAAGATCGCTACCTTGGCAAGGTAGAGGTCGCGAGTTCAAAGGGGGCCGGCCAACCGCCGGCCCCGGAAGCTCTCGCCCGGTCCACTCCCGAGGGGTTCGTCATATGTCGAACCAGGGGCACGACACCAAGCGCGAGGCTTTATACCCGGGGCCATCTCGCCGCGTCGTGGAGGCCGAGATCCAGGAGAAGATCGCCGGTGAGGTCGTCCTCTCGCCCCATCCCGGGCGCACGATGCGCAAGTGGCGCGAGGACTTCGGCGTCTCCCAGCAGGATCTCGCCCGGCAGCTCGCGACCGTCCCGAGCGTGATCAGCGACTACGAGGCGGAGCGGCGGGCCAGCCCGGGCGCGGCGTTCATCCGCCGGTACGTCGAGGGGCTCCTCTCCTTCGACGCGAGCCACGGCGGCAAGGTCCTGCAGCGCCTCGGCGCCCGGACCCACTCGGAAGGGATCCTCGGCATGCGCGAGTTCCGCGTCGCCCTGCCCCTGCGCGAGTTCGCCTCGCGCATCCACGCGCGACCGGTCGGTCGGGTCGGCCTCGACCGGGACATCCACGGCTTCACGCTCCTCGACGCGCTGCGGGCGATCCTGTCGATCGACGCCTCCCGCTTCGTGGAGTTCTACGGCTGGACGACCCAGCGGGCGCTGCTCTTCACGAACGTGCGCTACGGCCGGAGCCCGATGGTCGCCATCCGGGCCCATCCGCTCAAGCCGGCCGCGGTCGTGCTCCTGAGCCCCGGGCGCATCGACCCGCTCGCCGTACGGCTGAGCGAGGTCGAGAACCTTCCCCTCCTGACCAGCACCCTGGCGCCGGAGACGGTGCTCGAGCGCCTGGCGGAGGCCTGAGGGGGACCCCCGGAGGACAAGCCACCATGCAAGCAGGAATCGTGAGCTACGGCGCCTACGTCCCGCGCTACCGGATCACGCCGAGCGAGATCGGCCGCGTCTGGGGGGCCGACGGGGCCGCGATGGGCCAGAGCCTGAACGTGCACCGCAAGAGCGTGCCCGCCCCGGACGAGGACACGATCACGATCTCGACCGAGGCGCTCCGCCTCGCGCTCATCCGGGGCGCGATCGATCCCCAGCAGATCGGCGCGATCTACGTCGGTTCGGAGTCCCACCCCTATGCGGTCAAGCCGACGGCGACCGTCGTCGCCCAGGCGGTCGGGGCGACGCCGCACCTGACCGCGGCCGACTTCGAGTTCGCCTGCAAGGCCGGCACCGCGGCGATCCAGACCTGCCTCGGCCTGGTCGGCGCGGAGATGATCCGCTACGGCGTCGCAATCGGCGCCGACACGAGCCAGGGGGCCCCCGGCGACGCGCTCGAGTACAGCGCGAGCGCCGGCGGGGCGGCGTTCGTCCTCGGCCGGGAGCGGGTCATCGCGCGGGTCCACCGGACCCACTCCTACACCACCGACACGCCGGACTTCTGGCGCCGGGAAGGCCAGCGGTACCCGAGCCACGGCGGCCGGTTCACCGGCGAGCCCGCGTACTTCCGCCACGTCACCGAGTGCGCCCACCGGATCATGGAGCTCGCGGGGACCGGGCCGAAGGACTACCGCCACGTCGTCTTCCACCAGCCGAACGGCAAGTTCCCCCAGCGGGTCGGCCGCCAGCTCGGGTTCACCGACGAGCAGATGCGCTACGGCCTCGTGACACCGTACATCGGCAACACCTACAGCGGCGCGTCGATGATCGGGCTCGCCAACGTCCTCGACCACGCCGGGCCGGGGGAGCGGGTGCTGGTCGTCGGCTACGGCAGCGGCGCCGGCTCCGACGCGTTCGACATCGAGACGACCGACGAGATCGCCCGGTTCGACCGGACGACCGGCCGGCCGGTCCAGGACTATCTCGACCACGGCGAGGAGCTCTCCTACGCGGTCTACGCGAAGTTCCGGGGCAAGATCCACATGGGGGAGCACTAGCATGCGCGAGGTCGCCGTCCTCGGGGCGGGGATCACGAAGTTCGGCGAGCTCTGGGACCGGTCGTTCCGGGAGATCGGCATCGAGGCGGGCCTCCAGGCCCTGGTCGACGCCCGGATGGGGAGCGGCCAGATCGATGCCGTCTACTTCGGCAACATGGCCTCCGGGAGCCTGATCGACCAGGAGCACATCGCACCGCTCATCCTCGACTACGCCGGCCTCGGCTCCCGCCACCTGCCCGCCGTCCGGGTCGAGGGCGGGGGGGCCTCCGGCGCGCTCGCCCTGCACCAGGGGTACCTCGCCGTCGCGAGCGGGCTCTACGACTACGTGGTGGTCGGGGGGGCGGAGAAGATGACCGACGTGCCCGACGACCGGGGCAACGCGATCGCGAGCGCGACGGCGGACCACGAGTGGGAGGTCGTCTTCGGCGCGACGCTGCCGGCCCTCTGGGCGCTGGTCGCGCGCCGGCACATGCACGAGCACGGGACGACGCGCGAGCAGATCGCCCAGGTCAGCGTCCACGACCATGAGATGGGCAGCCGCAATCCGGTCGCCCACTACCGCAACCGGGTGACCCTCGCGCAGGTCCTCGGCGCCGGCCCGGTCGCCGAGCCGCTGGGGGTCCTCGACTGCGCGCCGCTCTCCGACGGCGCCGCGGCGGTCGTGCTCGGCCCGCTCGAGGAGGCCCGCCGCTTCACCGACACGCCGATCCGCATCCGGGCGAGCCACGTCGCGACCGACGCGATGGCGCTGCAGCACCGCCGGGACGTGACGACCGTCGACGCGACCGTCGAGGCGGCCCGCCGGGCGTTCCGGCAGGCGCGCCGCGATCCGGCCGACGTCGACGTCGCCGAGGTCCATGACGGCTACTCGATCGCCGGCCTCGTCTCGCTCGAGGACCTCGGCTTCGTCCCGAAGGGACGCGGGGGACCGGAGTTCGCGAGCGGCCGGTTCGCCCCCGGCGGCTCCGGGCCGACCGTCAATCCCTCCGGCGGCCTGAAGGCGCAGGGACGGCCGTTCGGCGCGGTGGGGATCGCCCAGGCCGTCGAGATCGTCCGGCAGCTGCGTGGGGAGGCGAAGGAGCGCCAGGTCGCCGGCGCGGAGCTCGGCCTGACCCACGACATCGGCGGCACCGGGGCGACGAGCGTCGTCCACCTGTTCGAGAGGGCAACCTAGGGAGGAATCATGTCGATCGCACGGTTCTGGCGCGAGACGCCCCGACGCTACAATCTCGGCGGATCCCGCTGCACGGGCTGCGGCACCGTCTTCTTCCCGCCCCGGTCGGTCTGTCCGACCTGCACGAGCCACCGCCAGTCGATCGGCCGGATGGAGCCGTTCCAGCTCAGCGGGGAAGGGGAGATCCTCTCCTACACGGTCGTGCACGAGGGGGCGGAGGGGTTCGAGATGCAGGTCCCCTACGTCCTCGCCCTCGTGCGGACCACCGAGGGGCCGGTCCTGACCGGCCAGGTCGTCGACATCGAGCCGGACCGCGTCCGGATCGGGATGCCCGTCCGCGCGACCTTCCGCAAGCTGCGGGAGGAGGGCAAGGCCGGAGTCATCCACTACGGCTACAAGTTCGCGCCCCGGGACGACCCGGGTGCGCGCCCGCCGCCGGCCCCCAGCCGCTCCGAGGCCCCGGCCCGGGCGCCGGCGCGGGGACCGGGCCTCGCGTGAGCGGCGCTTCGGGCGATCCCGAGGAATCGGCGCCCCCTCCGTCCGACGGCGGCTACGCCGACGCCTACACCGAGGGATACGCCGAGGGGCTCCGCTCGGCGCTCCGGGAGGTCCTCTCCGCGGCCGCCCGGGGCCACTCGGTCGCGGAGCTCCGCTACCTGGCGCAGAGCCGGCTCGCGCGGCTGCCCGAGGAGATCGCCCTGAAGCGCCGGACCCTGCTCGGGGCCCCGAGGACGGAGCGGTGGGGGGCCCTCCTGCGCCCTCCCGGGGGTCCGAGCGCCCCGCCGCGGCCCTGGAGCCCGGGGCCGGTGACGGTGCGGATCGTCGGGGGCCGGACCTACCTCGTCCGGGAGCGCCGGCCCCGCCTCGCGATCGAGCTTGTGCGGGAGGCGGCGCGGCGGTTCGACCGGCTCGTGCTCCTGTCGGCCGACCCGGGGAGGCTCGAGGGGCTCCCGGAGGAGTCCGTCGTCCGCCTCGAGCTGCCGCGCGGAGGACCGGACGGGCCGACGATCGAGACCCTCGGCGGGCAGGTCCGCACGCAGCTCGCCGCCGCACCGGCCTCGCTCGTCTACCTGGACGCGATCGGGACGCTCGTCCTCGACGCCGGGCCGGAGGGGACGCTCCGGTTCGTCCGATGGCTCGGCGAGGAGGTCGGCGAGCGGGGGGCCCTTGTCGTCTCCGTCCACCCCGACTCGCTCGAGCCGAAGGCGATGGGCCTCCTCGAGCGCTCCCTTCAAGTGGTCCTGTGAGGCCGCCCTCCGGCGGGATGCGGGTCGCCCTCTTCACCGACTCCTACCGACCGGTCCACGACGGGACCGCGACCGTGGTCGCGGGGCTCGCCGAGGCGCTCGCCCGCCGGGGGCATGCGGTCCGGGTCATCGCCCCCAGCCCGGTCGGCGGGCCGAGCTCCGTGCGGAACGAGGGCGGCGTCGAGGTCGAGCGGATCCGCTCCCACGCGGTGCCCCTCTACCCCACCTACCGCTCGCCGGTTCCGGTGTCCCTCCTGGCCCGCCCGGGGCCGCGGCGGGCCGTCGCGTGGGCCGAGGTCGTCCACCTGCACACGCCCGGCCTGGTCGGGACCGCCGGCTTCCTCCTCGCGCGCGGGCGAGGACGACCGATCGTTGGGACGTTCCACACGGATCTCGGGGCGATGCAGGAGAGCGTCGCGCCGCGGCCGGGGACCCGGGCGTTCTTCCGCCTCGCGGAATTCTACGGCCGCGGACTCTACTGGCGCTGCGACCGGGCGACGGCGCCGACGCGGGCGGCCGCGAACCGCCTCGCCGCCGGCGCCCGAAAGCCGTTCGATCCGCCGATCGCGGTCGTGCCGAACGGGATCGACCTGGCGCCGTACCTCGGCCCGCGCCCGCCGGCGCGCCGGACCGGTCTCGTTGGGGAGGGCGGGGCGACCGTCACGTACCTGGGCCGGCTGACCGTCGACAAGGGGATCCACCGCTTCCTCGATGCCGTCGCCGCGCTGCCGGCGGTGCCGAGGTTCGTGGCGGTGGTTGGCGGCCGGGGGCCGGAGGAGGCCGCGGTGCGCGCCCGGCTCGCCTCCGATCCCTCGCTGAGGGACCGCGTCCGGTTCCTCGGCCCGGTCCCCGAGGAGGAGAAGCCGGCGCTCCTGTCCGCCTCCGACCTCTTCGTCCTCGCCTCGACGAGCGACACCGCGAGCGTCGCGCTGCTCGAGGCGATGGCCTCGGGCGCCGCCGTCATCGCCCCCCGGACGGGCGGGCCGTCGGAGCTCGTCGTCGACGGCGTCACGGGCCTGACCGTCGCGCTCGACGAGCCCGGCGCGCTCGCCGGCGCGATCGGGCGCCTCCTCGGGGATTCCGGGCTGCGCCTGCGGCTCGCGACCGCGGCCCGGGAGGCGGTGCGCACGACCGGCTCGATCGACGCGATGGCCGCCCGGTTCGAGGCGCTCTACCGGACGGTGCTGGACTCCGGCGCCGGTCGGGCGGGCCTGTCGGGACTCTCCGCCCCGGGGCCCTCTCCCCGGGACCTTTGAACCCGAGTTCGCTGGCTTAGAAGGCCAGGGCTTCGTCCGAGCTAAGCTACAGGCCCGCGCCGGCGAGGAGGCGGCGGCGTCATAATGGTTCGCGTGCGCCGGCGGGTCGCCCGCGGCCGCCGGGACGGGGCGGAGAGCTTCGGGGCGGAGGCGATCAGGTGGGCCAGCCGGAGGGGCTCGGGCCAACGGCCCCGGCGGATCGTCCGGGCGATCAGGGCGGCCGCCTCGATCCGGCGGGCCCCGACCACCGCGGCGAAGATCGGCCGGCCCGGGACCACGACACGGAAGAGCCGGTGCCGGAACAGGCACCGTTCCCGGGCCCGGGCATCCCGGGGAAACCAGCGCCGCAGCGCCCGGCGGATCCCGGCACGGTCCGGCCGCTCCGCGGTGACCGCGATCACCGGCCAGCCGATGCGCCGGTGGAGGGCCCCGAGGTCGACGGGGTTGAATCCCCCGACGACCACCCCGTCGAGCAGGACCGCACGGATGTCGGCGGCATGGCCCGTACGGAGGATCGCCTCGGCGATCCGCGCGGTCGCGTCGCGCCCGTCCACCGTGACCCGGCCGAGGCGGACCGACTCGACGTCGGAGGGAAGGGAGACGACCACCGCGGCGATCGTCGCCCAACGGTCCCGGCGGTCGAACCGCCCATCATCGACCGCCACGACCCGCGGATGGGGCTTGGCGAGCGCCCGCCCCAACGCTATGAGGGGGACCCGGCCTCCCCGCCGGGGATGGCGAGCCCGCCGCCCCCCCTGACCTGCCCGGCGTGCGGTGCCCCGGCCGGGGCGCGCCCGGCGACGCCGTCCCTCCGAACGGAGTTCCGCGCCTGCCCGCGCTGCGGCCATGCGATCGCGATCCCCCCGACAGGTGCGGACCCGCCGCGGTACGCCTGGGAGGTCTACCCGGGCCTATATCCTCCGCAACCGGCGCTCCGGGCGCCGCGCGTCCGGTGGAACCGCCTCATCGTGCCGATCCTGCTCGTCGTGGCCGTCGCCTGCGCCGGACTGGTCGTGGTCACCGGATGGGAGGCGTACCGGAGCGTCACGCCGGCCCGCTACACGATCGGCGGGACGGTGGAGGACGGGGCGGGCCACGGGATTCCGGGAGCCCAGGTCGTGCTCACCGACGAATCCGGCACGGTCGAGACCACGACCGATCTCGGCGGGGCCTTCGCGATCCCGGACGTCCCCACGGGAGGCTACAACCTCACGGTGCAGGCGAACGGCTACCGCGCCGTTTCCGTCCTCGGCTATGTCTCCCCGGGCTACGCCGCCGGAGGGACGCAGCTGTCGATCGTGCTCACGCCCGGGGCCGGCAGCACGATCGAGACCGAGGCGCTGTACCCCGACCTCGCCTCCCTCGCCGCGGCGGTCGGGGCCTGTGCGGTCGCCTTTGCGCTGTGCGCCGGCGTGGCGGCGACCGCCGCCTGGAAGGTCCGCCGGGCCGACCGGCCGGCCCTCGCCTTTGCAGGGGCGGCGAGCGCCCTCGGCGCGCTCGGCGCCATGTTCGTCACCGAGGCCGGCTTCGCCTTCCCCCTCCTCCTGCTCGTCGGGCTCCTCTTGGGCGCCCTCGGCGGCCTCGGGGTGTCGCTCAGCGGGATCGAGCTGCTCCAGATCGGGGACCGCGACCTGCCGCCGTGAACCGGCCCGCGCCGCATCAGCGGCGGCCGTCTCGTCCCCGGTCGGACAGGGGGCGGCGGCCCCGGAATCCGCCCTCCAGCGAATGGTAGAACCCGATCCGGTCCTCGCCGCGGCGCCAGCAGAGGAAGACGACCTCGCCCCGGCGTCGGGCGTAGAAGTCCACGAGCCCCTCCTCGAGGTCGGAGATCCGGATCCCCTCCTCGCGCAGGGACAGGAGCGTCTCCTCGAGGCGTCGGGAGAGGGCCCGCCACTCCTGGTCGAGCCGGTCCTTGTGCCGCCGGTCGGGGATGTCCCGGGCATCGATCTCGCGGCCCCAGAGCGCCCGGAGCCGGTGGAGCTCCGCATGGACGACCCGCAGCCGTTCGACCCAGGTCCGCATCTCCCCAAGGAGCACCCCCAGCTCGGGAAGACGACCGTTCGCCTGGGCGGGGGTCCAGAACCGGGTGGCCCCGATCCGGTGGACCTCGTCCGTCGACTCCCGCCGCGGCATGTTCGTACCCGACCCAAGGCACGGACCCCGTAAATACGGTGGCGCTGGCCGCCGGGCAACCGGTCAGTCCGGACCGAGCGGCAGGGCACGGACGGTCCAGCCCGCCGCTCGGTAGCGCGCGAGCACCTCCTCGGCATGGGCCCGGTCCCGTACGTCGAGATCGACCTCGACCACGACCTCCCCGGGAACCGAATCGGCCGACTCGCGAGCGTGCCGGATCTCCCGGACGTTGGCCCGGGCGGACGAGGCGATCCCGAGGAACTCCGCGAGCTGGCCCGGCACGTCGCGCAGGGTCCCCGAGAGCCGGAGGAGGCGTCCCTGGTCGGCCAGGCCGATGAAGAGGATCCGGTCCAGGAGGAACGGGTCAAGGTTCCCCCCGCTCACGACAACGACCGTCGGGCCGGTCCGTCCCGACGCGGGAGAGGAGAGGAGGCCGGCGAGGGCCGCGGCGGCCGCTCCCTCCGCGAGGACCTTGGCCCCCTCGAGCAGCAGGAACGCCGCGCGCGCGATGCTCCGGTCGTCGACCGTGATCGCCGTCGCCTTCGCCTCGCGCAGGATGGCGAGGGGCAGCGTGCCGACGTGCCGCGTCGCGAGCCCGTCGGCGAAGGTGGCCGGCCTCCCTCCGGTGACGACCGTGCCCCGGGCGAGCGACGGGGCCAGCGTGGAGGCGCCGAGGGGCTGGACGCCGACCACCTCGGCCGCCGAGCCCGCCTGGCGGAGGGCGCACGCGATCCCGGCCAGGAGGCCGCCGCCGCCGACACCGGCGACGACCCGGCCGACCGAGGGGAGATCCTCGAGGATCTCCCGGCCGACGGTGCCCTGGCCGGCGATGACGTCGGCATCGTCGTACGGGTGGACGAACGTCCGCCCCTCCTGCTCGGCGCGGGCGATCGCGCGGCCGTACGCCTCCTCGTAGTCGGCCCCCTCGAGCACGACCTCGGCCCCCAGCGCGCGCGTCCTCCGGACCTTGAGCGGGGAGGCAAGGGACGGCATGACGATCGTGGCGGGGATGCCGAACCGCCGCGCCGCCCAGGCGACCCCCTGGGCGTGGTTCCCCGCGGAGGCGGCGACGACCCCCCGCCGGCGCACCTCGTCGGGGAGCGCCGCGATCTTGTTGAGGGCGCCCCGGATCTTGAACGCCCCGGTCCGCTGCAGGTTCTCGAGCTTGAGGTAGACCGGGCCGGCCGCCTCCAGCCCGGGGATCTCCGGCGCCGGAACCAGCGGGGTGTGGATCACGTCCGAGGCGATCCTCTGCCGTGCGCGGGCGACGTCGATCGCCTCCCACGGGAGCCCCTCCCCCATCGCAATCGGCGGCCCACGGGCGGCCGTGCCCTTGAGCGTTCCGTCCGGAGGATCGGACGTGACGACGCGGGGTTGCTATCGGTGCCGGCGATTTTTCCCGCGAGACATTATATAGAGCACACTTTTCCCCACGCCCCACCGCGGCGCGTAGCCCGGCATCCGATGGCACGACGACACCGACCCCGGCGAGGTTCCCTCGCGTACTCCCCACGGTCCCGGGCCGCACGGCCCGTGCCCCGCATCCGTCGCTGGGGACCGGGCGGCAAGCCGGCCACGGTCGAGGGGTTCGCCGGCTTCAAGGTCGGGATGAGCCACGCCTTCATCGTCGACTACCGCAAGCGATCGACCACGGCGAACCAGGAGGTCGCCGTGCCCGTGACCGTCGTGGAGGTCCCTCCCCTCCGCGTCGCCGGCGCCCGGATCTACGCCCGGGCTCCGTACGGGATGCGTGTCGTCGCCGAGGTGTGGGGCGCGACCGGCGACGAACTCGCCCGCCGGATCCCGCGCCATCCGCCGAGCCCGGCGGAGGCGATCGAGCGGTTCCGATCCGCCACCGGCGACGAGGTGCGGCTGATCGCGCAGACCCAGCCCCAGCTCGTCACGGGCGTCCCGTCCAAGACCCCCACCCTCTTCGAGATCCGCGTCGCGGGGGAGCGGTTCGAGGAGCGGCGGTCCCTCGCCCTCGAGCGGCTGGGCCAGGAGATCCGCGCGGACGATCTCGCCAAGGAGGGCGAGTTCCTCGACGTCTTGGGTGTGACCAAGGGATTCGGCTTCCAGGGCCACATCCAGCGCTGGGGGGTGAAGCTGCAGCCCCGGAAGAACTCGAAGCACCGCCGGATGATCGGCACCCTCGGGCCGCACAACCCGAGCTTCGTGACCTACCGCATCCCCCAGGCCGGGCAGACCGGCTACCACCGGCGGACGCAGTTCAACATGCGGGTCCTCAAGGTCGTCAAGGACCCGCGGACCGATCCGATCACTCCCGCGGGCGGCTTCCCCCACTACGGGGAGGTCCGCAACGCCTGCATCGTCCTGCACGGCTCGCTTCCCGGGCCGGCGAAGCGCCTCCTCCGCTTCCGCACGCCGATCCGTCCGCGGGGTTCCGCGGTCGAGAAGGTCGACCTGCGCTACCTGAGCGTCCACTCCAAGCAAGGGGCCTAGGCATGCACACGACGGAGGCGGCGGCCCCGACGGAGCCGCAGGAGCACAAGACCCCGCACCACCGGGCCCACGTGACGAGCCTCCAGGGGAAGACGGGGCACACGACCGTCGCCCTCCCGCTCGCCTTCAGCACCCCGGTGCGCACCGACCTCATCCGCCGCGCCGTCGTCGCCGCCCGGTCCCACCGGCGCCAGCCGTACGCCACCAGCCTCACTGCGGGACGGCGGCACTCCGTCCGGTGGTCGGGGAAGGGGCGCGGCGTCTCGCGGACACCCCGCCTCATGGACTCGATGATCGGGGCCCAGGCCCCGAACACTGTCGGCGGCGGCCAGGCCCATCCGCCGCGGGTCGAGCGGATCTGGGCGAAGAAGATCAACATCCGGGAGCGGCGCCTCGCCTTCGCGAGCGCGCTGGCGGCGACCCGGGTCGCCCCCTTGGCGCGCGCCCGGGGGCACACGATCCCCGAGTCGCTGCGCCTGCCGGTCGTCCTCGAGACGCCGGTCGAGGAGGTCGACTCCACGGCGGACGCCCGGGCGATCCTGGAGCGGCTCCGCCTGTGGGAGGATGTCGAGCGGGCGGGCGCCCGTCGCCAGCGGCGCACCGGCCGGGCCGGCCGGAGGGGCCGGGTGCACCGGGGGCCCCGCAGCGTCCTCCTCGTCACCAGCGGCCCGGCGAAGGCGCGCGGCTTCCGCAACCTGCCCGGGGTCGACGTCGTGGCGGCCCCGCGGCTCTCCACGGAGGATCTCGCCCCCGGGGGGGATCCGGGCCGGGTCACCCTCTTCTCCGTCGCGGCGATCGAGGCGCTCCGCGCGCGGCTCGGGGAGGCGGCGCCATGACCGCGCTGCGGCACCGGATCATCCTGCACGCGTACGTGACCGAGAAGGCGATGGACGAGATGGAGCGGCAGAACAAGCTCGAGTTCGTCGTCGACCGCCGGGCCACCCGCTCCGAGATCAAGCGGGCGATCGAGGAGATCTACCGGTGCAAGGTCGCCAAGGTCAACACCAAGATCGTCCGGGCCGGCAAGATCGCCACGGTGCGCCTGGCCCGCGAGTACTCGGCGGAGGACATCGGCTCCCGGGCCGGGGTGTTCTGATGGGAAAGCGGATCATCTCCCGGAGGCGCGGCAGCGGCACCGGGCGCTACCGGTCCCCCAGCCACCGGCACCACGGACCGATCTACCATCCGGCGCCGTCGGTCGCCGGCCCGGGGACCGTGGTCCGCCTCGCGATGGCCCCCGGTCGGACCGCGCCGGTCGCCGAAGTCCGGGGACCGGACGGCCGGATCCACCGGACGCTCGCGATCGCCGGCATCGCGACCGGCGACGCGGTCTCCTTCCAGCAGGGCCCCCTGCGGCGGGGCTCGATCCTGCCCCTGGGGGAAATCCCGGACGGGACCCTCGTCTCGAACCTCGAGGTCAAGCCGTTCGACGGCGGGAGGCTGGTCCGCGCCGCGGGGACGAGTGCCCTCGTCGTCGCCCACCAGGGCCGCGACGTGACGGTCCAGCTCCCGAGCGGGAGCTTCAAGACGTTCCTCGCCACCTGCCGCGCGCAGGTCGGCTCGGTCGCGGGCGGCGGCCGGGGGGAGCGGCCGATCATCAAGGCCGGCAAGAAGGTCTGGGCGACCCGCTCGCTCGCGCGCCCGCCGTTCAAGGTCCGGGGGATCGCCATGAACCCGGTGAACCATCCGTTCGGCGGGGGCGCACACCAGCACGTCGGACGCCCGAGCACGGTCTCGAGCGGCACCTGGCCGGGGGCCAAGGTCGGGCGGTTCTCGCGCTCGCAGCGGCGCAAGCGACTGCGGCAGGGATCGGGGACCGCGGGCTGAGGAGGCACGATGGCGAAGGCGCGCAAGGGGAAGAAGGTCGAGACGCGGCGCAAGCGCGAGTTCACCTACCGCGGGTTCACCCTGCCGCAGCTGCGCGAGATGAACCTTCCGGAGCTGGCGCAGATCCTTCCGGCGCGGGCCCGCCGGTCGATCCGGAGGGGGTTCACGGTGGAGGTCCAGCGGTTCCTTGAGCGGATGCAGAGGACCCCGGCGGAGAAGGTCATCCGCACGCACACCCGCGATGCCCTCATCCTCCCCCAGCACGTGGGCCGGCGCGTCGCCGTGCACAACGGCAAGGAGTTCAAGGAGGTCGAGGTCCGCCCGGAGATGATCGGCCACTACTACGGCGAGTTCTCGCTGACCCGGCGGTTCGAGAAGCACTCCGGACCGGGCGTCGGCGCGACGCGGTCGAGCAAGTTCATGCCGCTCAAGTGAGGGGAGGGAGCCGGTCGTCCATGAAGGGATACACCTACCGCGCCGAATCCGGAGTCGCGGTCGCCCGCGCCCGAGGGCGCGAGCTGCCGATCTCCCCGAAGAAGAGCTACGAGGTCCTCAACGCGATCCGGGGCCTGCCCTTGGAGCGGGCCCGGCGGATCCTTGAGGAGGCCCGCGACCGGAGGCGGGCGATCCCGTTCCGCCGCTACAATCAGGAGACGGCGCACCACCGGGGCGTCGGGCCGGGCCGGTTCCCCGAGAAGGTCGCGCGCCACCTCCTCCAGATCCTGAAGAACGCCGAGGCGAACGCGGAGTACGAGGGCCTCGACGTCGACCGCCTCTACATCCGGACCGCCTCCGCCGCCCGCGGACGGATCCTCAAGTCCCGCATGCCGCGAGCCCACGGCCGATCGACGCCGTGGAACGAGCAGACCACGCACATCGAGATCGTCCTCGCCGAGGCGAAGGAGGAGGAGGCATGAGCGCGGAGCGCAAGGTCGTCCAGGAGGCGACCCGGCGGGTGCTCCTGAAGGACTTCCTGGTCCGCGAGAGCGCGCGGGCCGGCTTCGGCGGGCTCGACATCCAGCGGACCCCGATGGGGACGCGCGTCACGCTCGTCTGCGAGCGCCCCGGCATCCTGATCGGGCGGCGGGGCGAGATCATCAAGCAGCTCACCGAGGAGATCCAACGCCGCTTCGCCCTCGACAACCCCCAGATCGAGGTGCAGGAGGAACGGCAGCCGTCGCTCAACGCGCAGCTGATGGCCGAGAAGCTCGCGAGCACGCTGGAGCGGGGCTGGCACTTCCGCCGGGCGGGCCACTCGACCGTCCGGCGGATCATGGAGGCCGGGGCCCGCGGCTGCCAGGTGATCCTCTCGGGCAAGCTCACGGGCGAGCGCCACCGGACCGAGCGGTTCAAGGCCGGGACGATCAAGTACTGCGGCGACGGCGTCCGCCTCTTCATCGACAAGGGCTTCTATCCGGCACGCCTCAAGCCCGGCGTCATCGGCGTCAGCGTCTGGATCATGCGCCCGGATGCCCGCCTGCCGGACGAGATCAAGGTCCGGGGCGCCGCGACCACGAGGCCGGTGCCTCCGGTCGAGCTTCCCCCGGTCGAGCCGCTGCCGGAGCCGGCGGAGGGGGAGACCTCCCCATGAGCCTGCTCCGGATGAAGGAGCTCCGGGCCCTGAGCGACGAGGAGCTCCGGGCGAAGATCGCGGAGGCCGAGGGAGACCTCCTGCGGGAGCGGGGCGTCGCGGCGATGGGCGGGGCCCCGCCGAGCCCGGGCCGGATGCGCGCGCTGCGCACCAACGTCGCCCGCGCGCTGACCGTCCTCGGCGAGCGGGAACGCGCGGCCCCGGCGGGCCGCCGCCGCTGAGGGGGCCGGAGGGAGGGCCATGGACGACGCGGAGAGGCGGCGCGCGCTCGCCGGGGAGCTCATCGGTGCGCCGGTCACGATCGCGCGGGCACCGGGGCTCCGGCGCCTCCCGCTCGCGGGGACGATCCGCGACGAGACCCTGTCGATGTTCGAGGTCGAGCGGTCCGCCGACGGGCGCCGCCTGTGGATCCCGAAGGCCGGCCTCGAGGGGTCGATCGTCCTCGCCGGGCGGCCGTTACCGTTAAGTGGGGATGCTCTTCGCTACCGCCCTCAGGACCGAACCAAGCGGTTGCTCCAGGCCGGTCCTCGGAGACAGCGATGACCCCTTCTGCGAATGCGCCCGCGCGCCGGGCCCGGGACATCGGCTTGGACGTCCGGGCGCCGAAGGGGACCTGCGACGACCCGCACTGTCCGTTCCACGGGACGCTCTCCGTCCGGGGCCAGATCCTCGAGGGAACCCTGGTCTCCACCGCGATGCAGCGGACCGCGGTGATCGAGCGGACGCTGCTCACCTACGTGCCGAAGTACGAGCGGTACGAGAAGCGGCGGCGGCGCTACCTCGCGCATGCCCCGCCGTGCCTGAACGTCCCGGTCGGCCATCGGGTCCGCATCGCCGAGACGCGCCCGATCTCGAAGCTCGTCTCCTTCTGCATCGTCGAGGACCTCGGCCTCGCGGCCCACCGGGCCGCGGGCGAGGAGGCGGTCGATTCGGCCCGCGCCCCGGCCGCCCCCGGAGGGACCGCATGAAGGGCCTCGCCGGGCGGAGGAGCCGGGGGCTCCCGAAGGGGGCGCGGCTCGAGTGCGTCGACAACACCGGCGCGAAGGTCGTGGAGATCATCGCCGTGCGGAACTGGCACGGGACCCACCGCCGCTACCCCCGGGCCGGCATCGCCGATCTGGTGATCGTCTCGGTCAAGAAGGGGACCCCCGAGATGCGGCGGCAGGTCCTCCACGCGGTGATCGTGCGCAGCCGCTCCCCCGTGCACCGGCCGGACGGGACCCGGCTCGAGTTCGAGGACAACGCGGCGGTCATCACGACCGAGACGGGGGAGATCAAGGGCTCCCAGATCAAGGGCCCGGTGGCGAAGGAGGCGGCAGAACGCTGGCCCCGGATTGCCGCCGCCTCCTCGATCATCCTGTGAGGACCACGATGACGATCTCTCCCCGATCCCCGCGGCGGCAGCGGCGCCTCCTCTACCGGGCGAGCCCGACGGAGCGGCGCCGGCGCATGACCGTCCCGCTGAGCCGGGAGCTGCGCGCCCGCTTCCACCGGCGGTCGATCCCCCTGCGCAAGGGGGACACCGTGCGCGTGCTGCGCGGGAGCTTTGAGGGACGCGAGGAGCGGGTCGCGTCGGTCGACCGGCGTTCGCTCTCGGTGGTGCTCGACAACGTCACCGTCAAGACGGGGGAGAGCAAGCAGACCGCCCTCCCCATCCGCCCCGCCAGCCTGGTCATCGTGCGGCTCAACCTCGCCGACCCGTGGCGCCGGCGCGAGCTCAAGGTCACCGACGAGGAGCTCACGCCGGAGGAGCGCGGGGAGACCCCGGTCCCGGCGGAGCCTCCGACGGCCGCCGCCCCGCCCACCGGCAAGGATGAGCCGGCCGCTCCCTCCGAGGAGACGGGGGAGGACGAGGTGGAGGAAGGCGGCCCAGGGGAGGACGACGAGGAAGAGGAGGACGAGCCGGAGACGGCGCCTCCGCCGCGCCGGTCCTCGGCCGGACGATCCCGCGCGGCGAGCCCCGCGTCCCCGGAGGAGCCATGACGCGCCGGATGAAGCGCCGGGCGGCGCCCCGGACCTGGACGGTCCCCCGCAAGGGGACGAAGTGGATCCGGCGGCCGTCCCCCGGGCCGCACCCCCAGGCGGAGTCGATCCCGCTGGTCCTGGTCCTCCGGGATCTCCAGCACGTGGCGCAGAGCGCCCGCGAGGCCCGGATCCTGATGCGTCGGGGCGCCGTCCGGGTCGACGGACGGGTCGTCCACGATCTCGCGCGGGGGGTCGGCCTGATGGACACGGTCAGCCTTGCCGCGCCGCTGGACGCCCACTTCCGGGTCGTCAAGGACACACGCAACAAGCTCCAGCTGGTGCGGATTCCGGCGGCGGAGGCGGCGACCAAGCTCGCCCGCATCCGCTTCAAGCACTCCGTGCGTGGCGGACGGGTGGAGGTGACCCTGCACGACGGACGGAACTTCGTCGTGCCGGCCGACAGCCCGTACCGCGTCGGGGACTCGGTGCAGATCGCCCTCCCGGGGCAGG
>JAVYSA010000028.1:0-17885 GCA_038729445.1 Thermoplasmata archaeon
CACTTCGGGCACTGGCTCGCCATCCGATCCACCGGGACGATGGACGCGGGGGGAGGGGATAACGGAGACCCTCCCCTCTCTCCGCGCCCGGGACCGGCCCGACGGGCAGGTCCCGGGGAGATGGGACGCGCAGCCCGCGCCGTCGCGCCGGCGCTACGGCTGTGGAGGAGCGGGGGGCGTCGGGCCCCGGGGGCGCCGCGCCCGGTGGGAGCGCACCAGGACCAACGCCGTTCCGGCCGCGACCGCCCCGACCGCCGCCAGTCCGACGGCGAGCGGCCCAGAGATGCCGACCCCGGCGATCGGCAGGGAGGACGCCGGCGGGGACGGCGAGGAGCCCGCCGCACAGTCCCCTGCCTCCAGGCAGGCGGCCGCGGAGCCCGCCTGGGAAGCGGTCATCGGCTGGGCGGCGAGGGTCGTCTGGGAGAGCGACGCGTTCCCTCCGGTCCCGCCGAGGAGCGCGAGATCGAGTCCCGCCCCGAACTGGTACACCGGCCGCGTCCCCCACCCGGCCAGCGGGCCGACATGGCTCCCCGCGTGGGACAGGATCGCCCCGGCGAAGCGGAAGGATCCCTGCCCGAACGGGAGCGCGGCGACATCGCCGCCAAACCGCTCGAACGCCGACGGGGAGACCTCCACTCCGACCACGAAGGGGGCGCGCAGGCTCAGGAACGGGGCGTCGAGGCGGAGCACGACCCGGGGAACCCCGGGTGGCCAGGAGCCGTTGCCGTCATCCCCGCCCCGGATTGCGCCGAACAGGGTCGCCTCGCCGGTGACCGGCCCGATGGTCCGGTTCCAGGAGGTCGGCAGGGTGAAGGTGGTGTTGCCGGCGGTGATCACCGCCGTCGCGTTCGCCTCGGCTTGGGCCGAGGCGGTGAAGTTCGCGGTGGAGGTCCATTCGGACCCCGCCGGTGGGGCGCTCGCGGGATAGAGCCCGAGCGACGGGAAGAACGCGACCGACCCCTGCTCGACGTACTCGGAGCGGGCGGTCAGCGAGCCGTTCCTCATGCCGGCGCGGTCGCCCCGGGTCCCGAAGAGGTCGCCCCATCCGAAGCCCGGGCGACCCGTCACGGCGACGGACTCCATGGCCTGGGTGCGGACGGAATCCGACGCGTTGACAATCCCGACCGCCGGGACCGTGGCGGTGGTGCCGTTGGACTGGAGCGCGACGTGGCTGGCGTTGGTCAGGTTCGCGTATCCGGCAAGGGCCGCGCTCGCCTCGTAGGAGAGCCGGAGCTCGCCGGTCGGTGCCGTGCAGTTCGGCCGGCAGAAGACGAGGTGGTAGGCGATCCCGTAGGTACCGGTCACGGCGTAGGCCGTACCGTTCGGTCCGGTCGCCTGGGCGGATTCGTTGACGACGAACCCCTCGGTGAGGTTCCCGAAGTAGACGCCTCCCGCGAACGATCCGGAGAAGTGGACGGTCGTGATGTTGCCGTCCTGGAGCATCGCCGTGGCTCCGCCCCCCTGCGCCGGAGCGGCGAGGCGGTCCGCGACCGACATCGCCCCTGCCGGTGCCCAAGGCACGAGCGAGGTCACGGCAGCGACCGCGAGGATTCCCGACAATAGGCCGACGGCCCATCCGACATTCCGACGAGCGGGGATTGGCGTCATCGCCGGCGCCAAGACGGCCCAAGGGATAATCCCACGCCCGTGGCGGCCCCCGGCCGGTTGGACGCCGTGCTACGACGGCGGACGGGGTCGGCGGGGGCGCCCCAAGGGGCAGGGGGCCGGCGCCGGCCGCTCACCCCGACTTCGAGCCGTCGGCCGGCGGGTCCACGACCTTGAAGTCGGCATCGACGGCCCCCGACCCGTCCGTCGTGCCCGTCCCGCCGATCCCCTCGGCCTCCCCCCCGCGCGGACCCTCCGCGCCGGGCGGGGGCGGGGTGCCGGAGTCCGTCGACTGGTAGAGCTTCTGGGAGACGGCATGGACGGCCCTCGTCAGGTCCTCGGTCTTCTCGTGGATCGACTCCCGGCTCGCGTCGGTCGCCTTCAACAGCTCCCGCAGGGCCGCGATCTTCGCCCGGAGCTCCTCCGCCTCTGCGGCGGGGATCTTCTCCTTGTGCTCCTCGAGGAGGCGCTCCGCCTCGTACGCGAGGGACTCCGCGCGGTTCCGGGCCTCGATCGCCGCGGCGCGCTCCCGGTCCTTGGCCGCGAACTGCTCGGCCTGCTTGACCATCCGCTCGACCTCCTCCTTCGAGAGCTTGTTCGAGGCCGAGATCGTGATGCCCTGCTGCCGGCCGCTCGCCTTGTCCTTCGCCGAGACGTTGAGGATGCCGTTCGCGTCGATGTCGAAGGCGACCTCGATCTGCGGGACCCCCCGCGGGGCCGGCGGGATTCCCGTCAGGAGGAAGCTGCCGAGCTTGACGTTGTCCTCGGCGAGGGGACGCTCCCCCTGGTAGACCTCGATCTCGACGGTCGTCTGGTTGTCGGAGGGGGTCGTGAAGGTCTGGCTCTTGCGCGTCGGGATCGTCGTGTTGCGGTCGATGAGCCGGGTGAAGACCCCGCCCAGGGTCTTGACCCCGAGGGAGAGCGGCGTCACGTCGAGCAGCAGGACGTCCTTGACCTCCCCGGCAAGGACGCCTCCCTGGACGGCGGCCCCCATCGCGACGCACTCCATCGGGTCGACGCCGCGCTCGATCGGGCGGCCGGTCTCCGCCTCGAGGAACTTCTGGATCATCGGCATCCGGGTCGGTCCCCCGACCAGCACGATGCGGTCGATCTGGCCCTTGGAGAGCTTCGCGTCCGCAATCGCCTGCGCGATCGGGGCCCGGCACCGCTCCACGATCGGCCGGAGCAGCTCCTCGAGCTTCGCGCGCGTCAGCGTCAGGGTCAGGTGCTTCGGTCCGTCCTTGGTCGCGCTCAGGAACGGCAGGTTGATCTGGGTCTCGAGCGTCGAGGAGAGCTCAATCTTGGCCTTCTCCGCGGCGTCCCGGACGCGCTGCATCGCCATCTTGTCGGAGTGGATGTCGACGCCGGAGTCCTTGCGGAACTCCCCCGCGATCCACTCCGTGATCGCGGTGTCCATGTCCGTTCCGCCGAGCTGGGTGTCCCCGCTCGTCGAGAGGACCTCGAAGACCCCCTCGCCGAAGTCCATGATCGTGACGTCCAGGGTCCCGCCGCCGAGGTCGAAGACGAGGATCTTCTGCGTCTTCCCCGCCTTGTCGAGGCCGTAGGCAAGGCTCGCGGCCGTCGGCTCGTTGATGATCCGGACGACGTCGAGACCCGCGATCCGCCCGGCATCCTTCGTCGCCTGCCGCTGGTTGTCGTTGAAGTAGGCCGGGACCGTGATCACGGCCTTCTCCACCTTGTCCCCGAGGAACGCCTCGGCGTCCCGCTTGATCTTCTGGAGCAGGAACGCCGACAGCTGCTGGGGGGTGTACTCCTTCCCGTGGATCCGGTACTTGTAATCGGTGCCCATCTTCCGCTTGAAGGCGGTGACGGTACCCTCCGGATTGGAGATCGCCTGCCGACGCGCGGGCTCCCCGACCAGGAGCTGGCCGTCCTTCGTGAAGGCGACGTACGACGGGAATGCCTTGCCTCCGCCGACCGTCGTCCCCTCCGCGCTCGGGATGATGACCGGTCGCCCGCCCTCCAGGACCGCCGCGGCGGAATTGCTCGTCCCCAAGTCGATTCCGATGATCTTTGCCATGTTGGCCCTCGCGCCGGACCTCGAGGAGGTCCGGTAGCTTTTCGACAGCAGTTAACAAGCGTTAGTATAAAAAGACGGCGTCACGCCGAACCGCGCCCCCCGCCCCGGGCGCCGGCCGGCGGGACCCACCGTCCTGCACCGTGCCCGTCCAAGGAGGGCCCCGGACCCACCGACGCGGCGCGGCGGGGAACCGGTCTCGGGGGACGTCAACCCGGCCGCACTATCAAGGATTAATAGGCGCCCATGCTGCGCCGGGCGTGGTCGCCACGTCGGTCTGCCGTGACGAGAGTTCGACCCGGGCGCGGGCGGCCATGATCTGGGTCTGGTGAGAGGGGAGCGCCCGGCCGGCGCGACCCCCGTTGCTGCGACGGACGCGGGTCGCCCCCGGGCGATTCCCTCAGGAAGGAACGAGAGGGAGGAGGGGACGATGTACGGCAAGGCGATCCGGCTGCGACGGATATTTCCCGGGGAGGGACACCGCCTGTTCTCGGTTCCCCTGGACCACTCGGTCTCGATGGGGCCGATCGATGGGCTGGAGCGGACCGCGCCGCTGGTCGAGGAGCTCCAGCGGGGCGGGGTCGACCTTGTGGTCGTTCCCAAGGGTGCGGTCGGGCCGCTCGTTCCCGTCCTCTTGCCGCGGACGCTTCTCGGGATCCACGTTTCGGCCTCCACCTCGCTCGGGCCGGAGCCCGATCGGAAGGCTCTGGTCGGGACTGCCGAGGAGGCGGTCGCCCTCGGCGCCGACCTCCTTTCGGTCCAGGTGAACTTCGGGATCCCTGCCGAAGGGGAGATGCTCCGTTCCCTCGGCATCGCGGCCGACCAATGCCGGTCGGTCGGCCTCCCCCTGATGTGCATGGCCTACGTCAAGAAACCGGGCGGCGGCACGGCGGACGAGATCCGCCATGCCTGCCGTGCGGCGGCGGACACCGGGGCCGACATCGTCAAGACCGGCTATCCCGGTTCCCTCGCCGAATACCGCCGCCTGGTCGCGACGACGCCGGTCCCCCTTCTCTTGGGAGGGGGGTCCCGGCAGAGCGACGACGCCGGGTTCCTGCGGCTGGTCCGGGAGACGGTGGAGGCGGGAGCGGCCGGAATCTGCATCGGACGCAACCTCTTCCAGCGCCGCCCGGTCGAGCCCCTCGCGCGGCAGGTCGCGGCGATCCTCCACGGGGACGGGCACGGTTCCTCATGACCGACCGGCGAGTGGTGATCGAGCCGATCGGCCCTCCCGAGCGGGCCGCCGCCGTCGCTGCCCACGCCGCTCGCCGAGGGCTTCCCCGCTGCGGTCCGACCGATGCCGAGATCCCCCGTCGGTCGGACGGGTACGTTGACGCGGAGGGACGCCACGTCCCCTTGGTCGAGGCCGACGGCCCATCCGACCTGCCGGCGTTGGTCGACCGGCTCCGGGCTGGCGCTCCGGTCGCCGTCCGCTGGCATCACGAGCGGGTGATCCCTCTCGAGACCTTGGTCGCCGCGCGCCGGGCGCCGGGGACCCTCTGGGTGGTCGCCGACCGGCCGGAGGACGTCCCGGGGGCGCTCGGTGCCCTCGAGCACGGCGCCGATGTCGTGGTTGCCCGCATCGGGGAACCGGAGGGGATCGACCGGCTCGAGGAGATCCTCGATCGGCCACGGATCGCTCCGGCGTGGAGCCAGGCGACCGTCCGCACCGTCCGGACGAGCGGCATGGGCGACCGCATCCTCGTCGACACCACCTCCCTGCTGAGGGACGACGAGGGGATCCTGGTCGGCAGCCAAGCGGCCCGCCTCCTCCTCGTCCTGAGCGAGGCGGTCGGATCGCGGTTCACCCGGCCCCGCCCGTTCCGGGTGAACGCGGGGGCGGCCCACCTCTATGTGCTGCTCTCCAGCGGAGAGACGCGCTACCTCTCGGAGCTCGAGGCCGGGGACTCGGTCTTGGCCTGCCGGGCCGGCGGCACCGGCCTCCGCTCCGTGCGTGTCGGTCGGGTGAAGGTCGAGCGCCGCCCGCTCACACTCATCGAGGCCGAGGAGGGGGGGCACCGGTTCACGGCATTCCTCCAGGAGGCGGAGACGGTCCGGCTCGCCACCGAGGCCGGGCCGGCGGCGGTCACCGCCCTCGCGCCCGGCGCGGTCGTTCCGTTCGCACGACTTCCGGCCGGCCGCCACCTGGGGGTGGCGGTCGAGGAGACGATCGACGAGCGATGACCGGCGCTCCGCTCCTCATCGCGACCGCCCCCGGCCGCACCGTCAGGGCGGTGCGCAGGGCCGTGGAGGCCGCGGCCCAGGCGGGTGCCGACCTGGTCGAGGTGCGGGTCGACCGGCTCGATCCGGCGGAGAGGGGGCACCTCGAGACGCTGTTCGATCCCCCGCCTCCGGTGCCGCTCGTGGGGACGTACCGATCCCGGGCGGAGGGGGGGGAAGGCGAGGACGCCGGCCCCGCCCGGGAGGCCGTGCTCCGTGGGCTCGTGGCCCTTCCGTTCGGGTATGTCGACATCGAGAGGGCCCGGGACTCCCTGCCGTCGACCGGGGCCTCCGGGCCGACGCCGCGGATCATCCTCTCCACGCACCACCCGGCCGGCGCCGACATCGGCGCGCTGCGGCGTTCCTTGGGCGCCTCCGTTCCTCCCGGGGGGTTCGTGAAGGCAGTGGTCCCCTCGACCCTCCGCAGGTTCTACGCGGAGATCGGCCCACAGACCGCCGACCTCCGCAATCCCGACCACCTGCTGCTGACGACCGGCCCATCCGGCCCGATCGTCCGGGTGGCTGCGCCTCGCTACGCCGCGGCGGTCGTCTATGCCGGCCCTCCCCGGGATTCCGGGGAGCGTCCGGTCGATCCCGCGCAGCCCCCGGTCGACTCGCTCCACCGGTTCTATGCGGGCGGCGACCGCCGTCGCCTCTTCGCGATCCTGGGCCACCCGGTTTCCCACAGCGCCTCCCCGGGAATCCACCACCTCTGGTTCGCCGGGCGGGGTCTTCCGGGGGTGTACGTCCCTCTTGACGTGGAGACGGCCTCGGAGTTCCGGGAGGTCCTTCCCCGGCTCAGGGACGACGGCCTTGCCGGGTGCAACGTGACGATGCCGTGGAAGTCGGAGGCGCTCGCAGCGGCCGACCACAGCACGCCGGAGGCGGCGCGGGCCGGATGCGCCAACGCGCTGACGCGCCAGGGGGACGGCTGGGTCGCCGACAACTTCGACGTCGCGGCGCTGCGCCGGCGGCTCACGGAGCTCCGGGAGAGGGGGCGCTGGCCCGGAGACGAGGTCCTCGTGCTCGGCTCCGGAGGGGCGGCGCGGGCGGCAGCGGTGGCCGCGCAGGCGCTGGGGGCCGCGGTGCGGATCGCCGCCCGCCGGGAGGACGCCGCCCGGACTCTCGCCCGGGAGTTTGGGGCCGAGGTGGAGCGCCACCCGGACCGCACGGCCCCGCTGATCGTCCAGGCGACCGGGGCCGGTTTCGGGGAAGGAGATCCGCCGATCGAGTTCCCCTGGGAGGGGCACCTCGCGCCGGGGTCCCATGTCCTCGACCTTGTCTACGGCCCGCCCGGGCGCCGGATCGAGCGCCGCGTGCTCGCGGCCGGCGGCACCTACGAGGACGGCGCGCGAATCCTTGTCTACCAGGCGGCGGAGAGCTTCCGACGCTGGTGGGGGATCGAGACCGGGCCGGCCGAGCTCGCGGCGGCCCTCGCGGAGGTCGGATGCACGGCATAGCGGAGGCCAGCGCCGCGATCTCGGCGGTCAATGCCCTGCCGACCGGCGTCGGTGCGGCGATCGCGATCTCGCTCGGGGTGCGCGCGACCGCCTCGGTCGCGCCGGCGGGCACCGGTCCGGGGCGGATCGATGCGCCGGATCCGCCCGGCCGACCGCTCATCGCCGCCACCGTCCGTCGGGTCCTCGACACTGCGCCGACAGGGCCGTGGAGGGTCGAGATCGCGATCGACTCGTCGATCCCGGTCGGACGCGGGCTCAAGAGCTCCTCGGCCGTCGCCGGTGCGGCGGCGTGCGCGACGGCGAGCGCTCTCGGCCTCTGCCGTTCCCGGGAGGAGATCGCTTCCTTGACCGCGACGGTCGCGCGCGAGATCGGCCAGAGCGCGACCGGCGCGCTCGACGACGCCGCCGCATGCCTCATCGGCGGGGGCATCGTCGCCGACAACCGGGCCGGTCGGCTCCTGCGGCACTTCGAGGTTCCCGCGGACTTGGGGGTCGTCCTCTGGATCCCACCGGGGACCCACCCGCCCAGCCCGTCGCTCCGCGACCGGTTCGACGGGGGCTCCGCGCCGGCCCGCGCCGCGGTCGAGGCCGCCCGGGTGGGGGACTGGGCCCAAGCGATCCGGCACAACACCGCTGCCGTGGAAGAGGCGATGGGGTACGCCTATGCCCGCCTCCACCGCGAGGCGGCGGAACTCGGGGCCGTCGCGAGCGGCGTCAGCGGCGTGGGCCCGACGGTGGCGATCGTCGCGCCGCGGGAGCGGCTCGCGCCGATCGCCGATCGCCTCCGGGCCCACGGACCGGAAGGGACCACGGTGCGGATCGCAAAGTTCCTGCGCCGCCGCAGCGGGGAGGCCGGAGGGACGTGAACCGGACGGTGGTCCCGGGCCGGGCCGAGGGGACCGTCGACATCCCCGGCTCCAAGAGCTACACGCACCGCTTCGCCGTCGCGGCGGGCCTCTCTCGAGGACGCACGGTCCGCATCGTGCGCGCCCTGCGGTCGACCGACACGTTCGCCACCGCCCGGGGGCTCCGGCGCCTGGGGGCGAGGATCGCGATCGCGGGGGAAGGCTGGTCGGTGCGCGGACCGGCACGCTACCGCCTGCGCCGGCCCGTCACCATCGACTGCGGCGAGTCCGGCACGACCCTCCGGCTGCTCTGTGCCGCCGCGGCGCTCTTCGACCGGCCCGTGACCTTCACGGGCCGGGGCCGTCTCCCGATGCGACCGCTTGAGCCGCTCACCGGAGCGCTCGAGGGGCTCGGCGCCCGCGTCCGCCGCCCCCGGGCGCACCGGTCGATCCCGGTGACGATCGAGGGACCGATCTCGCCCGGGGCTCTCGCCCTGCCGGCGGCCGACTCCTCCCAGCCCGTCTCCGCCCTCATGCTTGCCCTCGCGGCGTTCCCCGCCCGATCCCGGCTGACCCTGGTCGGCCCGGTCGTCTCCCGGCCGTACGTCGACGCGACCGCGGCAACCCTCCGGGCCTTCGGTGCCCGGGCGGACCACCGCGGGCGGGCCTGGGGGATCGGCGGACCCCTCGTCCCCCCGCGGCGGCGCCTTGAGGTCCCGCCCGATGCCTCCTCCGCGGCCTATGCATGGGCGGCGGCGGCCGCCACCGGGGGAAGCGTGACCGTCCGGGGGACGGGATCGGCCAGGAATCTCCGATGGCCCCAGGCCGACCTGGCGCTCCTCGGCCTGCTCCGCCGGATGGGGGCACGCGTCCGGCGGACCCCCGCCGGAGTCCGGGTGGACGGGCCCTTGCGACGGCCGGTGCGCGCCGATCTCGCCGATTCGCCGGATCTGGCGCCGCTCGTCGGAGTCCTCGCCGCCGTCGTGCCGGAGCCCGGGACGAGCGTGCTCGCCCCGGTCCGCCACCTCGCTCTCAAGGAGAGCGACCGGGCCGCGGCCACCGCGTCGCTCGCGCGGGCGGTGGGCGCACGGGTCCGGATGTCGGCCGACGGCACGATCCGGATCCGGTCTCGGCCGCCCGTCCTCCCGTTCTCCTGGGACGGGCCGGCCGACCACCGCGTCGTCATGTCGGCCGCGGTCGGAGCCCTCGCTGCCGGAGGCCCATGCCGGATCGGCCCGGCCGAGGCGGTCTCGAAGTCGTTCCCGCGATTCTGGTCCATGATCCGCGGATGGGGCTCGGGCGGAGCTGGGAGGGACCTCGGGCGATGACGATGCGGTTCGGCGAACGGTTCCGGATCACGATCTTCGGGCACTCCCACGGCCCCGAGGTCGGGGTCGAGATCGAGGGGATCCCCCCCGGCACACCGATCGACGTCGGCGCGATCCAGGCGGCCCTCGATCGCCGCCGACCGCTCGGACGCCGTCTGGCGACCAAGCGCCAGGAGGCGGACGCCCTCGTCATCGACCGGGGGATCGCGGGCGGCCGCAGCGACGGCCCGCTGCGGGCCCATGTCGCCAACGAGGACGTCCGGCGCGAGCCGTACGAGCGGATCCGCGACACGCCGCGGCCCGGGCATGCCGACTATCCGGCGCGCATCCGGTTCGGGGACGATGCCGATCTCTCCGGCGGCGGGATCTTCTCCGGTCGGATGACCGTCGGGCTCGTCATCGCGGGGGCGGTCGCCCGGACGGTCCTCGCTCCCCTGCGGATGGACGGGGTCGGCTTCGTCCGGGAGATCGGCGGGGAGGTTGCCCACGTCGACGAGGCCGCGAGCATCGCCGAGCTCCGGGCGGCCGCGGCGGCGAACGAGATCGGCTGCCCGGACCCCGAGGCGTCCCGGAGGATGGAGGAGGCGATCGGGCGCGCGCGGCGCGACGGCGACAGCGTCGGCGGCATCGTGGAGGTCCGCATCGCCGGCGCCCCCATCGGGCTTGGGGAGCCGTTCTTCGACCCGATCGAGAGCGCGATCGCTCACCTCGCCTTCGCCGTGCCGGCGGTCAAGGCGATCGAGTTCGGCGCCGGCTTCGCGGCGGCCCGCATGCGCGGCAGCGAGCACAACGATCCGTTCGCATGGGAGGGGGACCGCGTCGTCGCACGCACGAACCACGCCGGAGGGATCCTCGGCGGCCTCGCCACCGGCATGCCGATCGTCTACCGGACGGCCGTCAAGCCCACCAGCTCGATCGCGCGGCCCCAACGGACCGTCGACCTCGTCCGGCGCACGGAGGCCGAGATCGTCGTGACCGGCCGTCACGATCCCTGCATCGTGCCCCGGGCGGTCGTCGTGCTGGAGAGCGTCGGCTGGATCGCCCTGGCCGACCTCGCCCTCCGGGGAGGATACGTGCCGTGACGGACGAGGAGGGGGGCGCGCCGGCCGGCCCGATCCCCGCGGCGATCGTCGGCGCCTCGGGTTACATCGGCCAGCACTTCGCCCGCCTCCTCGCCGACCATCCATGGTTCCGGGTCGAGGCCCTGGTCGGGACCTCACGGACGGACGGCACCCGCTACGAGGATCTCTGGCAGCTCCCCGAGCCGCCTCCTTCCGAGCTCGCCGGGCGGCGCCTCGGCGCGCGTACCCCCGCAGCCCTCGCCCGCCTCGGCATCCGGCTCGTCTTCTCCGCGCTCCCCTCGGGCCACGCGGGACCGGCCGAGACCGCCCTCACGGGCCGCGGGATCGACGTCTTCACCAACGCCTCGGACCACCGCATGGACAGCGACGTGCCGCTCCTGGTCCCCGAGGTGAACCCGGACCACCTTCTCCGGCGGCCGCCCCCGCGCCCGGGTCGGGGCCTCCTGGTCGCCGACCCGAACTGCAGCGCGGCCGGGCTCGTGGTCGCCCTGCGCCCCCTCTGGGACCTCCTGCGGCCCACGGAGGTGCACGTGGCCACCTATCAGGCCCTCAGCGGGGCCGGCTACCCGGGCGTCCCCTCCCTGGCGATCGCCGACAACGTCGTCCCGTGGATCCCGGACGAGGAGGAGAAGATCGCCGCCGAGTCGCGCCGGATGCTCGGCACCCTCCGCGGGGCCTCGGTCGTGCCGAGCCGGACGCGCATCGTCGCGCAGTGCGTGCGCGTCCCGGTCCGCGACGGGCACCTCGAGGCCGTCACGATCGTGGCCGGGCGCGCCGACGCGACGATCGGGACGATCCGCAGCGCCCTCGCCGGGTTCGATCCGCTCGCTTCGGCCGGTCTGCCGACCGCCCCTCGGCCCCCCGTCGTGCTCCGGAGGGAGCCCGACCGGCCGCAGCCGATCCGCGACCGGTGGGCGGGGGACCCGCCCCGCGCCCGGGGCATGGCGGTCTCCGTCGGGCGCCTCCGGTGGGATCCGCCGATCCTCCGGTGCTTCGTCCTCTCGCACAACGCCGTCCGCGGCGGCGCGGGCGGCTCGGTCCTGAACGCGGAGCTCGCGGCCGCGCACGGCCGGCTCGGCCGAGGGAACCGGAGGGCGGCATGACGCGGGCCCGCCGCCGGCTCGTCGTGCTCAAGTTCGGCGGGGCGTCGGTCGGGGATCCGGCCCGGATCGCGGAGCGGACCCGGCGCCTGCGGCGGGGCGGGGTCCGCGTGGTGATCGTCGCCTCCGCGCGGGCCGGCGTCACGGACCTCCTCAAGGGGATCCTTGAGCGGCCGCGGGACCGCGCGGCCCATCGGCGGGCCATCGCCCGCGTCGCCCGCGCCCACGCCGGCGCGCCGGCCGCCGGCACGGCGCTCCTGCGCCGTCTCGGGCAGGCCGTCTCCTCCCTCGAGGAGGTCGGGGCGGCCGATCCGGCCGTCTCCGATCGCCTGCTGAGCTATGGGGAGCGGCTCGCGGTCGTCTGGCTCGCCGACGCGCTTGCGGGGCGAGGGGTCCCGGCCGTGCCGGTCGAGGCGGACCGGATCGGCCTCGTCACGGACGGCCAGCACGGCCGCGCCACGGTCCTCCTGGAGCGCTCGCGGCGGCCGGTCCGCCGGGCGCTCGGCCGGATCCTCGCCCGGGGCGATGTCCCCGTGGTCACCGGCTACTTTGGCCGCAGCCTCGAGGGCCGCATCGCCACGCTCGGCCGGGGGGGCTCCGACTACAGCGCCACCGCCCTCGGCGCGATCCTTGGCGCGGCCCGGGTGGAGCTCGTCAAGCGCGACGTTGCGGTCCTCTCGGCGGATCCCCGGCTCGTGCCCACGGCCCGCCCGATCCGCCGCCTCTCCTACGAGGAGGCGGAGGAGCTGGCCCAGTTCGGCGCGAAGGTCCTCCATCCCCTGACGGTCGAGCCGGCGAAGGCGCACGGCATCGAGCTGGTCGTCCGCCCGCTGGACCAGCCCGGGGCGTCGACCACGATCGGACCCCCGCGCGGGCCGGACGGGATGCGAGCGATCAGCGCCCTCGCCCCGCTCGCGCTGATCCGGGTCCGGGTTCCCGGGGGCCGGCAGCGTCCCGGCATTGTCGCGGAGGTCACGGACCGGCTCCGCGAGCTGGACATCAACATCGTGACGCTCTTCACGTCGTCCTCCTGCCTGAGCGTCGTCCTCGACCGCGCGAGCGCGGCACGGGCCCGGCGGGGCCTCGCCGCCCTCGCCCGCGAGGGGAGCGTGGCCCTCGAGGGACCGGTGCCAGTCTCCCTGGTCACTGCCATCGGCGACGGGGTGCTCGACGACCTCGGCCGCCTGCCGCTCCAGGTCCTTGCGCGGGGAGAGGGTCTGAGCGCGACCCCGCGGTCGCTCTCCTTCGCGGTTCCCGTGCACCTCGGGGCCCGCGCCGTCCGCGCGCTCCACCGGGCGCTCGTGGAGGCCCCCCGCCGATGACCGAAGGGCCTTGGGAGGAGTTCGTCGCCGAGGCCTCGCGGCGCCCGGTCTGCGGCTACTTCGAGCGGGGCGACGCACCGGGGCTGGGCCGCCGCTGGGCCGGATGGTTCACAACGGCCGACGAGGTCCTTCGCCTGAGCCGGCCCGCCCCCCCGCGCCGGCTCGACCAATGGACCGGGCGCTGGCTCTCCGCCCATCCGGACGGGGCGGTCGTCGGATACGTCGGGTTCGACGCATACTCCCTATGGGAGCCGCTCGTCGCCGGGCGGCGCGGCCCGTTCCCGCTGGGCGAGGTCGCCGCGGTCCCGACATTCCACCAGGCCCGGATCGCCGGGGGCCATCGGCGCCCGGTCGGCCCCCCCGGAGGGGACGGCGGGCCGGAGGGGCAGGTGCCGTCGGCCGACGAGACCCTGCCCGGGCCGCGGCTGCGCCGGGCCGTCGGCCGGCTGCGGCGGGCGATCGCGGCCGGGGAGGCGTTCCAGGTCGTGGTCTCCTCCCGTCGGCGCTTCGTGGTCCCCGAGGACCTCCTCGCGCGGGCGGGGGCCCTGCGCGCACGCGAGCGGTTCGCCTACTTCTACTGCCTCAAGTTTGCCGACCGTACGATCGTGGGAGCCTCCCCCGAATCGGTCATCGAGATCGAGGGGGACCGGGCCGCGATCCATCCCATCGCCGGGACCCGGCCGATCGGGCCCGCGGGGGCCCGCCGCCGCCTGCTCGAGCGCGACCCGAAGGAGCTCGCGGAGCACCGCATGCTGGTCGACCTCGCCCGCAACGACCTCGGCCGCATCGCCCGGCCCGGGACCGTACGCGTCCGCTGGCGGGAGCGGACCGTCCGGTTCGCCCGGCTCGACCACCTCATCAGCCGGGTCGACGCCCGATTGCGCCCGGAGGTCGGCCCGTGGAGCGCGCTCGCGGCCGCGTTCCCGGCCGGCACGGTGAGCGGGGCGCCGAAGATCCGCGCGACGGCGCTCCTCCGCCGGGAGGAGCGGACCTGGCGGGGCCCGTACGGCGGCGCGGTCGGGTGCCTGAGGCCGGGCGGCCGGGCCGCCTGGGCCCTTGCGATCCGCACGGCGTTCGCCCGCGGACGGTCGCTCTACACGGCGGCCGGCGCGGGGATCGTCTGGGGATCGCGCCCCGCGCGGGAGGAAACCGAGATCCGGACGAAGCGCGAGCGGCTCGAGCGGACCCTCGTCGGGAGGCCCCCATGCGCGTCGTCGTGATCGACCACGAGGACTCGTTCTCGTACAACCTTGTCCAGGGGCTCGCGGAGGCCGGTGCGGAGGTGCGCTGCCTGCGCTACACCGAGCCGTGGACGGCGGTCGCGCGGCAGAGACCGGGGGCGATCGTCCTCTCCCCGGGCCCCGGCCATCCGTCGGACCGCCGGGTCACCCGCACGGCCCGGGCGGTCCTCCGGCGGCTTTCGGGCCGGATCCCGACCCTCGGCGTGTGCCTCGGGCACCAGATCATCGGCGACGCGTTCGGGGCGCGGATCGTCCGCGGCCGTCCGGTCCACGGGGAGACGACGCCCGTCCGCCACGCGCCGGACCCGATCTTCGACGGGATGCCGAACCCGTTCGCCGCGGCCCGGTACCATTCCCTGCGGGTCGCGCGTCATCCGATGCCGCCGGCGCTCCGCCCGATCGCGTGGGCCCCGGACGGGAGCCTGATGGCGGTCCGCCATGCAAACGCGCCGATCGTCGGCGTCCAGTTCCACCCCGAGTCGTTCCTGACGGAGGGAGGGCCGAGGATGCTGCGCAACTTCCTCGCGGAGGCGGCCCGATGAGCGGGGCCGACGAGGGGCTGCTCGCGCGCCTGCTCGCCGGACGGCCGCTCGTCGGGGCGACGGCGGAGGAGTGGGTCGCCCGGCTCACCGACCCGGCCCTTTCCGATGCGGAGCGGGCGGCGCTCCTCGTCGCACGGCCTCCCGCACGGCTCTCCGCGGCGGAGCTCGCCGCCATCGCCCGGGCGCTGCGCCGCCGGTCGGCGCCGTTCCCGGTCCTCCCCCGGCAGCGGCCGGTCGACCTGTGCGGCACCGGCGGGGCGCCCCGGCCGGCGTTCAACGTCGGGACGGTGAGCGCGCTGGTCGTCCGGGCCGCCGGCGCGCCGGTCCTCAAGCACGGGAACCGGAGCGCGCGCGGCGCGCGGGGCGGCTGGGCCGGGTCGAGCGACCTGGTCGAGGCCCTCGGCCTCGCACGGTTCCTCGACGACCCGGCGTTCGCGCGACGGGCGTTCCGAGCGGAGGGGATCGCGTTCCT
Organism: Thermoplasmata archaeon; assembly: GCA_038729445.1. Classification (GTDB taxonomy): domain Archaea; phylum Thermoplasmatota; class Thermoplasmata; order Lutacidiplasmatales; family UBA184; genus Lutacidiplasma. Next base: position 15,256 of record JAVYSA010000028.1, read on the forward strand.
TCATGCCCCGGTCTTCCATCCGGCGATGCGCGCGGTCGCGCCGGTCCGCCGCCTCCTCGGCGTGCCGACGGCGTTCAACCTCATCGGGCCCCTGACGAACCCGGCCGCCCCCTCGCACGCGATCGTCGGTGCGCCCGACGGCCCGACCGCCCGCCGCCTGGCCGACGCCGCCTCCCGCCTCGGGGTCCAGCGGGGGCTCGCCGTCTTCTCCCGCGACGGCACGGGGGAGATCTCGTCGAAGGCGGAGACGGTGGCCTACCCGATCGGACGGGCTTCGGCCCGCCCATGGCGGATCGATCCGCGGCGCTGGCTCCCCCCGGAGGACCGGCGAGGACCGCTCGACGCGCTGCCTCCCCCCGACGCCGCACGGGAGGCGGAACGGATCCTCGCCGGAGGGGGCGGGGCGCGCCGGGGCAGCGTGGTCCTGACCAGCGCCGCGGCGCTGTGGGTGCGCGGCGACGCCCCCAGCTATGCCGCCGCGATCGATCGGGCCGCCGCCGCGCTCGACCGGGGGGCTGCGGCCGCGCTGCTCGGCCGGCTGCGGACGCTCGCTGGCGGCCCATCGGAGGCGGGGCCCCGGGAGGTCGCCGGTCGATGAGCTTCCTCGACACCGTCCTTCCGGAGATTCGCGCCAGCCTCGACCGGATCGGCTCCGCCGGGCCTGCGGCGACGGACCCCCGCCCCTCCCGGCCGGCGCGGTCCCTGGCCGCGGCGGTCCGCGGGGCCCCGGGAGGCTGGGCGATCCTCCTCGAGCACAAGCGCCGGTCCCCGGGCGCGGCGGACCCGGAGCTCCCCTCGGAGGGGCCGGCCGTGTTCGTCCGGCGCGCCGAGGCGGCGGGCGCCGACGCCCTTTCCTGCCTCGCGACCTCGCCGTCCTTCGGAGGGAGCGTTGAGGACGTCCGTGCTGTCGCCGCGGCGGCGACGCGGCCGGTGCTCTGCAAGGACCTCGTCATCGACCCCCGCCAGATCGCGGCGGCGCGGCACGCCGGCGCGGACGCCATCCTCCTCATTGCGCGGCTCGAGCAGGAGGGTAGGACCGCCGTGCCGCTGCGGCGGCTCGCGGAGGAGGCGAGCCGGGCCGGCCTCGAGGTCCTGCTCGAGTTCCACGCCCCGGAAGAGCTCAAGCTCGCCGACGAGGTTCCCGCCGCGATGTGGGGGGTCAACCTCCGCGACTTGGGTTCGCTCGCCTTCCGCCCCGACGTCGTGCGCGAGACCGCCCGCCGCCTCGCCGGCCGAGGCCCGTTCCTCGGGCTGAGCGGGGTCGAGGGCCCGGAGGGAGCGCGCCGGTGGCGGAGCTGGGGGGCCGGGGGGATCTTGGTCGGGACCGGCTTCGCACGGGCCCGGGATCCCGTGGCGTTTGTCCGGGAGCTCCGCGCGGCCGCCGTGAAGGAGGGGCCGGGATGAGGACGTTCGTGAAGTTCTGCGGCATCACCGACCCCTCGGTCCTCGAGGAGGTCCGACCGGAGGAGGGGGCGATCGGACTCGTGGTCGAGGTCCCCCGGTCCCCCCGGACGCTCACCGTGGAGCGGGCCCGGGAGATCGCGGAGGCGGTCCCGCCGCCGCTCGAGGTGTGGGCGGTCCTCGTCGACCCACCCACGGACCTCGTGCACGAGGCGTTCGACACCGTCGGCGTCGACTGGGTCCAGCTCCACGGGACGATCCCCGGCGGGCTCGACGCGGTCGAGCGGCACCGGATCATCCCGTCGGTGCCGATCCCCTCCGGGCCGGAGCCCCCGGTGCTCCCCCCCGCGTTCGACGACGCCGACTTCCGCCGCATCCATATCGACACCGCGGACGGGGAGCGGGCGGGAGGGACCGGCCGGCCGCCCCACTGGCCGACCTGCGCCCAGCTGGTCGACCGCCTCGCGGGACGCAAGGCGATCCTCGCGGGGGGACTGACGCCGGAGACGGTCGGCGAGGCGATCCGGACCGTCCGGCCGTGGGGGGTCGACGTCTCCACGGGGATCGAGTCCCGGCCCGGCGTCAAGGATCCGGAACGGATGCGCCGGTTCCTCGAGGCCGTCCGCGCGGCGGAGGAGGCCCGCGGTGCCTAGGCGGTTCGGCCCGTTCGGGGGGGCCTACGTCCCCGAGACCCTGGTCCCGGCCCTCGAGGAGCTCGCGGCGGGCTGGCGCTCCGCCTGGGCGGACCGGTCGTTCCGGGAGGAGTACGCGCGCCGGGCCCGCGACTGGGCCGGCCGGCCGACGCCGCTCTACCACGCCGCCCGGCTCTCCCGCCGGGCCAAAGGGGCCGAGATCTGGCTGAAGCGGGAGGACCTGCTCCATGGCGGCGCCCACAAGATCACGAACGCGCTGGGCCAGGGGCTATTGGCCCGCCGGCTCGGCAAGCAGCGGCTGATCGCCGAGACAGGGGCGGGCCAGCACGGCGTCGCGACGGCGATGATCGGCGCGGCCCTCGGCCTCGCGACCGAGATCTACATGGGGGAGGTCGACATCGAGCGCCAGCGGCCGAACGTCGAGCGGATGCGGCTGCTCGGCGCGACCGTCCGCCCCGTGCGGACCGGCCAGCGCACCCTCAAGGACGCGATCAACGAGGCGCTGCGGGACTGGATCACCCACGTGCGCACGACGCACTACCTCATCGGCAGCGCGGTCGGCCCGCACCCGTTCCC
>JAVYSA010000029.1:0-17759 GCA_038729445.1 Thermoplasmata archaeon
CGCATTGGAGGGGGGAGCCCGAGGCCTCGCGTTCGCGAGCGGGATGGCCGCGATCGCGACCCTGCTCGAGAACTTCGGGACGGGAAGCCGGATCGTCGCGATCGACGACGTCTACGGGGGGACCTGGCGCCTGATGGACCACCACCGTCGGCGCTTCGGGGTGCGGGTCGACTTCCTCGACATGACCGCCCCTGCCGCCCTGGAGGAGGCTCTCGAGGGGGGGGAGGTCCGCCTCGTCTATGTGGAAACCCCGACGAACCCCCTGCTCAAGGTCGTCGACCTGGATCGCGTGGCGCGGCTCGCCCACCGGGTCGGTGCCCTGATGGCGGTCGACAACACCTTCGCGAGCCCCGCCCTCCAGCGGCCGATCGAGCATGGCGCCGACATCGTCCTCCACTCGACAACGAAGTACCTCGGGGGCCACTCGGACGTTCTCGGCGGGGCGATGATCGTCCGTTCCGACCGGCTCGGAGAGGAGTACGCCTGGCTCCAGAACAGCGTCGGCGCGGTGCCGGGTCCCCTCGACTGCTTCCTCGTCCTCCGCGGGATCCATACCCTCGGCCTGAGGATGCGGGCCCACGAGGCGAGCGCACGCGCGGTCGTCTCCGTGCTCGAGGAGTCCCGCAAGGTGGCGGCCATCCACTATCCGGGCCGGCCCGAACACCCCCAGCACCGGATCGCCCGGCGCCAGATGGACGGATTCGGGGGGATGGTCAGCTTCGATCTCCCAACCGGCGCGGCGGCGCGCCGGTTCGCCCGCGCCCTGCGGATCTTCACGCTCGCGGAGAGCCTGGGCGGCGTGGAATCGCTGGCCGACCACCCGGCGAGCATGACCCACGCGAGCGTGCCGCGGCCGATCCGCATGGCGCGCGGGATCGGGGACGGGCTGCTGCGGCTCTCCTGCGGCATCGAAGACCCGGAGGATCTCGCCGAGGACGTGCGGCAGGCCCTGCGGAAGGTGTGAGGATGCGCCGGGTCCGCCTCTACGACACGCGCCACCGGGAGGTCCGCCTGTTCCAGCCCCGGTTCCCGCCGCGCGTCGGCATGTTCGTCTGTGGCCTGACCACCTACGATGACGCCCACATCGGGCACGGCCGCTTCGCAGTGGTGTTCGATGTCCTCGCCCGGGCCCTGCGCCAGTGGGGGTACCGGGTCTTCTATGTCCAGAACGTGACCAACCTCGACGACAAGGTCATCGCACGGGCCGCGGAGGCGGGCGAGGATCCGCTCGAGCGGTCGGCGCGCTACTTCCGGTCCTGGCGGTCCCTGATGGACCGGATGCGCGTCACGAGCGTGGACCATTACCCGTTTGCGACCGACTACATTCCGGAGATCATCGAGCAGATCGAGCAGCTCGAGCGGGGAGGGTACGCCTACCGTGCCGAGGATGGGTCGGTCTACTACGCCGTCTCCCGGTTCGCGTCGTACGGCCGCCTGAGCGGGCAGGAGGTCGCGTCGCTGCGGCCGGGGGCCCGGATCGAGCGGGACCCGCGCAAGCGGTCGGCCGAGGACTTCGTCCTCTGGAAGGCCGCGACCCCCGGGGAGCCGAGCTGGGAGAGCCCATGGGGACCCGGCCGGCCCGGTTGGCACATCGAGGACACGGCGATCACCGGGCGCCTTCTTGGGCCGCAGTACGACATCCACGGGGGGGGAATCGACCTTCTTTTCCCCCACCACGAGGCCGAGATCGCCCAGGCGGAGGGCGCCAGCGGCCGGTCGCCCCTGGTGGAGTACTGGATGCACAACGGGCTCGTCCGGATGGACGGGGAGAAGATGTCCAAGTCCCTGGGGAACGTCGCGTCGCTCGAGGCGGCCCTCTCAGAGTACGGCGCGATGCCCCTGCGGCTGTACTACCTGAACGCCCACTACCGCAGCCCCCTCGACTTCCGGCCCCGCGAGAGCCTGGCCGAGGCGAGGGAGTCGTATGGCCGCCTGCGCACGACCTACGATCGGCTGGCGCTCCGCGCACGGGTCGCCCCGGAAAACGGGGCCGCGCTTCCGGCGGACCTCGAGCAGGCGTCGGCAGACACCGTGGCGGCGATGGACGATTTCCTCGCCGACGACCTCCGGACCCGGGAGGCGATCGCCACCCTGTTCCAGTGGACCCGAACCATCCACGAGCTCCGCGATGTGGACGCGTACTCCGCCGCCGCGATCGAAGCGCTCATGGGCCCGTTCCGGTGGGCCGAGACCATGCTGGGCCTCTTCCCGGAGTCGGGCACGGATTCCCCCCCGAAGGCGATTGGGGGAGCGGTGGAGGTCGCGATCCGGGCCCGCTCCCGCGCCCGCCAGCGCGGCGATTTCCCCGAGGCGGACCGGATCCGAGACGAGCTCCGTGCTGTAGGGGTCGATCTGGAAGACGGCCCTGATGGAACTCGGTGGTCGCTCCGCCTGGATGGGGGTTGATGCAATGCGCGGCTTCGGCTTCCGGGACCACGGAGGAATGGATCGCTTGGAGTTCGTGGATGTACCGGAGCCCGAACCGGGCCCACACGAAGTCAAGGTTCGTGTGCGGGCGGCTGCGTTCAATCACCTTGACCTCTTTACATTGGCAGGAATTCCTGGCGTGGAGGTCGAGCGACCCCACATACTAGGTTCGGACGCGAGTGGAACAATCGAGTCGGTCGGATCAAGTGTTAACTCGTTCAGCGCGGGCGATCGAGTCCTTGTCAATCCCGGATTTTCCGATGGATCGTGCGACGAATGCCAACGGGGTCAGGAATCGCTATGCCGCAAGTTTAGAATCCTTGGGGAACACACACAGGGAAGTTTGACGGATTTTATCGTGGTTCCTAAGACAAACGTGTATCGGTTGGAGCCGTCTCTATCGTTTCGTGATGGCGCTGCTGTCCCTCTTGTCTTTCAGACCGCATGGCGAGCTTTGAAAACCATTGGGGAAGTAGGGAACGGATCCCGCGTAGCAATCATCGGCGCGGGAGGAGGCGTTGCAACCGCTGCGATACAGGTAGCGCGACGCCTTGGGGCTAAGGTCGCTGTTGTAACTAGGTCGGCTGCCAAGGGTCAACGAAGCTTGCGATTGGGTGCTGATGCAGCCTTATTAGCCGACAGTAGCATACCCGTGGATCGATTGATCTGGGATTGGAGTGAAAGGCAGGGCGCCGATGTAATCTTCGACTCGGTTGGGGCCACGTCAATTCCACACTCTCTAAGAGCGATAGCGCGAGGTGGCAGAATCGTGGTGATTGGAGCGACTACTGGACCAATTGCTCAAGTGGACCTTCGCACACTTTTTTGGCGACAGGCATCCATCCGTGGCAGCACGATGGCAAATCAAAGTGAGTTTCAAGAAGTGATAGGAGAGATCTCTAGTGGGCGCCTTCACTCTGTCATAGATTCAGTGTACCCCCTCAGCCGGGCCCGGGATGGAATGGCTCGGCTGGAAGCTCCTGACCTATTCGGAAAGGTTGTCATCGAAATGTAACAACCGAGCCTCATCTGAAATTCAACGTGCGTAATGTCCTCCTCTTCGGAACTTCGAGTCGGACTGGTTACAATCGCGGTCCTACTGGCAGTTTGGTGGGGGGTACCACCGTCCGGTCACGACCTCTCAACAATTACCTTGCAATCTAGCGTTGGGTTCCAAAGCTCAAACTCTGCCGACCATGGCGTCCATAGCAGCACACTACTCACACGAATCGTTGTTCCTCCCAACACTCACTATTGGGTCAATGGAACGCCTGCCGACAGGCACTTCGTCGTGAGTGATGGAGTGCAAGTCGATAGAGGAGGCGCGCTTACGATTCAGAATGCTACGCTGGAGATTCAGCAGACGATCGGCCCGCCAACTCTCCGACTTTCAGCAAGGATAGCGAACATGTCACAATTCGTGGATTCAGGTAGCGTATTCCTAGATAATTCAACGCTATCCACAGTAATGAATGATGTGTCAGATTACCCGAAACTCAATCTTACCATCTATGGAAGGTTTGTATCTAATGACTCCATTCTATCATTCCCAGGTTGGGTCTATGACAACGGTCCTAACGCTTCGATGCTACTAAATGGTTCGAAAGTCACGGCGGCCGAGCAGAGACTCGCATCAAACTACACCTCAACAACCGTTCATGACCTATCATACAGTCCAGACCTCATGGTCTCGGGGGGAGCCACGCTCGAGGTGTTTGGCAGTAGTATTCAAGACACCTATGCGGACAATATATCGTCGTTCGGATTGCCCGGCCTCCAACCACTCAACGATCCGAATAGCAGTTTCATCAATCCTGGATCGAAGGTAACGTTTAGCAACTTTTCCGTCCCAATAGGCACCGCGTCCCTTGTTCAGGACCTACTCTACCCCGGGGGATTCGCAGGGGGGATCGTCGCCCTAAACTACAGCTCGTCCGCACAACTAGCAGGTAATGCAACCTTGCAATACCGAAATGCAACGATACCACTGGGGCGGTTCTTCGCACTTCCAACCAGTACGCCGAGAACTGCTTACGTAGCAATACCGGCAGAAGGAATAGCAGCCTTATCCCAAGATGGTGTCATAGGAGTCCTTCAGAATGTCAGTTCATTCTCTGGTGAACAGAGCAATGTTACGCTAAGTCTATCGAACATCGGAACCTCTGGTTTCGAAATCTGGAATGCATCCATTCAGCTCGATCCGTTCATTAGATATGACATCCATATCGAAGGGAATCGATCAACCGCCGAGTTGATCGATTCCAGCATTGATATCAACTTCAGTCCTTTACCGGCCTCTCCTACTTCGGAATTCCCGCCATACCCATGGGATTCAAACAAGCTCGTAATTAGTACTGGTTCTACTGGGTATCTACTCAATGACACTGTATCAGGCATAGCAGGAAACACTTCACCAATTCAAGTAGAGCCGGGATCGGTTGTAGCTGCCTATCGTTGGACAAGATTTACAGTTCAAGGGCCGGCGGGAGGCATACCAAACGCATCGATCTTGATTCGCGCAATGAGTCCTGTTACAAATGAATTAAACGCGCTATCGACCTCGCTCGGTCCTGTTAGGCAATACATAGCGTGGATTGTTAGAACAATTACAGGAGGACAGGTCGGACTCACATCACCATCACCCACATCGAGTGGGATCGGGCTTCTTCCATTGGCATCGGTAGACTTTACGCATACTGATCGATCAACAGAATGGTTGTATGTAGGGAACTACTCGTTCAATGTGTCGCAACAGGCACTGGACCTATACTCTAACGACACCCCACTACTCATTACCGGATACCCGGCGGCTCTACTTTCAAACACGACAGATCAAGCAACACCAACATACTTCCCACAATTCAAGACCCAACTTACAATAGAGTCACTCTCCTTCGTATCTACCCCCACAGAGAGCCTCAACGTTTCGGCAAGAATCGGCCAAAATCTGACGGCGAGCGCATCGGTTCTCAATTCTGGTTTGTCCACAATCTCAGGATTGCAGTGGATTCTCGCAATGTCCTCTAATTTCACCAAATCAGAGAACGTCACAAATCTATCGACGAAACATGTAGAGATTACTCCAAGAAGCGAACAAACAATCAGATCCAATTGGTCGATCAATCAAACGCAGGTCGGTCTCCACGGTCGCTTCACAGTGACAGTAACGATGACAGTGTGGTATTGGACAAATGGGTCACAACCGGTTGACCGTCAATTTGCAACAAAGTCTGTTTCGCTCACAATCGAACCTTCCAACCTATCTGTTCATCTGACTTCATGGCCAACGTCGAGATTGTTAACGAATTCAACCTACTTCGTGAACGGTACGCTTTCATATAATGGGTCAGGAAGTGTGTTAGTCTCATTATGGGCAAGCTCATCCTCCGGACAAACCAGTGAAGTGGGTTTCACCAATACATCGTCAAGAACGTTTTCAATAGAGATCTCGATTCTATCTAATTTCGCTCTTTGCGTGAACGTATGTAACCTAACGGTTGAGGCGATATTTAACAACCAAACTTCACCCATCGTACTCTTACCCGGTTCTTACATTGTCATTGAACCTCAGCGTTCTGAGTCAAATTCGGCACTTTGGTTGGAAGTTTCTTTAGTTGTATTGGCTGCTCTGGCGGGCACAACGTTTGCCATCTATAGGCGCATACGCAGGGGAGCTCGGCAATTAGAGTGTGGAGAATGCGCCAGTCTGGTTACGTCAACTGCGACAAGTTGCACCACATGCGGGATTGTCTTTGAGCGGGGCCCTGCACGTTGCAGTGCTTGCGGCGGCCACATACCCGCGGATAGCAGCCGTTGCCCGTCTTGCAACCACATCCCGGCCGACCGGCCAAGCCCACCGGGCTCCGAGGAGGATCGGGTCGCGTTCCATGAACATCTCGAACAATTCCGCGCCGCGGCCCAAGGAGAACTCGGGGAGGACCACCCGGAGATCGACTTCTGGCAATGGTGGCGCCGTCAGCCCGCGTACCAAAGCTTCCGAGATTGGCAGGAGGGAAGGGCGACCGTGCGGGCAACGGCCATGAGGGATCCCAGCGGGGAATCGGAAGAGTCCGTGGATGGGGACCCATCCGAACAGGGCGAGGCCTAATTACCACCCTACGCCGTCGCGCGCTCGTCAATCCATGGCGGGAAACCTTGTTGTCGGGCGACAAAAGGTCGAGTGGGCACGATCCCGCATGCCGGTCCTCGAGGAGGTACGGCGGCGGTTCGTGGACCAGCGTCCGTTCGAAGGCCTGACCGTATCGATGGTTTTGCATGTGGAGGCGAAGACGGCAGCCCTCGCGTTGGCGATTCAGGCCGGTGGTGCCGAGGTTCACTTGGCGGCCGGCAACCCTCTATCGACCGATGACGATGCCGTCGCTGCGCTCCGGGCGGAAGGAGTCCATACCCTTGCCGAGAAGGGCGAGAGCCTAGCCGCGTACCGGGCGGGGATCGAGGCGATGCGGGAGGCGAACCCCCACGTCATCATCGATGACGGCGCCGACTTGGTCGCGCTCGTCCATTCCGCATCCGGCGGTGCCGGACGAGTCCGAGGGTCCACCGAAGAAACGACCACGGGTGTCACGCGCCTGAGGGCCCTGGAGCGGGAGGGAAAGCTCCGGTTCCCGGCCATCGACGTCAACGACGCCCAGATGAAGCACCTTTTCGACAACCGGTACGGGACGGGGCAATCGACACTCGACGGCATTGCTTCCGCGACCAACCTGCTCATCGCGGGCAAGGTCGCGGTGGTCGCAGGGTACGGATGGTGCGGCAAGGGAGTGGCCTCCCGGCTTCGGGGAATGGGCGCGGACGTGATCGTCACGGAAGTCGACCCGGTACGAGCTCTCGAGGCCCGCCTTGAGGGCTTCCGGGTAATGCGGATGCTGGACGCGGTCCGGCTTGCCGACCTGATCGTCACGGTGACCGGCAATACCGGGATCGTCCGCCGTGAACACTTCCAGGTGATGAAGGACGGCTGCCTTCTCGCGAATGCAGGCCACTTCGACGTCGAGGTTTCCCGCACGGACCTGGAGGGGATGGCCGTCAGCCATGGACCGGTACGCCCTCACGTGGAGAGGTACGATCTTCCCGACGGACGAAGGGTCTACCTCCTCGGAGAGGGGCGCCTGATCAATCTGGCAGCCGGACAGGGCCATCCTGTCGAGATCATGGACCTCTCCTTCGCGCTGCAGGCCCTCAGCGCGGAACACATCGCCAAGCATGGACCATCGATGGCCCCCAAGGTCCACGCCGTCCCGGAATCGATCGATCTCGCGGTCGCCCGAGCGGCGCTCACCCCCTTCGGGGTTGCGATCGACGACCCCACAGAGGAGCAGGTCCGATACGCGCGGAGCTGGGAGCTCGGAACATGACGGAGAGCAAGATTCTTGACGACCGAACCTACACGAAGAGCCACGAGTGGTGGAAGACCGAGGGAGACCGGATCACGCTAGGGATCACCGATCACGCCCAGTCGGAGCTGACCGACATCGTCTTCGTCGATCTCCCGAAGGTCGGTGCCGAGGTCCATGCGGGCCAGTCGATGCTTGTCCTCGAGTCCGTCAAGACCGTCGCTGATGTCTACGCTCCGACCGATGGATCGATCGTCGAGGTGAATACGGCGCTCCGGGAGCACCCCGAATTCATCAACCAAGACCCGTATGGCAAGGGATGGATCGTCCGCATCCGCCCGCACGGCGCTCCGCCCGCCCCGGACCGGTCACTCCCGCCCGAGGCGTACCGGGAGCTCATCGCAGCCGGGGGGTCGCACTGACCTGGCGACCGGCGCCCGTCCCACTCACCGGCCCTGGAACTTCGGAGGGCGGCGCTCGAGGAACGCCCGCATGCCTTCCGTCCGGTCTGCGGTACCGAACGTGTGGCCGGCAGATTCGCCCTCGAGATAGAGCGCCGTGTCCAGGGGGGCGTCCATTCCCTCGTCGATGACCCTCTTGACCCATGAGACCCCCAGGGGGGCGCGGCTCGCGATTGTCTCCGCAAGGGCTTGGACTTCGGCGCGGGCCTGTTCTGCCGGGATGACCCGAAGGACGAACCCGAGCCGCATGGCTTCCTCCGCGTCGACCGGGACCCCCGTGTAGGCGAGCCACTTCGTACGGGCCCTCCCGATGAGCCGGGTCAGCCGACTCGCGCCGCCCATCCCCGGATGGATTCCCACGGTGACCTCCGGGAGCCCGAGTCGGGCCCCCTCGGCCGCAATGATGAAGTCCGCGGCGAGCGCGAGCTCCAATCCGCCCCCGAGGGCGTACCCCTCGACGAGCGCGATGACCGGGCGGGGGAACCGTTCGATCGCCCGAGCGGTCTCTTGGCCCACGAACCCGAAGGCGAGGCCCTCCGCGAGGGACTTCTTCTCCATCTCGGCGATGTCGGCCCCGGCCGCAAACACGGGGGAGCTGCCGGCGAGGACGACGCACCGGATCGTCTCGTCCTTGGCCAGGGCCTCGAACCGTCCTCGGATCTCCATGAGGAGCTCGCTGCTCAGGGAGTTGAGGACCTCCGGCCGGTCGATCAGCACCCATGCGACGGGACCCTGCCTGCGAAGCATCGTCTGGGCGAGCGGCCAATGGGCGTCACCTCTCTCGACCCGCTCGACCAGGCCGCGGGAAACCGGGAAGTCGTTCCCCCACCGTTCGGCGTAGCGGCGGACCAGAGCAAGCCCGCTCTCCAGCCCGACCTGATTGAGCTGGGCGAATGGTCCCCACCGCCGGCGAAGGCCCACGACGGCCCCTCGATCGGTGGCCTCCGGCGTGGCGACACCCTCCTCGACCAGGCGGGTCGCGATCCCGATCGTCAGGCCGAGGAAGCGATCCCGAACGGCCGCCTTCTCCTCCGGACGGACCGGGGTCTCCTTCCACGCCCAGCGCTGGCCGGAGCGGAACTGTGCCTCGAGCAGCCGGCTCGGCGCGTAGGCCGGGCCAAAGGCGTCGCGAAGGGAACCGCAGGCGTGGTAGGCGATCGGGATGCCGGTGACGTTCATGAGCTCGAAGGGGCCCAGGGTCGCCCCGAAGAGCTCGCGGCCGACCTCCTCGATCGTCGCCAGGGTCGCCACCCCCTCCTCGGCAAGGCGGGTCGCCTCGTTGAGGTACGGGACGAAGAAGCGGTTCACGGCGAATCCGGCGCGGTCGGCGACGCGGATGGGGATCTTGCGCAGGCGGTAGCCGAGCGCCTCGAGGCGGTCAACGGTCGCCGTGTCCGTCCGGTCCCCCGAAATGATCTCGAGCAGCTTGTTGATCGCCGCCGGATAGAAGAAGTGGAGGCCCGCGAACCGCCCGGGATTCGGGAACCCTTCCGCGAGGCGGGTGACGGACAGGGAGGAGGTGTTCGTCGCAACGATCGCGTCGGCCCTGACCAGAGGGCCGAGCTCCGCGAAGAGCCGGCGCTTCACGTCCATCTCTTCGAAGACGGCCTCGATCACGACGTCGGCCCCGCGCACCGCCTCGCCGAGATCCGTCGTCCATGCGATCCGGGCCAGCGTCGCAGCGGCCTTCTCCGCGGTGGTCTTGCCGCGCCGGAGGGCCCCGTCGAGGGTCGACCGGATCGCCGCCTGCCCCCGCTCGAGCGACGGGGCGTCGATGTCGCGCACGCGCACGGAGAATCCCGCCTGGGCGCAGGCCTGCGCGATGCCGCTGCCCATGTTCCCCGCCCCGATCACCGCGACCACGGTCGATGCCTGCGCTGTTCCGCTCATGGGCCACCGCCTCCGGGCCCTCCGGCCCGCCCGCAGGGAACCGACCGCTCTTTAAACGGTTCCGAGTTGCGGGACCCGATCGCACCCTCGACCCTCGGATGTCCGCGACAGCAAGGGCCCTTTCGGACGACGCCGCCGAGGTCCTCGCGACCGAGCGCGATCTCGTCCTCGGCCTCGGGGGCCTATCGATCGGGTTCGCGGGCGGGACCCTGACCCTCCACGAGCGGATTCCGGTCCCCCGGTTCAATTTCGCGGTGGTCGACCGCCTCGGCCGGGAACGCCACGCCGAGTTCTTCGAACGGGCACTCGACCAGTACTTCCAGCGGGCGCTGCGCCCGGAGTTTCGCGTCCCCCGACCGGTACCGGAGCACCTGGATGCGGCGCTCCGGCGCTTCGGCTTCCGGCCCCGGGCAGCCCCGGCGGACGTCCTTCTCTCGAACGCCGGAGGGCGGCGGGCGGGTCTCGCGAGCCCCCTTCCGATCACCGTGGATCCGGAGGCCCCGAGCGAGGCGATTGCCCGCCGATGGGTCGGTTCACGGGAGGTCCCGGAGCTTGCCACGGCGCTCGATCGCCTTCGGTTCCACCCCAACCCCGGCGAGGTCACGGTCCCCGTCGAGATCCGGGCGGGAGACCGGACGGTTGCGAGCGCCCTCGTCTACCGACGGAACGGCTCGGCCGTCCTCTTCGGGGTGAGCGTGGATCCGGCCTCCCGGGGCCAAGGGCATGCATCGGCGCTGACGGCGGGGATCCTCGCCGCCCGCCCGGCCGGTCCGGCCCGGTATGGGATGATCTCCGACCTCCCGCGCCTGACCGAGCGAGCCGCCCATTGGGGCCTCTCCTGCGTCGGGTCGATGACGGTCTACCTCCTTCCTCCGGAAGCCCGGCTGGAGCTTCCGGCGCCCGGACCGCCGGGGCCGCCCCTGTGGCGGCCTCCCCGCAGGCCCGGGGGGTCGCCGCCCGCGTAGCCCTCCCTACGACCGTCCGTGCAGTCCCTCGAGCTTCATCCTCTGCTCGAGGGAGGCGATCGTCCGCATCGTCGGGAGCACCGTGTCCGCGTTGAGCGAGATGGAGTCGATCCCGCGCCGGACGAGGAATTCCGCGAACTCGGGATACACGCTCGGGCCTTGGCCGCAGATGCCGACCGTCCGGCCGGCCGCATGCGCGCCCTCGATCAAGAGCTCGATGGCGCGCTGGACCGCCGGGTCCCGCTCGTCGAAATAGCCCATCCGGCCCAGCGTCTCGGAGTCCCGGTCGGCTCCCAGCACCAGCTGGGTGAGGTCGTTCGAGCCGATCGAGAACCCATCGCAGTAGGCAGAGAACTCCCGTGCCAAGAGCACGGTGGAGGGGACCTCCGCCATCAGGTAGAGACGGAAGTCCCGGGAGCGCTTGAGCCCGGCCTCCCGCATCATCTGGAGGATCTCCTCGAGCTCCCACGTGTTCCGGACGAACGGCAGCATCACGTGCGCGTTCTTGAGGCCCCGCTCCGTCCGAATCCGGTGGATCGCCTCGAGTTCCGCCTGGAACGCCGGGCGATAGACCGGGGCGATGTAGCGCGAGCACCCCCGCCACCCGATCATCGGGTTCTCCTCGTTGGGTTCGAACTCCTCCCCGCCGGGCATGCCCCGGTACTCGTTCGTCTTGAAGTCTGACGTCCGGACGATGACCGGGCGGGGGGCGAACGCCTGGCATACCTGGGCGAGGCCGTCGGCGAGACGCCGGACCAGCTCCTCCCGCCGCCCCTCCTTGAGGAGCTTGAGGGGGTGCTCCCGGACGTGGGCCGTGAAGATGAACTCGACGCGGAGCAGGCCAACCCCCGAGACCGGGAGCTGCGCGTACTCGGCCGCCTTCTCCGGAACCCCGACGTTCACGTAAATCTTGGTCGCCGTGATCGGTGCGGTGGCGTGATGGAGCGACAACGCGGACGCGACACCGGCGACCGGCGTCGCCGCCGACGAGGCGGCCGGGGGCGACGCGGCGGCCCGCCGGCCCGCATAGACCGCCCCGGCGCGGCCGTCGACCGTGACCTCCGCACCGTCCGCTATCGTCCGGGTCGCGCTGCGGGTGCCGACGACGCAGGGGACGCCCAGCTCCCGTGAGACGATCGCGGCGTGGCAGGTCATCCCCCCCTCGTCGGTGACGATCGCAGCCGCCCGGCTCATCGCCGGCACCATGTCCGGCGTGGTCATGGAGGTGACCAGGACCTCGCCCGCCTGCAGCCGGGCCATGTCCGACGCCCCCGCGAGGATGCGGGCAACGCCCGACGCCTCTCCGGGGCTCGCCCCGAATCCGCGGACGATCGGCGCCTCGGAGCCGGGCGGCGATGCGACCGGCCCGGAACGGCCCGGCGCGGGCGCCATCGGCGGGGGGGAGGATGGGGACGTAGAAGAAGCCCCGGACCGTTCCCGCGGGGAGGGGGCCGCACCCGGGGCCGTCGGGATCGTCGTCACCGGGCGGGCCTGCGTGACGTAGAATCCCCGTCCGTCGAGGCACCACTCGACGTCCATCGGACGCCGAAAGTACGATTCGATCCGGCGGCCGAGGGAGGCCAGGCTCAGGATCTGGGCATCGGTCAGCTTCTGGACGGATCGCTCGGCGGCCGGGACCTCCTCCCTCCGGTTTCCCCCGCCCGCGGCCCGGACGATCCGCACCTTCTGCTCGCTCAGCTGCTTATGGACGATCCCGCGCCCCGCGCTGTCCACGACATAGTGGTCGGGGGTCACCTCTCCCCCGACGATCGCCTCCCCGAGGCCCCACCCCGCCTCCACGATCATCCGTGCCTCGCCCGTGTTCGGGTCGCGGGTGAAGAGGATCCCGCTCACGACCGACTGGACCATCTTCTGCACCAGGACCGCCAAGGCGATGGACCGGTGATCGAATCCCTTGCGGGCGCGGTACAGGAGCACCCGCGGCGTGAAGAGGCTCCCCCAGCAGCGGCGGATCGCCCGGAGGATCTCCTCCGTTCCCGTCACGTTGAGGTAGGTGTCCTGCAGGCCTGCGAAGGACGCGTTCTCGAGGTCCTCCGCCGTGGCCGAGGACCGGACGGCGGAGAACTCGACGTCATGCTCCCGCACGTAACTCTCGATCGATCCGGTCAGGACCGCGCGGAGGTCCGGTGGGAAGTCGGTTCGATCGAAGGCCTCCCGGATCGTCCGGGACGCGCTCTCGATGCTCTCTTGGGAGTTCGGGTCGATCGAGCCAAGGGCGGCATCCACGATCCCGCCCAACGGCTGCGTGCCGACGAAGGCCCGGTACGCCTCCGTGGTGACGACGAACCCCGGTGGGATGGGCAGGCCCTCCCGCGCCAGTTCCCCGAGCTTGCTCGCCTTCCCGCCGACCAGGGCTATGTCGGAATCCCGCACCGATTCCAGGGCGACGACAAGAGGCATGGTTCAATCCCGGTCGGAGCGGTGGAGATCGTACGCGACGAGGTCCTGCTGCGCCGAATACGGGTGCACGGTCCGGAACGAGCGGAGTGACCATGTCCCCCCCCGACGGGAAATCCGACGAACCAACTCCGCACCCCGCTGGGCGGACGCCGAGCGCGGGACGATCTCGTAGAAGTGGATCGTTCCGTCCCGGTCCACCGCGTCCGCCACCGAGGAAAGATACATAACCCCTTCGTGAGGAAGGTTCAGGATGGCGCGATCGGCCCGGCCCGCGGCGCCCAGAAACTCGGCGATCTCCCCCCGGACGGCATGGACCCGAGACCCCCCTCGGGCATGCTCGAGCGACGCGGCAAGGCAGCGGATCGCCTCCGGGTTCCGGTCGACCGCGCAGATCTCCCGCGCGCGCCCGCGGGCGGCGATCGCGAGCGAGAACGGACCGACGCCGCAGCAGAGGTCGAAGACCCGCTCGTTGTCGGTGACCTGGACCGCGACACGGTCGTGCTCCCGCGCGAGGCGCGGGGAGAAGTACGCGCGCTCGACGTCGACCGTGATCGTGACGCCGTTCTCCTTGTGATGGGTGCGCCACGGGCCGCTGCCGGCGATCCGCTCGATCCTCCGGATCCGGTCCGGCCCGTGCACGCCGCGGTCGGCCCCGACGATCCGCGCCCCCGGGACGAACGACAGGAGGGCTTCGCCAATGGCGAACCGGTACGGGAGCAGGGGGGAGGGGATCCGGAGCAGGACGATGTCACCGATCACGTCGTACGACCGCGGGAGCAGGCGGCGCAGGGGTTCCTCGACGGCCACGAGGTCCTGGTACCGGGCGGCCGACGCGCCGGCGGAAAGCGGCGGGAACTCCTCCGTGCCCCGTTCCCCGGGGATCTCCTCGGGAATCGGCTCTCGGACCGGAAAGATGATTCGCCCCGGTGTCGCGAGGATCCGCAGGTCCTTCCGGAGCGCACCCCGCGCCACGAGGATCCGGCGGACCGCCTCGCCCTCTTCGCGCGGGACCCGGATCGCCGCAGACCTCATGGCGGGATCGGCTGGCGGCCGAGCAGGAGGGGCATGACCTCCTGGCCCCGACGAAGGCCCAAGGAGCCTTGGCCGGCCGCATGCTCTCCGAACTTCGGAGGGCCCGGAGGGGGAAGGGCCGGCACGCCGGCTCCCGCGAGCAGGAGTGGGACGGGATCGTCCGAATGTCCCCGAAGGATCGCGGGAGTGGCGTGATCCGCGGTGATCGCGATCCGGGTCCGGTCCGGATCGATCCCCTCCCAGAACGGCGTGACGAACGAGCGGTCGATCGCCTCGACGATCGCCTGCTTGCGGCGGGCGTCGCCATCATGGCCGGGCTCGTCCGGGCCCTTGAGGTGCACATAGACGAAGGCGTGGGAGTCGAGCGCCCGGAGGGTCCGTTCCGCGCGCTCCCGGTATCCCGCCTCCCGATCGGAGCCCATCGGCCCGACAAACAGGTCGTCCAGCCCGAGGACCCGCGCGATCCCCCGCTCGACGGGCATCTCCGTCACGGCCGCCCCGGCGATGCCCCATCGCCGCGGGAACGGTTCCGGGCCGGGGATCGTCGCCCCGCCCGCGTTGCGCACGAGAAGCCCGGTCGCCGCCTTCCTTCCCTCGGCGGCGCGGTGGCGGTTCACGGGGTGCGACGCGAGGAGCCGGGTCGCCCGCTCCAGGAAGATGTTGACCGCGTCCGCGGTACGTGCTGCCTCCGGCGCCTCCGGGGCGACCGGAGGGATCACCGGGTCCGCTGCGGCCCGGGCCCGACCCATCCCTCCGATCCTCTCGTAGAACGGGTCGGCGTTCGAGACCCGGGGCGAGAGCGCCTTCCCGTCGACCGGGTGGAAGAGGAGGACTCCCCGGTGCCCCACCGTCGCCCGGATGGTGGCACGGATCCCCCGGTCCGCCAGGAGGTCTGCGGCACTCAGCGCTTCCGCGAGAGCCCCGGACTCCTCGGTACTCAGGGACCGCCCCACGCGGGAGTCGATCACCCGGCGATCCTCCGACACGGTCGCGAAATTGATGCGGAAGGCGACATCGCCCGGCCCGACCTCGAGACCGGAACCGATCGCCTCGAGAACCCCCCGGCCCGGCGAGTCCTCGACCGGATTGTACCCGAGCAGCGCGAAGACCCCCGCGTCGGACTCGGGGGCCGTTCCCGGGCCGATGACCTCGACGGAACCCATGCAGCCCCGGGAGACGATCCGATCGAGCGCCGGTGTCGAAGCCGCCTCCACGGGGCTCCGGTCTCCCGTATGCGGATGCGGCCGATCCCCAAGGCCGTCGAGGATGACAAGAACGTACCGCCGGTCCGCCCCGGGCATGCATCTTGCCCCTGCCTCGGAGTAATAAAGGGGTGCCGGGGTGCCCTCTCCGGGGCACGATGGTCAGCCTGAAGGACGTCAAGCGGTTCTTGCGAGGCCGGATCGGTCGGATCGTCCTCATCCTCATCGCGATCTTGGCCACCGCCGGTGGCCTCTTCGTGGGGGGAGTGCTCTTCGGGATCCTCGCGGCGATCCTCTTCGGGCTGGGAATCCCTGTCTGGGTTGGCGCCAGCCGGCCTCGCTACCTCGCCGTGGTCGGGGTCGCGATCCTCGCCGCGTCGCCGGCGATCTGGGCGGCGACCGAGGTCCCGTACTACTTCATCGCCCCGGGGGCCGCAAGCTCGAACCAGAACTTCCTCCAGAACGCGACCCTCTCGCCGTTCAATGCCGCCCCCGGCTCGACCTTCCGCTGGTCGGTCCATCTGGACCCGACGGCCCAGCCGAACGCGACCGTCATCAACATGACGCTCTATCTGAGCGTCTGTCCCGGCGCGTTGGGCCCATCGGATCCGAACTGCGGGGGGGGCGGGTACGCCTTCCAGACGTTCGGACCGACCTCTCCGGTGAACCTCTCGGGCATCCGCCGGCCGGTGACGGTCTGGTTCAACGAGACGATCTCCTCCGCCAACATCTGGTACTGGCAGATGAGCCTCGGCTACCGCAACGGTACGCGCGGCATCCAGTACGACTTCCTTGCGGGAGACTCGAGCTTCTACAACGGGATCATCGGGCCGATCGCCGGCGGCTGGACGATGGTCTACGGTACCCTGATCGGGACCTTCTACTTCGCGGTGGGGCTCTATGTGGGCATCCCCTTCTTCGTCGCGTTGCTCATCTACGGGATCTACCGCGTCCGCCGCGAGCGGAAGGCTCAGGCGGCGAGTCGCGCGGCCTCCGGTTCGGGCGGCGGGACCGCGGCCGGGTCCGGGCCGTCCCAAACGACGGCGGGGGCGGCCCCGCCACTGCCCTCCTCCTCACGCTCCCGGCCCCGGCCGCCCGCGGCCAGCGAACCCCCGAAGGAGCAGGCCTGCCCGAACTGCGGGGCGGTCATCTACTCCGGAGAAACCTTCTGCTGGAAGTGCGGCACGGCCCTGAACCCAGGGACCAAGGGGAGCGGCGGCACCTAGGGTCCGGTCGGACCGCCGCGTCACCCCTCCCCGCCGGTCCCCTCAGCTGGTCGGGAGGAGGAGCCCCGGGATCGATCCGCTGAACCCGTTCTGCCCGACGGTGACCAGGCTCAGCGACTGGCCGACGACGGAGTGGGAGGACCCGGTGTCGATCCACAGCGTCATCGTGAGCGTCAGGGCATCGCCGGGGGTGTAGTTCGGCCCTCCGATCCAGCCGGCACCGGAGCTGCCGGCGATCGAACCGTGGGCATAGGAGACGAGCTGCGCCGGATTGGTGTCGGTGACGAACGAGAAGGTCCAGTTCGCGGTGGAGACCGTCTGTTGCTGACCGTTCTGCACGTAGAGCTGAAGCGAGGAGGGGGTGACCCCCCCGTTCGCAGAGGCGATCGTCACCGACCAGCAGACGTCGTTTGCCGCGCAGCCCGTGGAATTGGGCCCGGGCTGGCATCCCGGGCCGAAGCAGTTCGCGGTCCCCCACGCGAGGTTGCCCGCGAGGGGGCTCGACGGGTGCGGCAGCAGCGGGATCAGGATGACGTACAGCACGACGGCGAGGGCGACCGTGATCGCGACCAGAAGGATCGTCCCGATGATGGGAGAGACTCCCCGCCGGCTCCGACGAAACGGCCGGCGGAGACCCGACCGCCCACCGAGGACCGAGCGGAGCCCGAAGCGTGCCTGCATTCCGGAACTCCCGAGGGTTTCCCGCATTTGAGCCTATAGCTCCAACCGCGGAGCGTCCGTGAGCCGCCCGCACCCGCTTGCCCGGCCATGGTTATACGTG
>JAVYSA010000030.1:0-17668 GCA_038729445.1 Thermoplasmata archaeon
TCCCTGGACGAGCGGCCCGTAGGCGACGTTCTCGAGCACGCTGCGGCGCGGAAGGAGCGCGGGATCCTGCTGCAGGAGCCCGATCCCGCGTCGGTGGACGGGCACGGCCGCGAGATCCCTCCCGTGGAGGCGGATCGTCCCGGCCGTCGGCCGGTCGAGGCCCGCGATGCACCGCAGGAGGGTCGTCTTTCCGCTGCCGTTCGGACCGAGCAGGGTCAGGAACTCCTCCGGGCCCAGGTCGAGGTCGATCCCATGGAGGACCTCGCGCTCCCCCCGGCGGGCGCGGAGCCGCTCGATGCGGAGGACGGGCTCAGGCATCCGGGCGGCCCTCCCGGCCAGCGAGGGCGATCGCGGCGAAGAGGACGAGGCTGACCAGGGCGAGGAGGCCGGTCGCCCCCGCGCTGGCGTCGCTGAATCGCAGGTGCCCAAGCAGGTAGGCGGCAACCGAGAGCGTCGTGAACTGCGGCACCCACAGGAAGTAGGTGGCGGTGAACTCCCCGAGCCCGATCGCGAAGGCGAAGAGGAGGGCCGTCCGGATCCCCGAGCGCAGCCGCGGGGCGTCTGCGTCCCAGAACGCCGTCCACCGATCGGCCCCGAGCGATCGGGCCGCGTCGGCGGGGGCTCGGGAGAGCCCTCCGGCCGCAAGGGAGAGGGCCTGCCAGGCGAACGGGATCGCGAGCGTCGCCTGGGCGAGGGCGATGACGATCCAGACCGAGGGGGCCCCCCCCAGGATCGGCCGCCAGGCCTGCGCGAGGCCGAAGGCGAGGAGCACCGGAGAGATCAGGAGCGGCGCGATCAGGACCGCCCCCAGCGGCGCTGCCGCCGCCGGCCGATCCCGCACGGCGAGCGTTCCGGCCAGGGTGAGCAGGAGGGCGATCGCGGCCGCGAGCGCCGCCAGGCCGAGGGTATTGGCGACGACCTGCGCCACCGGAATTCCCATCGCCGCCTGCGCCGCCGGGCCGAAGAGCTCGCGCCATGGGGCGCCCGGCGGTCCGCCGTCGGCCGGCACGACCGTACGGAACAGGACGGCGGCGAGGACCGAGAAGATCCCCGCCGAGACGGCGATCGCCTCTCCGGCGAGGACCCACGGCCAGGGACCGCCGCCGCGGAGCGGCCGGCGGGGCCGGCCCGCGCCGAGCGAGAGGAGGATCGTCGCGGAGCCGCGCCTCGAAAGGAGCAGGACCGCCGCGATCGGCGGGATCGCGACGAGGAACGCGCCGAGGGCAAGCAGCCCCGCGCCGGTGGGATCGAGGTACACGGTGTTGAGCGCGTAGACCTGCGCCTCGAGGGTGTAGCAGCGCGGCCCGCAGAGGACGATGGGGGCGGTGAAGGCGAGCGCCGAGAACAGGAAGGTGTAGACCCCTCCGGCCGCGGCGCCCGCGAGCGACGGGGGTCCCCAGACGTCTCTCCAGCGCCGGGCGGGGGAGGCCCCCAGGGTCGCTGCCGCCTCCTCGACCACCGGGGGGGCGCTCTCGCATCCGGCGGCAGTGAAGAGGATCACGAGCGGGGTGTTGAAGACGAGGTTGGCGGCGACGATCGCCGGGACTCCCCCGCCGAACCAGCGGAGCGGGGTGGCCCCCATGAGGCCGGCGGGACCGAAGAGATCGGCGATCCCGAAGGCGACCACGAGGCTGGAGAGCAGGAACGGGACGAGGAGGAGGGCCCGCCAGAATTCCCCCCCGGGGACCCGATGGCGGCCGAGGAAGACGCCGGCAGGATACCCCAACGCCGTCGCGAGCGCCGCGCTGAGCCCCCCCTGGAGCAGGGAGTTCTCCAGCGCGCGGCGGTTGATCGCCGTTCCCCAGAGCGCGATGGCGAGGCCGGGCCCCCCTCCCCCCGCCGCCCAGGCGCGAGCGAAGAGGGCCCCGACGGGTCCGAGGGCGAAGAGCACCACGAACGCGACCAGGGGCACGGCTCCCGCCACCGCCAGGAGGGGGAGCCTCCCGACTCGGTCGCGGTTTACGCTCCCGCGAGCCCCTCCCATGTGGCCAGCCATCCGTCCGGGCCGGTGAAGTTCTGCGCGAGCTCCGCGGGCGATACGAACTGGTTGAGCGGGACGATGGACGACGGATCGATGAGCCCGCTTTCCTGGAACAGGGGGGGCCAGGCCACGGTCTGGTTCGCCGGGTACTCCCACTCGCTGTAGGGGATCTGGGCCTGGACGGAACCGCTGAGCAGGTAGTTGACGAACGCCTCGTCCAAGGTGAGGTGCGTGCTCCCGCGGACGATCCCCACGCCGTAGATCGTGCGCCAGCCATACGGGACGCCTCCCACGTAGCTTACGGTCGTCTGGAAGGCGCCCGGAGTCCCGTAGTAGGCTGCCGACGCAGGATCGGTCGTGTAGCTGACGACGGCGCCGTACGGGTTCCCGAACATCTGGTTGAACGCGACCCCCCAGGACGGCGCTTCCTGCGCGTGCGGCAGGATCGCCTGCCAGAAGCCGGTCCAGTCCTGGTGGAGCACGAAGCCGTAGAGCGTCGCCGTCCACGCGAGGAACTCCTCCCCGGTGATGTCGCTTGCCGGGTCCTCGTAGACGAGCTGGGAGCCCCAGCTCGCGTTCGTGGCAAACTCGGGGAGGGACCCGGTGGCGATCGCCCCTCCGGTCGCCCGCGCGAACGACGGGGTGTAGTCGATGCCGAGGTACCCGTACTCGTAGGGCGTCACGCTGTGGTCGCTGGTGAGCTCCTCCTCGAGCGAGGCGTTGACGTCCGCAAGGCCCGGGGGAGAGTACGGGATCACGAGGCCCAGGGCCTGCGCCTCGGGGGCCGTGATCTCGTCGAGTCCGATGACGAGATCGGCGACCGGGTCGCTCCGCTGCGCCTCGAGCGTGCTGACGAGCGTGCCACTCGGGCACTCGACCCGGATCGCCACGTGGTACTGCGCGGAGAAGTTCCCGAAGATCCCCGACGCCGACCCCCCGCTCCCGCAGGCCCCTCCGAAGAGGCTGCCGTAGGTGTAGATGGTCAGCGTCGGCTCGCCCGGCCCGGGGCGGAGGGCCTCGTAGATCCCGAGGCCCGCGACGGTCACGATGACCGCGACCGCCGCGGCGAGGACGATCCGGCCGTAGCCTCCCGGCCGGCGGGGCAGCCGTTCCCCCGCCGCCGTCCGCCGATCGGACGCTCTCATCGGACCGGTGTGGAACCGGTCCGTCGTGCGGATGCCGTCATGGCCTTCCCTTCGCGGGCATTACCCCGAGCAGGTTCGTGGGGTCGACGGGGACTTCCCCGTCCTCTCAGCCGGTTCCCAGCTCCCCCTGCGCACCCGGGGGACGGCGCGGGGGTTCATGACCTTGGCGCCGCCGCCGGGCCCTCCGAAGGGTACGGTCAAATACCGACTTCCGCTCCACCGGTCCGGAACCGGAATGGCCGGCAAGGGGATCGGCGCGCTTCGCTTCGGCTCGGAACTCATCAAGCGGGGCTTCGCCCGGATGCAGCAGGGCGGCGTCATCATGGACGTGACGACCGCCGAGCAGGCCCGCATCGCCGAGGAGGCCGGCGCGGTCGCGGTCATGGCCCTCGAGCGGGTCCCGGCGGACATCCGCGCGCAGGGCGGGGTGGCCCGCATGGCCGACCCGGCGAAGATCCGCGAGATCCAGGGGGCCGTGTCGATCCCGGTGATGGCGAAGTGCCGCATCGGCCACACGGCCGAGGCCCGCGTCCTCGAGGCCCTCTCCGTCGACATGATCGACGAGTCGGAGGTCCTGACCCCGGCCGATCCGTTCCGCCATGTCGACAAGCGCGCCTTCACCGTCCCGTTCGTCTGCGGGTGCCGGAACCTCGGCGAGGCGCTGCGCCGGATCGACGAGGGGGCGGCGATGATCCGCACCAAGGGCGAGGCCGGCACCGGCAACGTCGTCGAGGCGGTCCGCCACATCCGCCAGGTGACCGACGAGATCGCGGCCGTCCGGCGGATGCGCCCGTCCCAGCTCGCCGCGTGGGCCCGCCGGGAGCGGGTCGACCGGCGCACGGTCGAGGAGGTCCGGCGGCTCGGCCGGCTGCCGGTGGTGAACTTCGCCGCGGGCGGCATCGCGACGCCGGCCGACGCGGCGCTGTGCCGGATGCTGGGGGTCGACGGGATCTTCGTGGGCAGCGGGATCTTCAAGTCGGAGAACCCCGCCCGCGTCGCCCGGGCGATCGTGGAGGCGTCGATGCACTACGACGACCCCGCGCTCCTCGCGCGGGTCTCCGAGGGCCTCGGCTCGGCGATGCCCGGGATCGATCTGGCCCGGCTGGACCCCTCCGAGCTCCTGCAGCGCCGGGAGTCCGGTGCCCCGGACGCCATGGGCCCGTCCGGAAGGACCTCGGTCTCGGCCTAGGCCCGGGGCGACGCGCGTGGCGGCGGGTCGGCCGGGAGCAGGGCCGGGCGCGGGGCGATGAGGATCGCCCAGATCTGCCCGTTCTACGCCCCACACGCCGGCGGGGTCGAGTCGCACGTCGGCCGGCTCTCCCGCCAGCTGGTGCGCCTCGGGCATGAGGTCACGGTCGTCACCTCCCGCTTCGATCCGCGGCTACCGCTCCGCGAGACGGTCGACGGCGTGGCGATCCGACGGGTGCCGGTCCGCGGCGTCTGGCTCAACACGCCGATCGACCCGAAGGTCGCCTCCGAGGTGAAGGAGCTCCGTGCCGACGTCGCCCACCTTCACTACCCCCCTCCCCTGACGCCGTACTTCGCGGCCCGCGGGCTGCGCGGCCGTCCGATGCCGCTGGTGCTGACCTACCACTGCGACCTCTACCTTCCCGGCCCGGCCGGCCGGCTCCTCACCGGGATCGTCGAGGGGCTCCTTTTGCCGTCGGTCCTGCGCCGGGCGGACCGGATCATCGTCCACACCCAGAGCTACGGCGCGACCTCCTCGATGCTCCGGGGCCGCGCGATCGATGTCATCCCCTCGCTCGTCGACGTCGACCGGTTCCAGCCCACGGGCGACGCGGCCGCACGGCGCGAGGTCCTCGGCCTGACGGGCCGGCGCGTGCTGGTCGGGATGGGTCGCGTCGTGCCGCACAAGGGGTTCGACACCGCCCTGCGGATGCTCCCGCTCCTGCCGGAAGACGTCCATCTGGTGCTGATCGGATCGGGCCCGGCGCTGCCGCGGCTGGTCGGG
Organism: Thermoplasmata archaeon; assembly: GCA_038729445.1. GTDB lineage: Archaea > Thermoplasmatota > Thermoplasmata > Lutacidiplasmatales > UBA184 > Lutacidiplasma. The sequence continues at coordinate 5,099 of JAVYSA010000030.1, forward strand.
CTCGCTCGGCGGCTGGGCGTCGCCCACCGGGTCCGCTTTCTCTCCGACGTGCGCGACGAGGAGGTCCCCTCCTATCTCGCCTTGGGCGACGTCTTCGTCTACCCGTCGCAGAACCGCCTCGAGGGGTTCGGCCTCGCGATCGTCGAGGCGATGGCGGCGGGCCTGCCGGTGGTCATCGCCGACATGCCCGGCGTGAGGGAGGTCATCGAGGCGAACCGGGAGGGCCTGCTCGCCGAGCCGATGATCCCGCAGGACTTCGCGCGGAAGGTGCGGACCCTTCTCGATGATCCCTCCCGGGCCCGCGCGATGGGGAGGGTCGGTCGCCAGCGCGTGGCCGCCCGGTTCAGCGTGCCGACCGTGACCGCCCAGATCGAGTCGGTCTACCGCCAGCTGGCCGAGGCCGGTCCGCGGCCGTGATCGCGTCGGCGAGCCGCTCCGCTTCCCGGCGCGCGGCCTCGGCCCAGTCCGGGCCGTCGCTCGCATAGAGGATCGACCGCGACGAGGAGACCCAGAGGGATCCGGGCACGGACCCGATCCCCTCCCCGACGCTCGCCCCGAGATCCCCACCCTGGGCGCCGACGCCCGGGAGGAGGATCGGGATCCGCGGGCCGAGGATCCGGCGGGCGCGGGCGACCGCCGCGGGGTACGTGGCGCCGACCACCGCCCCCACGTTCGGCCGGCGCCGCGCCAGCCGCCGCACGCCCTCGAGGACCGACAGCCATGCCGGCCGGCGGGCGCCGGGAGGATCCTGGAGGTCGGCGGAGCCGGCGTTCGAGGAGTGGGCGACGACGAAGACCCCCCGGGCCGGATCCTCCGCCAAGGCCTCGATCCCGTCCCAGCCCATCCAGGGGGTCGCCGTGACCGCGTCGAACCGCCAGCGATCGAAGGCGGCCCGACGGAGGAGGCGCATCGTGCTCGGCACGTCGCTCGCCTTGCCGTCGAGGATGGTGAGCACGCCGTCGCCGAGCGACGCGCGGACCTGCTCGAGCGCACGGAGGCCCGCGGCCCCGTGCGCAAGGTAGGAGGCGAGCTGGAGCTTGTAGGCGGCCGCGACGGACCGGGTGGCCCGGACGATGCCTCGCAGGAACGGTCCCAAGCTCGCCTGGGGGCCGCGGGACCGCAGCGGGAGGGGGCGTCGGTCCGGGTCGGGGTCGAGGCCGACGCACAGCACGGCCCGACGCCCCCGCGCCGCGCCGGCCGCCCGGGCGAAGAACGTCGGAGGCATCCGGTCGGGGCGAGCGGTGGCGTGGGATAGGCTTGGCGGTATCCTCCCTCCATCCCGGGGTGCGGCCTTTTATCGCCGGCCCGATTCGCCGGCCCCGTGAGCGCGACTCCGGGCGACGCCCCCGCCGGCACCCCGCCGGAGACCCGGCTGCGCGACCTTCGGCCCACGGATGCGCCGGTGCACGTGGTCGCACGGATCGTCTCCGTCCAGCGCCGGGAGTACACGCGTCCGGCCGATGCCCGGCGCCGGATCTTCCTCGCCGGCCTCCTGAGCGACGGGACCGCGACCGTCCGCTTCACTTGGTGGGACCCGCCGAACGAGCCGATCGAGCGGGGGATGGTGATCCGGGCGGTCGGGGCGACGGTCCGGGAGTACCAGGGCCGGGCCGAGCTGCAGTTCGGCTTCCGGACCCGGCTCTCGCCCGCGGCCGAGTCGGAGCTCCCGCCGATCGATGCCGAGACCGTCCCGTTCCGCACGATCGCGTCCCTCGCCCCCGGGGAGGAGGGATTCCGCCTCGAGGCGCGGGTTCTCCGGGTCGATCCGAAGACGGTCGCTGTCGGGACCGAGCAGCGGGAGATCCACGAGGGGCTCCTTGGGGACGGCACGGGCATGGTCGCCTTCACCTCCTGGAGCGACTTCGGCCTCCGAGCCGGGGAGACGGTGCGGATCGCGGGGACCTACGTTCGCCGCTTCCGCGGCCTGCCGCAGCTCGTCCTCGATTCCCGATCCGCCGTCCAGAGGACCGACGGTGCGGCCCTACCGGAGATCCCGGACCCCTCCGCGGCGCCTCCGGTGCGCCTGGCGCGCCTCGAAAGCGAGGGCGGCCGGGAGATCGGATCGTTCGAGGGGGTGATCGTCGGGCTCCTTCCTCCGAGCGGGCTCGTCTTCCGGTGCCCGAACTGCCGCCGGACGACCCGCTCCGGATCCTGCCCGGTCCACGGCCCGGTCGATCCGGTCAACGATCTCCGCTGCCGGCTCGTGGTCGACGACGGGACGGGCACGGCCACCGTGAACCTCGATCGGGCCGGCACGGAGCGGCTGTCGGGGATGACCCTCGCCGACGCGCTGTCGCTCTTGGAGGGCGCTCCGGACGCGTCGCGGGTCGAGGCCCGCCTCTCCGAGTCCCTCTTCGGGCTGCGACTGAGGGTCCGTGGCCGGATCGCACGGGACGACTTCGGCCTGGTGGTCGACCCGCTTGCCGCCGAACGGATCGACCCGGTTCCCGACCTCGGGGCGCTGGCGGCCCGCGTGGGGGCCGCCGGGGGGGCCGATGGCCCTGCGTGAGACGGCCTGGCGGGTCTTCGCCGCCGAGATCTCCGCCGCGCTCCACCAGGAGAAGGGGAGCGGCGAGCGCGCGGCGACCTACCTCCTCTCTCCCTACGGGGCCCGGATGAACCGGGTCCTCGTGGTCGGCGCGCTGAGCCTCCCCGAGACGATCGGCCGGGATCCGGAGCAGCCGTTCGTGCGCTCCCGCCTCTCCGACCCGACGGGGACGGTCTCGGTCACCGCGGGAGTCTACCAGCCCCGCGCGCTCGCCCAGCTCCGGTCGGCCGACGGGCCGCGCACCGCCGTCGTGGTCGGCAAGGTCCACCTCTACCGCGGCGCCGATGACACGCCGTACCTCTCGGTCCGGGCCGAGGCGCTGCGCGCCGTCGACGATCCGACCGCACGCGCATTCCTCGCCGAGACACTCGGCCAGACGCTCGACCGGCTCGACCTGCTCGAGCGGGTCCGGCGCGATCCGGGGCGGCCGGACGAGCGGTGGGTCTCCGAAGGGGTGCCGATCGCCTGGGTTCGGGCCGCGCGCGCGTCGATCGAGCGCTACCCGACCATCGACCGGGCGGCCTTCCGCGCCTCGCTCGCGACGGTCCTGGCGGTGGCGCGCGGGGAGCGCCCGCTCTCCGCGCCGTCGCTCCCCTCCGCCGCCCCGGCCCCCCGCGCGGAACCTTCCGCCCCGCCGAAGGCCGAGCCGCCTCCCGCGCCGGCCCTGACGGCCGCCGATCGTGCGGAAGAGTCGGCGTTCCTGGACGCCATGGACGAGCTCGCGGAGGCCTCCGCGGACGGCTACGCCGACCTCCGGGAGCTCCAGGCGGTCCTGCGCGAGCACGGCCTGTCCGCCGAACGCGTGGAGGCGCTGCTCGATCGCCTCCAGGAGCAGGGCTCCGTCGAGGAGCCGATCGTGGGGAAGCTACGGAGGCCCTAGGCGGGTCCCTGGTGGGGCCGAGGGCACCCGGGCACGGGGGAGGGACGCCTTCGCCCCGGGGCCGTCCTGGAGACCTGTCCCCGCTGATGCCGCCACGCTCGCCACTCCCCGGTCCGGCCGGCACCGGGCCGGCCGCGGGTCGGTCAGTCCCGTGGGGCCTCCCGCCCATCGTACGGGCCACGCCCCGCCGGAGGGCCGCCGGCGGGAGGCCAGGTGCGTTCGGAAGCGGGGCCGTCGGGGGAGATGGGGTCGGTGATGTCGGCGAGACGGGCGCTCGTCACCTCGGCCAGCCTTCGGGGAGCGATCGGGAAGACCGCCTGGGGATGACCCCCCGCAGCCCAGACCTCGGCGTGCGGGAGCAGCGTCTCGTCCATCAGGACCTCCATCGGAGGGTCGTGCGCCACCGGCGGGACTCCTCCGACGGGGAAGCCGGTGCGGGCGGCCACCCACTCCGGGGGAGCGAGCCGCACGGTGCGACCCGAGACGAGCTCTACCTTCGCCAGGACGACGCGGCGGTCGCCGGCGGCCAGCACCAGAAGGGGGACCCCGTCGGACCCCCGGAAGACGAGGCTCTTGACGATCCGGCCCACCGGGACCCCGACCGCATCGGCGGCCTGGGCGCTCGTCCGCGTCGGCCGGTCGAACTCGTGGACCCTCGAGTCGACACCGAGGCGCCGGAGAGCCTCCTGCACACGAGCCGCGCGAGGGTCCATGATGCCGGTGTTCCTGACATCGCGATGGGGTTGAAACGCTGTGCCCTCCGATTCCGGTCCCTCCTCCCGCTGCGGGCCGTTCGGGCGGCCGGTGGCGACTCCCTACCCGCGCGGGGGGGGATCGGAGGCCGCGGGACCGGGGGCGTCGGTCCTCGAGGGATTTATATGACCGGACGGCTGGGGCCGCGGGGGAATGAGGAGCACCTGTCTCTCCGAGTGCGTGACGAGACCGGCGACGAGCTGACCCCCCTTGGGATCGAGGGACCGTGGCGAACCGACCATCGTACTGGCCCGCCGTCATCCTCCTCGCCGTGGTCATCGCGGCCGCCGGAGGGACCGGCGCCGCGCTGGCGCACTTCGTCTTCCGGGCCCCCAGCCCATCGGCCGTCAAGGTCGTTCGGCTGGGCGACAACGTCACGGTCAACTACATCGGCTTCTTCGCGAGCGGCCCGCAGGCCGGGAAGGTCTTCGACACCTCCCGCTACGGGGTGGCGATCAACAACGTGACCTACCCGAAGTCGCTGGAGTTCTCCTTCCGCGGCAACGCGAGCGCCTACACCCAGCTCGGCGTGCACATCGGCAGCAGCACGCCCACGGGGGGGTACGTGATCGGCAACTGGACGTTCGTCTCGGTGATCCCCGGGTTCTGGCAGGGGATGATCGGCATGACCGGCAACACCAGCCGGACCATCAACATCAGCGTCCAGAACGCCTACGGCCCGGCGAGTCCGGCCTGCTTCCGCTCCCAGCCGCTCGTCTTCCAGGTCCCGACCATCCAGAGCTACTCTTGGGCCGACTTCAACGCCACCTTCCCGGGGATCACCCCGACGACGGGCGGGACGTTCACGAACCCGACGTACGGATGGACCGACTCGGTGCTGGTCGCGAACGCCACGACGGTAACCCTCCAGAACCTCCCCACCTTAGGAGAGCGGGTTTCCCCCAATGGAATCCCCTACGTGGTGAACGGCACCGGCCCCGAGTCGATCACGGTGCGCAGCCTATTGACCGCCGGCCAGGCGGGGACGGTGCTCGGGCATCTCGGCGGGGGCGGCCAGGTCTGCGGGTCGTCGAAGTTCATCGTCTCGGGGATCGACTGGTCCTCGAACACCATGACCTGGAACTTCAACCCCGAGGTCGACGGCCAGGCCCTCGAGTTCTACGTCACGGTCGTCAACATCTTCCCGGCCTGACGCGTGCGTCGCTCAGCCGAGGGTGATCCGGCCCCGCTTGAGGAGTTCCTCGAGCCGGGCCTCCTCGACCGCGGGGGGCGGCGTGCCGTGCCGCCCGTCGGAGCGCCCGGCCGGACCGAAGGCCCTCGCGTTGGCTCGGGCCTCCTCGCGCCGGCGCCGGTGCGCCCCGAGCAGCTGCCGGGCCTCCCGTTCGAGGGCCTCGATCTCCCGGCCGAGGGCGTCCAGCGTGCGCATGATCTCCTGCCGTGCCGTCGCCTTCTCCCGGATCTGCGCGACAACGCCTCCGGCGGAGACGAGCAGGGAGCGGATCGCCTCCATGCGCTCCTCCCGGTCCCGGCGGATCCGGTCGAGGGTGGCCGTCAGCTCCGCGACGCGGGCGCGGGCCTTGCGCACCTCCTCCTCCGCCTCGCGGCGGCGGGCCTCGTGCTGGGCCAGGATGGCCCCGCGCGCCTCGAGCTCGCGGAGGAGTCGGATCCGATCCCGAAGCCGGGCGATGAGCGCGTTCTCCTCGTCGAGGGAAAGGGCATGCGTCTGCTGGCGCGATTCGAGGTCCGCGATCTCCCGGCGAAGCCGCTCGGGGTTGACCCGCTCGGTGGCGGGGATCTCGGCGCGGATCTCGCGAGCCCGGGCGAGAGCGGCATCCAGCGCGGCGCGGGCCTTCTCCCGCTCGGCCCGGGCGGCGGCGAACTTCCGGCCGAGCTCCCGGTGCTCCGCGTGGAGCGCCTCGACCCTCGACTGCGGTTCCTGCCGCACGTCGTAGAGTGCCTTTTGCTCCGCGCTCAGCTCGCGCACGCGGCCGATCAGGGACATCCTCCGTTCCCTCAGGAGGCGGATCTTGCCGTCGATCTCCCGGAGCCGATCGCGGTCGGCCCGCTCCTCCGCCTCGGCCTCCTCCGACAGGAACGCTCGGCTGGGCACGGCCGACCAAGGCGTCGCAGGGCGGAAAAACCCTTGCCTCCGGCCGCGATGCCCGAGGAGCGGGGGGATCGGGCGTCTCTGCGGCCGAGCGTCGCAGAGGGCGCGGGAGCACTATCCTTCAACGGCGGCCCACCTCCCTCGTTCAGCGCAGCGGGACCGGTCATGGAAGGTGCCCCTTCGGACCGCAGGATGCTTTGGGCAGCGGCCTCCATCGCCTGCACGATGCGGTGAGGATCGGCGAGACCGTCGTCCTAGCTTCTCGCGAGGGATTTTGGCGCCGTCAAGATCGGGTTCCGGACCGACCCGTCCGTTGCGAATCCCGTACGAACAATTTCCACCGGTCCTACCGGCGGGGCGGGTGATGGGCGCGGCCGGTGGGCCCTCCCCTCCTGACCCTCCCTGCGAGAGTCCTCCGCGGGGAGGGCCCTCCGCGGTTGGCGGTGGGGCCACGGTGAGCGCGACGCTCCCCCCGACCTCCGAGCCTCCCCACGACGCGGGCCAGCCGGACGGCCCACAGGGCCGCCGGCACAGCGCCGTCGATGTTGACGACGGCGATCGGCGCGCACGACTGGAGCATGGCGCCCAGGGCCGCCTCCCCCCGTCCTCCTCGGCCGTACCCGACCGAGACCGGGACGCCGAGGACGGGTTCGGCGACGAGGCCGGCAAGCACGGTGGGGAGAGCCCCTTCCCGGCCCGCGAAGACGACGTAGGCGATCGGTCGCACCCGACGCAGGGCCCGCAGGGCCCGCAGGAGCCGATGAAGTCCCGCCACGCCGACATCGTAGGCGGTGACCGTGCGGACTCCAAGGCTCTCCACGATGGCCCGGCACTCTTCGGCCACCGGGACGTCCGCGGTGCCCGCGGCCACCAGCGCGACCGGGCGGGCCGTTCGGACCGGGAGCGCGATCGGACCTTCCAGTCGGGCGACCCTTCCCCCTGCCAGGATCGTGATCGGCAGACGCCCCCGGGCCGCCTCGGCACGAAGCCGGCGAAGCTGAAGTTCGGTCGGGCGGGAGATCAGCGCCCCGATGCCCCGCGCCGCAAGCTTCCGGACGATCGCGGCAAGGTGCTCGACGTCCTTTCCCTCCGCCAGAACGACCTCGGGCAGGCCGATCCGGTGGGGGCGTCCCTCGTCCCAACGGGCGATCCCGCCGACGCGGATCTCCGCATCGGATCGGCGCGGGCGCCGGGTCCGTCGCGGCATCGTTCTGCCCCGGTCCATCGCACCAAGATAACGTGAAGGGAGCGGTCCGTCCCAAGCCTGATATAGCGCGCATCGGTGGCGCGGCCGGACCGGTCCCATGCCCGAGTTCTCCTTGACCCCGGAGCAGGAGAGCCTGCGCGATCTGGCGCGGAAGTTCGCCCGGACCGAGATGGCTCCGAAGGCCGCGGAGTGCGACCGGACCGGCCGGTTCCCCGAGGAGATCTACCGCAAGGCGTGGGAACTCGGCCTGATGAACCTCAATGTGCCGGCCGAGTGGGGCGGCAGTGGACTGAGCCTCGTCGACCAGTGCCTCATCGTCGAGGAGCTCGCCTACGCCTGCGGAGGGATGACGACCTCGATCATCGCGAACTGCCTCGCGCTGGAGCCGATCCTCCTCGGCGCAACGGCCGAGCAGAAGTCGCGCTGGCTCACCCCGTTCTGCCAGGAATACCATCTCGCCTCGTTCTGCCTGACCGAGCCGGGGGGCGGGTCGGACGCCGCCGCCCTCGCGACCCGGGCGACCCGGGACGGGGACGGCTACCGCCTGCGGGGAGAGAAGTGCTTCATCACCAACGGTCCCCATGCCTCCCTCTTCACGGTCTTCGCGACGCTCGACCCCTCGCTCCGGTCGAAGGGGATCGTGGCGTTCATCGTGCCGGGCGACGCCCCCGGGATCGTGCGCGGGAAGGACGAGGACAAGATGGGGCACCGCGCGAGCTCGACCAGCACGATCCGGTTCGAGGACGTCCACGTGCCGGCGGACCAGCGTCTCGGCGCGGAGGGGGAAGGGTTTTCCCTCGCGATGCGCACGCTCGACCAGACCCGGACCCCGATCGGGGCCCTCGCGACCGGCATCGCCCAGGCCGCCCTCGACCATGCGGCCCGCTACAGCCTCGAGCGCCGCAGCTTCGGCAAGCCGATCGGGGAGCACCAGGCGATCCAGATCAAGCTCGCGAACATGGTCCAGAAGGTACGGGCGTCCCGCCTCCTGACCTGGCATGCGGCGTGGACGATCGATCACGGCGAGCGGGGGACCCTCGAGAGCTCGATCGCGAAGTGCTTCGCCTCCGACGCTGCGCTCGCGGTCGCCGATGAGGCGATCCAGATCTTCGGAGGGTACGGCTACATGAGGGAGTATCCCGTCGAGAAGCTGCTCCGCGACGCGAAGCTGACCCAGATCTACGAGGGATCGAACGAGATCCAGCGCATCGTGACCGCCCGAGAGCTCCTGCGGCGCTACGCGTAGGGGGCCCTCCGCCGATGGAGATCACCGTCCTCGTCAAGCCGGTCCCCGAGGCCGAGGCGCGCCTCCGTGCGCGCGCGGACGGCCGCCTCCCGGATGTGGAGGGCGTGAAGTTCGTCTTGGCCGGCTACGACGAGTCGGCGGTCGAGCAGGCCCTCCTGCTGAAGGAGACGATCGGCGGCTCGACGGTCCGCGCGGTCGCCTTCGGGCCCGCGCGGTGCGAGGAAACGCTGCGGGCGGCCCTCGCCCTCGGTTGCGACAGGGCGACTTGGATCGAGTCCCCCTCCGACGGGAGCGAGACCGATCCCGTCCTCTGCGGCCTCGCCCTCGCCTCCGTCCTGACGGCCTCGCCCTCCACGCTCGTCCTCGCCGGCAAGCAGGCGGGCGACGACGAGGAGGGGCTCGTCCCGTCGATCGTTGCCGAGCGGCTCGGGATCCCGAGCTTTGGCTCCGTGGTCGACCTGAGACCGGCCGCGGAGGGCCGGGCGGTCCGCTTCCTGAGGACCGCGGGGGCCGTCGCCCAGCGGTGGGAGGTCCCGCTCCCGTGCGTCGTCGGGCTGCAGCAGGCCTGGAACGACCCCCGCACCGCGAAGCTCCCGAACATCCTGAAGTCCCGGCGGGCCCCGATCGAGACCGTCCGCTGGGCAGAGCTCTCCCCGCGCCTCGGGGAGGGCGCCGCGCCCCGCAGCGAACCGGTCCGCTTCGAGCTCCCCGCCCCGAGGACGGGGGCCCGGCTCATCGAGTACACGACTCCGGAGGAGGCCGCCGAGACGCTGGTCCGCCTCCTTCGGGAGGAGGCGAAAGTCTTCCCGTGACGGCCCGCCGGATCCTGGTCTTCGCGGAGACGGGCCCGGACGGCACCTTGGCCGACGCCAGCCGGGAGGCGATCGGGCTGGCGCGACGCCTGGCGGGGGACGGCGGTGCGGTCGCCGGTGCGATCACCGGCGGTCCCGCGGCCGCGGCGTCCCTGGCCCGCCACGGCGTGCCGACGATCTACCATGCCGGGGCCCCGTCCTCCTCCTCGCCCGGCGCCCTCGGCGCGCTGGTGACCGACGCGGCGGGCCAGGCGGGCGCGGAGCTCGTGCTCCTCGCGGGGACGGTCACGGGCCGGGAGATCGCCGGACGGATCGCGGCCCGGTGGGGGGCCTCGGCCGCGAACGGTGCGGTCGAGGTCGAGGCGAGGCCGGAGGGGGGCTGGACGGTCCGCCGTCCGGTCTTCGGCGGGCGTGCGACGGAGGTCCGCGTCCTCCACGGGCCCCGAACCGTTGTCTCCCTGCGTCCGCATGCCTTCCCTCCCGCGCCGGAGTCTCCGGTGGGGGCGCCCGCATCGATCGCCCTCTCCGCCGCGTCGATCCCGCCGGTGGAGGCCGGCCTCCGGCCGACGGAGGAGGCGGCGCCGGAGGTGTCCGGCGGCCCGTCGCTCGGCGATGCGGCGATCGTCGTCTCGGGGGGCCGGGGCCTGCGCAGCGCGGAGAACTTCGCCCTGGTCGAGTCGCTCGCCGAGGCGCTGGGGGCCGCGGTCGGGGCATCCCGCGCCGTCACCGACGCGGGATGGCGCCCGACCTCGATCCAGGTCGGGCAGACCGGGCGGACCGTCTCCCCCCAGCTCTACATCGCCATCGGGATCTCGGGGGCGATCCAGCACCTGGTCGGCATGATGAGCTCCCGGACGATCGTCGCCATCAACTCCGATCCGAGCGCGCCGATCTTCAAGGTCGCCGACTACGGCATCGTCGGCGACGCGCTCACCATCGTCCCGGCCCTGACCCGGGCCGTCCGCGCCGCACGCGGCCTCCCCCCGGCCTGAGCGACGCCGTCCGGGCCCCTACAGCGCCCGCAGCAGGTCCCAGCCGTCCCGGGCGAGGTGCATCGGCGAGACCCCCGACCGGCGCATCGCGTCCCGGAGGACCTCGCGGGCGTGGCGCTTCGGCCCCTCGGTCTGCTCGAGGAGCGCCCGTGCGATCTCGACCGCGAGGGCCGGATAGCGCTCGTAGAGGCGCGGGTTCCACTTGACCCGGTCGAGCGAGGCGAACCCGCGGAAGTCGGGCAGGATGCCGCTGCGCTCGAGCCGCCGGGGGTACTCCGCGAGCCGCGCCGCGGAGGCGTCGTGGGCCGCCACCGCGCCGATCGCGGTCTCGGCGGCCTCGAGCCCGCTGCGGATCGCGTAGTTCATCCCTTGGATGAGCAGGCCGTTCGAGAAGACGAACCCCGCGGAGTCCCCGGTGACCATCCACCCGTCGCCGGCGAAGGCGGACGGCCGGCTGGCCCATCCGCTGCTGATGAGCTTGGCCCCGTACTCGACCAGCTCGGCACCGGTGAGGCGGGAGGCGATCGACGGATGGGCCCGGAACCGCTCGATGAGCTCGTGCGAGGGTGTCGGCTGCCCGTAGAGCGAGGCGATCCGCACGATGAGCCCCACGGAGAGGGTCTCCCGGTTCGTGTAGAGGAACCCTCCGGCCTCGATCCCCGGACCAAGCTGGCCGGCGACCCACTCCTCGACGTGCCCCTCGCCGGGGCGGAGGGCGAAGCGCTCCTCGATCCGCCCCGGATCGAGGCGGAAGACCTCCTTGATCCCGAGCTCCGTCGCTCCCGGGTCGAGGTGGGCCGACGGCCGGATCGGGGTGCCAAGGCTCAGGCGGGAATTCGCCCCGTCGGCGAGGATCGTGATCGGGGCCCGGACCGTCTCGCCGTCCTGGACGACGCCGACGACCCGCGAGCCTTCCCACGCGAGCCGCTCGACGGGCACTCCCGGGACCACCGTCGCCCCGGCGGCCTCCGCCCGGCCCGCCAGCCAGGCGTCGGTGCGCGCGCGCAGGACGGTGTGGCCGACATACGGGGGGCGCTTCCAGTGCTCCTCCTCGAGCGTGAGATCGACCGCCCCGGTTTCGGCGAGCATGCCAAAGCGCTTGCGGACGACGTGCCGCTCGACCGGCATCTCCTCGGCCCACCGGGGGAGGATCCGGGCGAGGTCGTTGCCCCACAGGACGCCGCCCGAAAGGTTCTTGGATCCCAGGTCCGAGGCCCGTTCGACCACGAGGGTCCGTACCCCGGCCGACGCGAGGCGGATCGCCGCGGGGCTGCCGGCCATGCCTGCCCCCACCACGATCACGTCGAAGTCGTCGCCCATCGGCGGCCGGCCGAGCGACCGGCCCAAGATAAGGTTGGAGCGGGCGGCGACGGCACGCCTAATCTAGCCGCGCGGCGCTGCCCGGCGGATGGGCGTCACCGATTGCCACGTCCACATCAATCCGATCGAGGAGATGCGGCCGGAGAACCGGGCGCTGCTCACGCGGCTCGATCCCGGCCTGATCGATCTCCTGCGGGATCCGGCGCGGTTCCTGTCGATCCTCGACGACGCCGGCGTCGAGCGTGCGGTCCTGATCAACTACGTCAGTCCCGAGGTGATCGGGTACACGGAATACGCCAACGAATTCTCCGCCCGCTACGCGTCGGCGGATCCGAGGCGCCTCATCGCCGTCGGGGGGATCCGGCCGGATCATCCGGACCCCCGCCGGGAGATCCGCCGCCTCGTCCGGGACCTCGGGATCCGGGGCCTGAAGCTCCACCCGCCGCACCAGCTCTTCGCTCCGAACGACTACCGCACGGGCGCGCGACCCTCGCTCGCGCAGATCTATCGGGCGTGCGAGGAGGAGCGGATCCCGGTCATCTTCCACACCGGCACATCGATCTTCCCGAAGGCGCGGAGCCGCTACGGGGAACCGCTCGCCGTCGAGGACGTCGCCATCGACTTTCCGGACCTGACGATCGTGCTGGCCCACGCCGGCCGGCCGCTGTGGATGGATCAGGCCGTCTTCCTCGCGCGCCGGTTCCCCCGCGTCTGGCTCGAGCTGTCGGGGATCCCGCCGGACCG
>JAVYSA010000031.1:0-16667 GCA_038729445.1 Thermoplasmata archaeon
GGCCCCGGAGGAAGTGCTCCGTTCAGGGGGACGCCATAGACCTTCGGATGCGGCATCCCTGCCGGAAGCGTCTCGTTGAAGTAGTCATACACATCGCGGGGGTTGAACGGGGCGACGGATTGGTTCGTCACGTTGTGACCGGTCCAGAGAAGGACCGCGATCACCATGTTCGTCGGATACCCGTATTGCTGGAAGAGCGACAGCTCGTCGTAGCTCACCTGGAGGTCCGACGCGTAGATGTATTGCGTCCCGTTCCGTACCGCGGGTGCGGGATATCCCGAGAGGGGTCCCGGAGCCATCCTCTCGGACACGGCCGCCGCGGGAGCCGGAACCGCGAGCGCGTCGGAAGGCAACGACAGGCCCCCGGAAACCTGGGGCACCAGCTGGTTCGTCAGACCGAGAACCTGGTCCACCCCCCGCGCGATCGACACGGGGAGCTCCGGCGCAGAGGACGGGGCATACTGGCCCGATCCCCGCGCGCCCACCAACGACGTGTGGAAGACGGCGTCCACCTCTTGCGGGCTCGCCGAGAACGATAGCGTCAACCGGTCCCTCGCGGTCGTGATCCCCGTCACCCCCTGCGAGCGGAGGTAGGCGAGCGCCTCCGCATAGATCGTCCCGTTTCCCGCAAACTCCCGGTCGAACTCGCTCGCGGAAAGGTACTGACGGTACTCGGGGGAGGAAGGATCCAGAAGGTTGGCCAGCAGGGTGTCCAGACGGGATTGGTTCGACGCCGGAAATCCGATCACAATGTTCAGCGGTCCCGAGCGGCCCGACACGGGCCCGGTTTCCTCGGCCTTGGGGGACAACCGGCCAAGGAACGGCACCGCCGCCAGCGGCTCGTTGAGAAGGGCCCTCACGGACGATCCGCCCGGTGCCGTTCCCCCCCCACCGGGACCTGCGCTCGCAGGCGCCGAGACCATGCCCCCCGAGAGGATCACCGACGCCGCCAACCCCACCAGCACCATCCCGAGGAGCAGGCCGTGTCGTGGGCTACGATGAGGGTCGGTCGCGCGGGCACGGGGGCCGAAAGACGCCCCCCGAGGGCATCGGCCTACCGTGCTCCGGCCCGCATCCGACATGGGGAGCGCTTCGGGGTCCGTCATGCCGGGACCGCGTCGCGATCCGAGCGAGGTCGCAGGCAGGGTCCCACGTTCATCCGAAGACGGCCCCGCCGCGGTCACACACGTAGGTTGGTTCATGAGCGTGCTTCGCGGAAAATTTCGTGTCGCATTCCCTGACGAAATTTGAGGTTTCTGGGACGAACGGCCTCCGGTGCCCTCCCTCCGTCGCCCATGAGGACAAGGGACGCGGGATGCGTCGTCCTCCGCAATACCCGATCCATGGCATGGGCCAGGGAGAAATGGCACCAAGTCCCGCGCGATCCGGGAGAGTGCGCCCCATCGAAACCCTCCCTATGGACCCAAGGCGTGGGCGGTTCGGGACAGTTCGGCCAGGTTCCCGAGGTGCCCCTGCGCCACAACGGAAGGTCGGTCACGAGAGGAACGGCCCTACCGGATACGAGGTCGGCTCTCCCGCTGCGTGCTCCAGGACGCGCGGTCTCCGCCCCGGAATCCGAGCTTGCCCGCCATGGTGCAGCCCTGGACCGTTTCTGGGTGGGACCGGGACGCCGGTCGCCTCTGGAACCGGATCGACCCGCATTCCGGTACGCCCGCCGCGCTCCGTACGGCGCACCCGGTCCGAGGGGCTCGTCGGACCATCCGTGCCGGATCTACCGGGGAGCGAATCACACGGTTCGGGCAGAAGGGGGGAGGGGGTCTTGCCATGGCGTCCGGACCCCCTGTCGGGACGTGGTGTCGTCAGCCAGACGATGGCGCTCGTCCCGACCGCAACGGCGCCGCCAAGGAGGGTCGCCAGGACTCGCGCCTCGGCAAGCGGCCAACCGGCCGGGAAGGCCATGCCCAAGAGGAGAAGCACGAACGGCGTGAGGAAGAACGCATACAGGGACGTGCTGGCCGCCCGTGTCCCCAGAACGACCGCCGAGAGCATCCCAATCGCGGCGACGGCGAGGAACGTGGACCCCAAGAGGATCGACAGCGCCCCTCCCACCAGGGCCCCCAGCACGGTGCCTCCGAGGCGGGAGAGCGCGCTGCCGACCGTTTCCAAGAAATGGACCTGGACCACCACGACCACGGTGAGCGCCGTCCAGTAATCCCGGGAGAGCCCGAGATGCTCTCCTGCCAAGAACGCGAAGGACGAGGCGACCCCGACGATGACGGCCACGCGGGCGACGGACGCGGGAGGGAGGGGGGCTGGCCACCGTCGCGCCATCGGATGGGCCGCGCGAGCTCGGGACCGTTCGTCCCAAGCCAACCAAGCCAGCGTCGCTGCCAGTCCCCAGAGGCTGCCGACGAGGATGAGGGCCACCCGGACCCCTGCGATCGCGGGGGCCACGACGGGCAGGCCGATCGCGATGACCACGAGTGCCGAGGACGAGAGGGCGACGGCGCGCGCGGGGGGGACCAGGTTCAACGTTTGGAACGCCGCGAGCGCTCCTGCGAGCGCCAAGGGCTCCCACGGGCCGGTCAGGGCGACCAGCGACCCCACCCCGAATCCGGCGGAATTGGCCACCACCGACACCATGGCCAGCCGTCGGCGGGAGGACGGGTCGAGGGAGCCTTGGCCGAGGAACACGTTGAACGTCCCAAGGGCGATCAGGACCCAAGGGATCGGGTTCCCCGTCGCTGCGCCGATGGCGACCGGGACGACCAGGAAGAGGGCGCCGACGATCCCGAACTCCCAGTCGAGGGCGGAGCGGTCGAACCGGAAGAGCGACCGTTCCATCGTCTGGGCCAGGGCGGGGGTCGGCTCGGGCGCCCCGGGACCGGCCCGGCGCGCATCTCCGGCACGGTTCACCCCACCGACACCCCCCCGTCCCCCATCCGACCCCGTGCGGGGGGCCAGTCGGGTCGAACGGTTAAGGCCCCGGGACGCTCGGGGGAGGCGTGCCGTCGGGACGCGTTGTCGGGGTCTTCGTGAAGGGAGACGTCCCGCGCGAGGTCGGCTTGCCGAAGATCGGGGTGGGCGAGATCCGTCTGGGCGCCGCCGGGGCCGCGGGCGATTTCAACCACTACCGCCAAGAGCACCTCCGCGGGGATCCCGATTCGGCCGTCCTCCTCCTTCCGCACGAGATCGTCGACGTGCTCCGCGCGGAGGGGTGGCCGGTGGGCCCGGGCGACCTCGGGGAGAACCTGGGACTGCGCGGGATCCCGTGGCACGAGTTCCGGTCCGGGCGGTTGGTCCGCGTCGGGGACGCCGAACTCCGCCTGACCCGGGAGTGCACCCCCTGCTCCCGCCTCGCGCACCTGTCGTACGTCGGCGACACCCGTCTCGCGGAGTTCCTTCGGGCCACCCTCGGTCGCCGGGGATTCTACGCGCGGGTCCTCCGCGAGGGGTCGGTACGGGTGGGGGATCCGGTCGATCTCGAGTAGGGGGTCGTCCGGGAGGAGCGGATGGGAACCCGGAACCGAGGGCGCACGGCCGTCGGATGGATCGACCCGGGCGGCGGACTCCGGAGGGGGCCGGGCCGGGAGGACGCGTGATCGACTCCGTCCAGCAGGCCGAGTGGGATCCCCTGCGGGAGGTGGTGATCCATCGTCCCGGAATCGAGTCGTTCTTCGGCCTCCTCGAACCGTACGCCTTCCTCTACGAGCATGCCTTCAGCCTCGCCGGCGCGATCGAGGAGCACCGCGCCCTCGAGCAGGCGCTCACGGACGCCGGCATCCAAGTCCACCGGCTCGCCCGCTGGGTGATCGGCTCGGCCCGCCGGCATCCGGAACTGGTCGATCGGATCCGCGCCCGGGTGCTCGAGACGGTGCAGTACACGGGACCGAAGGACCTCGTCCGATCGGCCCGGGAGACCCTTCGCCGGAGCATCGACCGGTTCGACGCGGAGAGCCTCTTCACGGTCCTCTTCCTCCGCCCGACGATCCAGATCGACCGGCGGGCGGGGGCCCGGGTCTTCCTGCCCCGCGTCCGCCTCGACTCCCCTCTCGCCAACCTCTACTTCCTTCGGGACCAGCAGGCCCTGACCGCGCGTGGGTTCGTCTTCGGCCGGATGTCGAAGCCCCAGCGACGGGACGAACCGGCACTCACGTCGTTGGTCCTGCGGGCGATGGGGGTCCGGGTCGCGGGGGCGATCCGGCCGCCCGGGACGCTCGAAGGGGGCGACTTCCTGCCGGCCCGGTCGTTCGCGCTGCTTGGGCAGGGCGACCGGACGAACCGGAGCGGGGTGGAACAGTTCCTTCGTCTCCCCACGGGGTTCGCCGAAATCGCGGTCGTGCACCAGCCGGCCCACCCGCTCATTCCGGGGAACCGGCCCGATCCGATGGTCGACATGCACCTCGACACCTTCCTCAACTTCCCCGGCGAGGGCATCGCTGTCGGGGCGGAGGCCCTCCTCCGCGTCGCACGGGTCGAGGTCTTCGGGCCGCTGCGGCGGGGAGGACGGCGACGGGACGCGACGACCGTGCCCCTCTACGACTTCCTCCGCTCGCGGGGGTTCACGATCGTGCCCCTGTCGACCCTCGAGCAGATCGCCTACGCCTCGAACTTCCTCTGCCTCGGAGACCGGAAGATCCTCTCCTTCGACGTCGGCCGGGTCGTCCCGAGGGTGCTCGAGTCCCTCGCCGCGGCCGCGCGGCACGATCCGATGCGCTACGCGGCGCTGCTCGAGCAGTGCCGGCGGGACCGGGCCCGGTTGACGGCGCTCCGGCAGTTCTTCCCGTCGACGCCGGCGCTGATCGACCTCGGCGTCCAGGTCCGCACGATCCGGCTCGAGGAGCTCACCGGCGGCTACGGCGCGGCCCACTGCATGACCTGCGTGCTCCGGCGCGATCCGCCGGCGGCTACGGCCCGCGGGTGACCCGGGTACCGGTTTCACCGGCGAGGGCCCGACGGAACGACGGGATGTCCGTGACGAGGAACTCCTCGCCGCCGCCGGCCAGGAACTCGAGGCCGGCCCGCACCTTCGGGCCCATCGTGCCGGGCGGAAACTCACCGGCCTTCTCCCAGCGGGCGAGCTCCGCCTCGGTGATCGCCCCGAGCCACCGCTCCCAACGGGTGCGGAAGCCGACCGCGATGCCGGGCACGTCGGTGAGGATCGCGAAGCGGCGCGCCCCGACCGAGCGCGCCACCACGGCGGAAGCGCGGTCCTTGTCGATCACCGCGTCGACCCCCACCCATCCCGAGCCGTGGCCCCGGACGACCGGCACGCCCCCTCCCCCGGCGACGATCGGGATCCATCCCTTCCCGAGCCCGCGGTCGAAGAAGGCCCGGGCGAGGTCCGCCTCGAGCCACCGCTGGGGGGCCGGGGAGGGCACCACCCGGCGCCATCCCCCCCTCGCGGCGTCGTGGACCATCGTCCATCCCCGCTGCTTGCGCATCCGCCGGGCCGAGGCGTCGTCATAGAAGGCTCCGATCGGCTTGGTCGGCCGGCGGAATTCGGGATCCCGCCGGGAGACCTCCATCCGGCTGAGCCACGCGACCGTCCGGCGCGGGAGCCCGGCTCGGGCGAAGGCAGCGTCGGTCTCCTCGGCGATGAGGAGCCCCAGCTGGCCCTGCGTCTCCGCCCCGAGTGCGTAGAGCGGACGCGGGGGAACCTCCGCGGCCGCCAGCTCCGCCCCCCGCAGCAGGGCCCCGACCTGGGGGCCGTTGCCGTGCGTCAGCAGCATCTCCGTGCCGTCCCGGGCGATCTCCGCAAGGACGGCGGCGGTGGCGGCCATCGCCCGCCGCATCTCCTCCCACGTGCCCGCCCCGCCGGCCGGAGCGAGCGCGTTCCCGCCGAGCGCCACCACGATCCGGGATCCCATGGCACCGCCGCCGGGGACCGGAAGGGCAAAACGTGTATGAGGGGACGCGCTGGGCGCGTCAGGGATATACGAAGGACGGCGGTGGTCGCCGCATGGCCACGATCCTCGACGCCGAGGAGAGCCTCCTCCGCGCGCTGCGCAACGCTGAGCGGCACTTCCCCTACGCCGAGGCCCTGGCCCAGGAGTCCTCCGGTTCGGAGATCCGCCTGAACCGCGCCGGACTCCAGGTGGGGGATCAGCCGGACCTCCGGGGGGCGGCGCTGCGCGCATGGGCCGGCGACCATTGGGTCGAGACGGCCTCCAACGGGCTGACCGCGGAGGCGATCGCACGGGCCTCCGAGGCCCTGGTCGGGATGGCTCCCGGAGGGGGCGGCCTGCCTCCGCCCCCCGGCGCGCCCGCGACGGGAGACCGGACCTCGGTCCCGCACCCGGCCCGGCCGATCGACCGGATCCCGGTCGAGGAGCGCATCGAGCAGGTGCGCGCATGGAGGTCCTGGGCCCTTGCCGTCGAGGGGATCGCGGAGGCCGATTCCGCCATGGTCACGCAGACGGACCGGCGCCTCTACCTCAACTCCGTCGGAGGACGCCGCTACCAGGAGGCCCCTCGGACCTACGCGGCGGTCCTGCCGGTCGCCCGGCAGGGGGGCACCGTACGCTACGTCCCCCTGCGGGAAGGGGGGATCGGCGGGGAGGAGATCCTCGCCCGCTTCACCGAGGAGGCCATCCGCGGGGCCGCGGACGAGGCGAAGGCCCTGCTGTCGGCCCGCGCCCCCCCGGCCGGGCGGACGAGCGTCGTCCTCGATGCCAGCGTCACCGGAACGCTCGCGCACGAGTCGTTCGGCCATGGCACCGAGGCCGACCAGTTCCTGCGGAAGCGGTCGTACCTCCAGCCGATCCTCGGCTCGGTGGTCGGCCCGGAGTTCCTGTCGATCGTCGACGACGGCACCGTCCCCGGCGCCTGGGGCAGCATCGCCTTCGACGACGAGGGGCATCCCGGACAGAAGAACTTCCTGATCGACCACGGCCGCTTCACCGGCGTTCTCCACGACCGCGTTTCCGCGGCCGCCCTCGGCGGGCATCCGACCGGCAACGCCCGCCGCTCCGACTTCCTGAGCCGGCAGTGGGTTCGGATGACGAACACCTACGTCGTCCCCGGCGACTGGAGCCGGGAGGAGATCCTTGCCGAGGCGAAGGAGGGGATCCTCATGGAGCAGTTCACCTCGGGGATCGAGGATCCCCTCGGGGGGCTCATGCAGATCAAGGTCCTCAAGGGCTGGACCATCGAGCACGGACGGCGGGGGCACCGGCTCTCCTCCATGGCCCTCTCGGGCCGGGTCCTCGACGTCCTCAAGTCGATCCGGGCGATCGGCCGGGTCGACGGCCCGATCCCGATCGAGACCGGATTCTGCGGCAAGGGGCATTCCGATTACATCCCGGTCGGGTCGGGGGGCGCCGACCTCTTGGCCGAGGCCGTCGTGGGGCCGGCATGACCGAGATCGCGGAGGTCGCCCAGCGGGCGGCCGACGCGCTGCGGCCCTCCGGAACCTGGGAGATCTTCGGCGAACGCCTCCGCCGCTACGAGCTCTACTTCGACCTTGGCCGGACGGAGACGATCCGAGGTCCGATCGCGCTCGAGGGGGTCGGCCTGCGGACGTTCCGCCCGGCCGACGACGGCCTCGCCATCGGCTTCTCGGCCAGCAACGACCTCTCCGCGGAGGGTCTCCGACAGGCCAAGGAGCGTGCGATTGCCCTCGCCGAACGGACCCGCTTCGCCGCCCGGTCGCTCACCCTGCCGACGGGCGCGCCGCGCCGGCCCGAGGGCCCCTCCGTCTGCTCGGTCCCGCTCTGGGACGACCCCGCCGGGAGCCTGGCCCGCTACGCTCATGCGATCGCCTCGGCGTTCGACGGCGTGACCGACGCCCAGGCAAGCTTCGGCTCCGTCAAGGCGACGCTGGTCGAGACGTCGGTGGCGAACTCGGCCGGCCTGTCGACGGCCTACCGCGCGACGGACGTGGAGATCGAGGTCGCTGTCAAGGCGTTCGGGGGTCCGGAGGGACGCCCTCCGGGGGAGTACTGGGTGACGGAGGAGATGCGCGAGCTCGATCCGGCCGAGGCCGCCCGCGCTGCGGCGACCTGGATCCAGCGCGCGCGGGACGTCCGGCGGGCGAACCCGCCCCCCGCCGGCCTTTCCACGGTGGCGCTCCCGCCGTCGCTGCTCGCAGAGATCCTCCCGCAGTCGCTTGGCCTGCGCTTCGGAGGGGCCGGACGGCTCCAAGGGATCGGGCTCGAGGCCGGGACCGCCGTGGCAGACGGCCGCGTCTCCCTGCACGACGACCGGACGATCGACCGGTCCCCCGGCTCGGCCCCGGTGGATGACGAGGGATGCCCGACGGGCCGGATCCCGCTGATCGAGCAGGGCCGGGTCGGCGAGCTCCTCTACGACGCGCTCCATGCCTCGGCCTTTGGCCTCCGCCCGAACGGGGCCGCGACCCGCGCCGGAGGGCGGGGCGGGAGCTGGTACCGCTTCGCGGACCGCCCCCGGCCCGGCATCGGCACCCTCGTGCTCGCCCCGGGGCCCGACGGGACGGGGGAGGAGGCCCTCCACGGCGTGGAGGAGGGCCTCTGGGTCGACCAGCTCGGCTGGCCGAGGCCAGACCCGCTGAGCGGCGCCTTCGGAGGGGAGCTGCGGATCGGTTACCGGATCCACCGCGGCCGCCTCGCCGAGCCGCTCCGGGGGGGAACCGTCGGCGGCCTGGTCTTTGCCGCCGAGCCGGGGACCCCCTCGCTCCTCGGATCCGTCCGTGCCCTCGGCTCCCGGCCCGAGCGGGCCGGTGCCTTGGTCTCCCCGCTGCTCGTCACCGACGGGCTGACGGTCGGCGGCGGGAGCTGAGCGCTTCCGGGAGGAACATCCATCACCCCGGCCCGAGCTCCCGCCCGGCGGGGCCTATGTGGGGAGCTGCGCCACGATCGTGCGGCAGGCGCGGCAGCGTTTCGCGGGAAGGTTCGCCGAGTAGGTTCCCCCGAAGCCGGTCGGTACGAGGACCTCGAGCCCCACCGGCCGCAGGCGGCGATCGGAGGCCGTCTGGGCCCAGAACAGCCCCGAGCCGTTGGTCGTCGCGAGGAACCCCGCCTCGAGCGGGCCGCCGCACTTCACACAGGTCTCTTCCGCCATGGCGCACCGGCCGTACGGCGCCGCGGAGACCCGCGGGCTTATCTGGGTTGTGCCTCCGGCGCCGTCGCCTCGGCTCCGGCGTCTGGGAGGGGGCGGAAGAGGGTCCGCTTCCGCATCGCGGCGATGGCGCGCCGGTCGTCGACGTCGTACCGGGTCTCGAGCCACGGGTCGGCGATGTTCGAGTAGCCCCGGACCTCCCAGAAGCCGGGCTCGTCCTCGGCGACGAACCGGAGCCCCCGCAGCCACTTCGCGGACTTGTAGAAGTAGCGGCGGGGCACGAGCATCCGCACCGGGCCCCCGTGCTCGGCGGGGATCGGGCCCCCCTCGACCCCGTAGGCGACCAGGACGTCGTCGTCGAGCAGCGCCTCCCGGGGGAGGGACGTGGTGAACCCCTGCTCGCACTCGAAGATCACGAAGCGGACGGACGGATCGGGCTTGGCCCGGGCGTCGATCTCGCGGAACCGCACCCCCGACCAGCGCATCCCGAGCTTCGACCAGGAGGTCACGCAGTGGATGTCGCAGGTGATCTCGGTCGCGGGAAGGGACCGGAGCTCCGCGTAGGTCAGCGTCTGGGGATTCGCGACGGCCCCGTGGAGCCGCAGCGTGTAGTTCGATTCCGAGAGCTGGCGCGGGACGCTGCCCGCGTGCAGGACCGGCCAGCTGCGGGTCAAAATCTGGCCCGGGGGGATCCGCGGCCGCAGGTCGGTCTCGGCCGGAGGGGAGAACGCCGCCGACGGGTCGGTCATCGGCCGGACGGACGGGTGCGCGTGACACGGACCTGGTCCGCGGTCCAGTCGAAGGCGAGCCGGGTCCTCGGCCGCCAGCGGGAGCGTCGGTCCCACAGCGCTCCGACCAGGAGCGGAAGGCCGATGGAGGCGTCCAGATGGGCCATCGCCCGCGTGGAGCGGCGGGAGATCTTCCCCCAGGACTGCGCCTCGTCCAGCGTGCTGCCGGACAGGCCCCCCGTGATGGGGGTGTCCATGGTGATCTGGAGGGCGTAGGCATGCCCCTCGCCCTCGCGCCCGAAGGCGTAGTTCGCCATGACGATGCCGTCGTTGATCCAGTTCTTCGGTGTCCCTCCGCCGATGTAGATCACCGCGGTCCGCTCGGAGGCCTTCAGGATCTGGACCAGCTCGTAGTTGTCCCGGATCGCGTCCAGGATGAACCGGTCCGCCCGGCCCCGGTTCTCCTGGTAGTAGAGCGTCAACCCGATGCCGATCGAGCTGTCGATCAGCGCCGGGGAGAAGACCGGCACCCCCCGGCGGGCGGCCGTCGCGAGGATCGACTGGGGATCCCGGAAGTGGGAACCGAGGAAGGCGAGGTACTCGCGGCTGGAGGCAGGGCGGCGCGGGAACTGCTCGGTGATCGCGCCGATCGCACGGTCCGTCCGCTCGAACTGGAGCTCGTCGACGTAGGTGTCGTAGATCCGGTCGAGGTAGAGCGAGCGGAGCTTGAGATCGTCGGCCGACGGGCTCCCGATCCAGTGGCTGCCGCCGACCGACCGGGTCTGGTAGAGGTCCTGGTAGAGGACGGCGCCCGTGCTGACGACCACGTCGACCAGGCCCCAGTCGACCATGTCCCGGATCACCTTGCGCAGGCCGGCAGCGATGAGGGGGCCGGCGAGCCCGACGAAAATCGTCGGGCGCTTCGGGTCGGTCAGGGCGTTCTCCCAGACCTCCAGCGCCCGGCCGAGGTTGCGGGCTTGGACGCTGGAGGTCTGGAACTGTTCGACCAGGTCGCCGACGGAGCGGGCCCGGGTCACGTCGACCGATCGCACCTTCTCGCGGAGATAGGCCCGTCGCCGGGCCGCCAAGGTTCGGGGCACGCGGGGTCGACCGCCGCCTCCCTCTTAACGCTGGGGGCGACGGCCGCAGCCGCCCCCACCCGGGTTCATCCGGTCCCCGGGAGGAGGCCCGGGACGAGGCCGTAGAGGATCGACAGGATTCCGACCACGGCGAGGAGCACGACGACCGTCCAGTGGAGCAGGCGGGGATCGACCCGCCGCCCGATGAGGCGCCCCACCGTGGTGCCGACCGCCGCGGTGGCAATGAGGCCGAGGCCCCCGGCGACGAGCACAATCACGGGCCCGTAGCTGGAGACGAAGAGGATCTGGAAGATCATCGTCGTGTCCCCGAGCTCGAGGAGGAAGGTCGTGACAAGGGCCGCCGCGAAGGCCGAGCGGAACCGGGATGGCGGCAAAGGGGCGGAGGGCTCGGGGGGGTGGACGGCCAGCCATCCGGAGTATCCCAGGAGGATCGCTCCGCCGGCGATCCGCAAGAGGCCGATGCGCGACGGGCCGATCGCGGCGACGAGGGCCGTGCCGAGGGTCACCGCGACCGCGGTCGACGCGAGGAACGCGACCGCCGCGCCGGCGAAGACCTCCCCGTGGGCGCCGCGGGCCGCGAGGGCGACCAGGGAGAAGTTGGTGCGGTCGCCCAGCTCGAGGCCGGCGATCACCACGAAGACGGTGAGGCCCGCCACCAGGGTGTCGGTCCCGATCGGCACGGGGAGGGCGTCCCTACGCGAGGTGCCGGAGGAAGTCGGTGACCCGGCGCTCGCAGTAGATGCACCGCAGCACCGCCGGCTTGCGGCGGGCGACCCGGAAGTCGCTCTCGATCGGCTCTCCCTGGTTGGAGATGCAGTTCGGGTTCGGGCAGCGCAGGATGCCCACGATCCGCTCCGGGAGGTCGACCGGCCGCTTCTCCCGGACCTGGTGGTCCCGGATGATCGAGATCGTCGCGCTGGGGCTCACCAGCGCGATCGCGTTGACCTTCCGGGGGGACAGTTCCATGTTCTCGACCTTGACGATGTCCTTCCAGCCGATCTTGCCGCTGCGCACGTGCAGCGCGATGCTCACGGCCGAGTCCTTGTCGAGGTCCCGGATGCCGATGATCCGGAGGACCTCGAGCGCGAGGCCGTTGGAGATGTGGTCGATCACGGTCCCGTTGCGGATCGGCGTGATGCGCAGGTCCCGGACCATCGGCGATCAGGCCCCCTTCCCCTCGAGGATCGCCGAGAGGACCGCCATGCGGGTCGGCACGGCGAGGAACGCCTGCCGGAAGTACGCCGCGTGGGGGGTCCGGTCGACCTCGGGATCGATCTCCCCCGCCCGGGGCAGGGGATGCAGGACGATGAGGCGCGGCTTCGCGCGGTCGAGGACGGCGGCATCGACCCGATAGGAGCCGGCGACCTGCCGGTACTCCCCTTCGTCGCCGAACCGCTCCTTCTGGATGCGGGTGACGTAGAGGACGTCGGCGTCCCGGACGGCCCGTCCGAGCTCGGGTTCCTCGGAGACCTTGGCCCCGGTCGCATCGAGGTCTTCCCGGAGCTCCTCGGGCAGTTCGAGCGAGCGGGGCGAGGTGAGGACGATTTCGACCCCCACCGCCGCGAGGGCAAAGGCGAGGGAGTGCGCGGCCCGGCCGAAGCGGAGATCCCCCAGCAGGACGACCTTAAGGCCCGCGAGGGTCCCGAACGCCTCGCGGATCGCGAGCAGGTCGAGCAGGGCCTGGGTCGGATGCTGGTTCGATCCGTCGCCGGCGTTGACGACCGGCCGGTCCGACAGGTCCGCCGCCATCCGAGCGGCCCCCTCGCTCGGATGCCGGATCACGATCGCGTCCGAGTAGGCGCTGAGCATCCGCACGGTGTCGCTGAGGCTCTCCCCCTTGCGCATGGAGGTGTGGCCGGCGTCAGCGATCGTGATGCAGCGGCCCCCGAGCCGCTGGACCGCCGTCTCGAACGACAGCCGCGTGCGGGTCGAGGGCTCGAAGAACGCCGTCGCGACCAGCCGCCCGTCGAGCAGGTCACTTTGCTTCTTCCCCTCCGCGACGGGGATCATCTTGGCCGCGCGGTCGAGGATCTCCCCGATCTCCTCGGTCGAGAGATCCCGGATCGAGATCAGGTCCCGTCCCCGCAACGACATCCGCGCCGGGATGCGGGGGTGACTGCTTAAGCGTTGTCGCCCGGTGCCCCGGCTGCCGGCCGAGGCGCGGAGGCGATGGCGGGAGCCCAGGGACGGACCACGGCGACCGGGGTGGCGGCGGTCGGGCTCTTCCTCCTCCTCAGCGTCGCCTGGGGATTCAACTACATCTTCGTCGTCATCGGCCTCGAGCAGGCGGCGCCGCTCTGGCTCGCCGCCCTCCGGGCCTCGGTCGGCTTCCTCGGGGTCGCGGCGTTCACCCTCGCGGTGCGGCCGGCCCGGGTCCTCGATGCGGCGGGACGGCGCGATGCGCTGCTGCTCGGTCTGCCGAACACGGCCCTCTTCTTCGGACTCTGGTTCGTCGCGGCCGCGAGCGTTCCGGCCGGGGAGACGGCGATCCTGATCTACACCTTCCCCCTGTGGGTCGCGCTGATGTCCCCTTGGGTCCTGGGACATCACCTTTCGGCCCGTCACATCGTGGCGATCGTCCTCGGCTTCGCGGGGGTCGCCGTCATCAGCCAGCCGTGGTCGATCGGGTCCTCCTCGGTCGCCCCTCTGCCGCTCGCGGAGCTCCTCAGCGCGGCCGTCCTCTGGGCGGTCGGCACGGTCCTCTTCCAGCGCCGCTTCCACGGGTCCGCCGAGCTGACGGAGGCCAATCTCTACCAGCTCGCGGGTGGCGCGGTCGCCCTGCTGGCGGCCGCACTGGTCGTCAGCCCGGGCCAGATCCCGCCTCCGTCCGCCACGGTCCTTGCATCGGTGGTTTGGCTCGGCCTGGTCGGCACCGCGTTCGCCTACGCGGTCTGGTTCGAGCTGCTCGGGAGGATCCGGGCCGCGACCCTGTCGGCCTACACCTTCCTTGTCCCGTTGGTCACCCTTGTGGCCGCCGCGATCGTCTTCCGCGAGCAGTTCCCTCCGGTGGACATCGTCGGGATCGGCCTGGTGCTCCTCAGCATCTACCTGATCGGGAGCGCCGGGGCCCCCGGCCGACCGCCGTCGGCCCCCGCCGCGATCGCGCCCGGCGCGCGACCGGAACTTTCTCGAGGCGTCGCCATTCCGGTGGCGGAACCACCTGAGAGACTGGATGCTCCGTGACCCTACGCCGTCCCGCCCTCGTCTTCCGCTCGAACGAGACCGTACGCGAACGAGCTGAGCACCCTCATCCTCCCGGAAGGCGCTCCGCTAGCCCTGCGATGGAATGGCGATCTCTGTCCGCACGGATGCACTTCCCTCGAGAACAGGTCGAAGGGCGATCCAGTCGGACGTGCCCAGCACAGGGACCCGAGCGAACTCACATTGGAACCCGGTACCCGGCAGAAGAACACCGCCCCGCACCCGGCCGGTCGCTAACCGTTTCACCATGCCAACATGATCGTTGACATAGTTGGCGTGATCACGAACCGCGAGCGCTGCGGCCGCATCGCGTCCGCGTGGGCCATGGACGCTGCGGAAGCGGCGGCCCGATCGGCCCGGGGCATCGTAGACTCCGTCCCGATCGAAGGCTCCCTTGTTCCTCCTCATCACCTCCTACGACTGCAGCTCGAACCGCTGAACTGCCGCGAAGTTCCCTCGCGCACCGTCGTCGATGCCATTTCCATCGAGTTGCCCATGCATGGTCATCGTCGTGACCCTGCGGAATCCGCGTCGAGCAGGTCCTACCGAGCCCTACGTTTGCCGAGGCCACTCTGGGTGCTTCCATGGTCTGGGGCGGGGAGGAGGGCCAGATGGTCGAAACGTCGTGCCGGGAAACGCGCCCTCGATCCGAAGGGCCTCAGAGCGCCCTTCTCGGCCCATAGGTCGGGCAGGAGCCGACCCGGTCAATCGGGCCCTGTGGGATTCCTCAATCGAGCGGCGTCCGATTGGTGCAAGATGTGCCCCAAGAAAGGGTCCATCCTGTGGACACGGCGCGGTGAAGGGGAACGGCGGTGGACTTACCCACCTCTCCCCATTTGTCGCCCAATCGCGACCATGCGCATAAGATTGAAGAATCTGGTGCTCTTACGGCCGGTCCCAGGCATGCCTCCAGGGATACGGACCTTGGTTCTCCAAGTGTCGGTCTCTCCGGAGGTGGAGCCCATCCTCCGTGCGTACGGTAAAGCGTGTTCGCGATGGCTAAGGAACGCGTTCGGATTGTTGTACGCGGACAAACGAAACCATCACCAGAGGCACTATCGGGACCTCGTGAGGCTGAAGCCGAATGGAGGCTTCCAACCGGATGATGGGAAGGTTTACCGCCTTCTCGTATCCGAGAAGGATGCACCGGTAAAGCTCCCAACGGACATTGCCCATAAGAAGAACCTCCAAGACCTTGCATCGAACGTCGTCACCGTCTGGGGCGGATTCCTCGGTCCTTCCAAGAACCGCCGGGTCCCCCGTCCGCATGGCCGATTGCCCCGATTCCGACCGGCTTGTTTCATCGGGCAGCAGCTTAGCCGCCTCGAGGACGATGGCAAGACGGTATCGATCCCTTACCCGCTGAAGGACCGGTGGGAGCGTGGATCCTCCCGCCGAATCTGTGTCACGTTAGTCCTCTCCGGATCCCCGAGCTATCGGGAGAGGGTGGATGCCTTTCGTCGTCGCATGAGACGGCCCCAGAAGAACGGCAAACTATCGACCCCCTCATTGGAGATTCGGCAACATCAGGATGGCAAGTGGTACATCCACGTACCTGTCCCCCACGAAGCTCAGCAGGTTTCCCCGGGCGATATTCCCATGGCAATGGGTGTAGATCTTGGCGAACGCAACACGGCTACGACAGCCATCGTTGCCGGTCGTGGGGGAAGGGACATCCGTAGCACGCATCTCATCTCGGGGCTCTCGGCTCGCCACGCGCTCGATCTCATCACCGCCCGCCGACGAAAGCTCCAGAGGAAGAGAGATCGGGGATCGCGCGGAGCCCGCGCCGCCCTCATCCGCCTTCGGGGGAAGATGGCAAGAATCAACGATACCTTGGCACATCAAGCCAGCGCTGCCATCTGCCAATCGGCGCTTCGGGAGGGGGTTCCCCTCATCGTGGTCGAGAACCTCCGGACAGGCTTCCGTCCTCTTCACAAGAGGGACCAAGGGCCGTTACCCCGAACCGCCGGAATCCGGCGGTGGAACCACCGGCTCGGGCGCTGGAACCGCGGTGCGGTTCGGGACGACCTGCAGTACAAGGCCGGCGCGTCCGGAATCGAGGTCCGGGAAGTGTTCGCACGGGGCACTTCGTCCCTTTGTCCCACCTGTCACCCGACGGGATGGTTCGTCGAGGGAGAACCGAAGCAAGGCCAGAGGATCCGACGGGAACACGTGTTCCGCTGCACGGCCTGCGGGTACTCTCGCAACGACGACGAGACAGGAGCCATCAACATCGCCCGGCGAGGTCTCAACAATCGCCCGCCGGGTTCATCTCACGATCCTGCCCCCCGTAGCGACGCCGAGGGGGAAGGTTTCGGCACCCGCAAGGGCGCCGAAGGGGACACTTGCCAGCCCCGGAAGCGGCGCGAAGAGGAGCGAAGGAATGTCGCCACCGGAGACGGTGCCTTCCTCGACCTTAGCGAGAACGGACAATTGGGGCGAGCAACTCCACAGCTTGCGCTGAGGAGTTGCTCGCAACCTCTCCTCGGAGTGCGAGGGTTCAGAGCGCCGAAGATAAGCCCAGACCAGACGCCGCCGCGACACGTCCATAGGGCGAATCGGAGGATCAGCCCGAGGATGTATGCCACTCCCCCGCGAGCACCGAGGTGGCGACACCCCCTCGGGGAGGCGCTCG
>JAVYSA010000032.1:0-16575 GCA_038729445.1 Thermoplasmata archaeon
TATATCTACGGGGAACCCCCTACTTCCTTCCTCTCCATGGCGGCCCCCCCTCCCGCCCGTCCCAGGGCCCCGGCGTCGGTCCGCGCCTCCCGATGGCTCGGCCGGGCCGCGACGATCGTGGTGGTCGTCGCCATCGTCTGGACGGCGGTCGTGGCCTACTCCGGCGTCCGATTCGCCCAGGGCCTCCAGGGCTCCTCCGGGTCGTCGGATGTCACCTACACGACCGAACTCGCGGGGACGGGAGTGTACCTCAACGTGAGCTATCCGGTCCGGAACGGGGGAGTCCTGCCCGTGACGGGCCTCACTGTCGCGGCGATGGCGACGGCCTCCTCGGGCGACTTCATCGCCGGGGCGACGAGCCCCTCCCTGACCGTCCCGGCCGGCGGATCCGCGAGCGTCCCGATCGACCTGCACATCGCCTTTGGCGGCACCGGGAACGCCTCCTCCGGTCTCGCCGCCCTGACCCCGCTCAACCTGAGCCTGTGGACATCGTTGCTGACCGACAACCAGACCCTCGGCCTCCATGTCTGGGCGAACCTCACCTACGGCTACCTCTACCCAATCCAGCTCCAGATCCAGCGGAACTATTCCTGGGCCGCGCCGTTCCCCGGCCTCACCTACGCGATCGGCACGCCGGTCGTCTCCGGCTCCGTCGAGACCGTCAACGCGACCTTCCAGATGTACTACGCCTACTCCGTCGCCTACCAGGTGAGCGTCTCCTTCGCCCTTTACTCCGCGGCCGGCGCCCTCTGCGGGACCGGCACCATGCCGGTCACCCTGACGCCGAACCACGGCGTCCACGCCGTCGCGACGGCCACCCTCGCGACAGGCTGTTCCCTCTCCCACGGTACGGTCCGCTCGTCGGTCCAAGGGTTGGGCTTCGCCTTCCCGCTGCCGGAGGTGGAGCTGCCGTGACCGCCGAACCCCGCGCACCGCCGCCCGGCCGGATCCGCCTCGGCCGCGGGATCGGCTACGGCGTCGGCATGGCCGTGCTGATCGGGGTCGTCCCGTGGTACCTCCTGACCGCCTACGTCCCGGCCTCGGCCGGGTTCGCCGCGCCCCCCTCGCTCGTCCTCGGATTCGGGATCGGCATCGGGGCGATGGCCGGGGCCGCCGCGGCGGTGCGGGAGACGCGGGCCTACGGCCCGGCCGGAATCGCGGGCGCGGTCCTCGGGATCGTCTACCTCCTGGTCCTCCTCCGCGATGCCTCGATCGCCCCGCCGCTCTCGGGCGGCGCGGCGCTCTCGATCGGCTACGGATCGCTGCTGCTGCTCTTCCTGCTCGCCGCGGGGCTCGAGCTCGCGGGAGCGGTGGTGACGACCGTCGGCGACCTGCGGCATCCCGAGCGGCGTCGGGCCTACGAGGCCGGCCGGGCCGCCTGAGCCCCGCCCTGCTCGCGACGGGGGCGGACCGTCGGGGACCTACCCGGAGGACTTCTTCAGGGAGGCGACCAGCTTGGTGACAACGTCCTTGGCGTCGCCGTAGATCATGCGGCAGTTCTCCTTGTAGAAGAGGTCGTTCTCGATGCCCGCGAACCCCTTCCCCTGGCCGCGCTTGATGACCAGGACCTCCTTCGCCTGGTCGACGTCGAGGATCGGCATCCCGTAGAGCGGGGAGCCCTGGCGCCGGGCGGCCGGATTGACGACGTCGTTCGCCCCGATGACCAGGACCACGTCGGTCTGCGGGAACTGGCCGTTGATCTCGTCGCGGTCGAAGAGCTTGTCGTAGCTGACCCCCGCCTCCGCGAGGAGCACGTTCATGTGCCCGGGCATCCGCCCCGCGACCGGATGGATCGCGAAGCGGACATCGACGCCGCGGGCCTCCAGGAGGTCGGCGAGCTCCCGGACCTTCCCCTGCGCCTGGGCGACGGCCATCCCGTAGCCCGGCGCGATGATCACCGAGCCCGCGTAGGCCATCATCACCGCGGCATCGTCGATCTCGATCGGCTTGAGGGAGCCCTGGACCTGGCCGCCCTCCTCCTCCTGGGCCCCGAAGGCGCTGAACAGCACGTTGGTCAGCGAGCGGTTCATCGCGCGGGCCATGAGCACCGTCAGGAGCGAGCCGGCCGCCCCCACGAGCGTCCCCGCGACGACCATCGCGTAGCCGGCGTCCCCGAGGACGCCGTTGACCAGGGCGAAGCCGTCCAGGGCCACCGCGATCCCGGTCAGGGCGTTGAACAGCGAGATGACGACCGGCATGTCGGCCCCCCCGATGGGGAGGGCGAGCAGGATCCCGTAGAGGACCGTCAGGAGGAAGAACGGCCCGAGGTAGAAGGCGTCCTGGAAGACGGCCGCGAGGATCCCGAAGAGGACGCCCACCGCGAGGACCGCGAGGTTGACGACCAATTGGCCCGGGAACGTCACCGGCCGCTGGCGCATCCATCCCTGGAGCTTGAGGAAGGCGATCACGCTCCCCGCGATCGAGACCGAACCGATCACCCCACCGGCGAGGCTGAGGCCGGTGCTCGCCGGGTCCGCCATCGACCCCAGCAGCTCGATCGCCGCGATCGCGGCGGCGGCCCCGCCGCCCATGCCGTTGAAGACTGCGACCATCTGGGGCATCGCGGTCATCTGGACCCGCTTGGCCCAGACGTAGCCGGCGGTCCCGCCGACGAAGATCCCGGCGGCGATCCACGCGAAGTTGGACAGGCCCGGCGACAGGAACGTCACCAGGACCGCGGCGAGCATCGCCGCGCCGGCCTGGACGATGCCACGCCGGGCCGTCTCGGGCGAGCTCATCGCCCTCAGGCCGAGGATGAAGAAGATGACGGCGACCAGGTAGACCGCGTCGATGACGATCGACCAGTCGATCACGGCGACTCCCCTTCCTTCTTCGGGCGCTTGGTCCGGTCGAACATCGCGAGGATCCGCTCCGTGACCACGTAGCCTCCCGTGACGTTCATTGCGCCCATCACGACGGCGACGAACCCGATCACCTGCTCGAGCAGGGTCGTCGACAGCCCGAGCGCGACGATCGCCCCGACCAGGACGATCCCATGGATGAAGTTCGAACCGGACATGAGGGGCGTGTGCAATAGGACCGGAACCCGGCTGATCACCTCGTAGCCGACGAACGCGGCGAGGATGCCGATCAGGAGCGCCGTCCAGGGATCCGCGGTCATGCGGCCGCCTCCTTCGCGAGGAGCTCGCGGGTCGGGCCGTGCCGCACGCTGCCGCCGGCGGTCACGAGCGTCGCCGCGAGGATCTCGTCCGAGTAGTCGTTCACGAGCGTCCCGTCCTTGCCGACCAGGAGCCCGAGGAACGCCTGCAGGTTCTTCGCGAACATCTGGCTCGCGTGGAACGGCAGGCTGCTCGGGAGGTTGATCGGGCCGGCGATCGTCACCCCGTGGACGGTCAGGGTCTCGCCCGGGCGGGTGAGCTCGCAGTTCCCTCCCGTCTCGGCGGCGAGATCGACCAGGACCGCACCGGGGCGCATCCGCTCGACCGTCGCCGCCCGGACCAGGATCGGGGCGCGCCGGCCGGGGATCGCCGCGGTCGTGATGACGATGTCCGCCTGGGTCACGGCCGCGTCGACCATCGTCGCCTCCTGCACCTTCTCCTCGGGGGTCAGCTCGCGTGCGTAGCCCCCCTGGCCCTCGGCGTTGATCGCGAGCTCCAGGAACTTCGCCCCCAGGCTGCGGACCTGCTCACCGGCGGCCCGCCGCACGTCGTAGGCCTCGACCATCGCCCCGAGCCGCTTCGCGGTCGCGATGGCCATGAGCCCCGCGACGCCGGCGCCGAGGACGAGGACCTTCGCCGGCCGGATCGTGCCCGCCGCCGTGGTCAGCATCGGGAGGAACTTCGGCGCCAGCTCCGCGCCGATCAGGGCCGCCCGGTATCCGGCGACCGTCGCCTGCGAGCTCAGGATGTCCATGCTCTGGGCCCGGGTGATCCTCGGCAGGAGCTCGAGGGCGAAGGAGGTCTGGCCGCCGGCGACCATCGCGCGGACGGCGGCGAGGTTGCGGTGGGGCTGGATCGGGGCGACCAGGATCCCGCCCTTCGCCATCGCCGCGACCTCCTCGGGCGTCGGCGGCTGGACCTTGAGCACGATCGCGCTCTGGTAGACCGCCTCGCGGGCCTCGACCGCCGCCCCGGCCTTCGCGAATTCGGGGTCCGGGTAACCGGCCGCCGTGCCGGCGCCGGCCTCGATCCGCACGGTCATGCCGGCCTTGGCGAGGCGAGAGACGACCTCGGGGACGAGGGCCACACGCCGCTCACCGGCGGCGCTCTCCTTCGGGACGCCGACCACGACCGACATCGCTGCGGGTAGCCGCCTGCCTTTCGGGATTATACCCTTGGCGCGCCCGCCCGGCCCCTTGGTCGGCCGGGGTTATACTGTGGCGGGGCCCGGCCCGGCCATGGAGGCGCGGGTCGACCTCGCGGTCGTCGGCGCCGGCATCGTGGGCCTCGCGGTGGCCCGCGAGTACGCCCGGCGCTACCCGAGGGCCTCGATCGCGGTCCTCGAGAAGGAGGACCGGCCGGCGGCCCATCAGACCGGGCACACCAGCGGGGTCCTCCATTCGGGGATTGCCTACCGCCCCGGTTCCCGCAAGGCGCGGTTCACCCTCGCCGGCCGCGCCACCCTGATCGCGTACGCCGGGGAGCGGGGGATCCCGCTCGTGCCGGTCGGCAAGCGGATCGTCGCCACGCGGCCGGGGCAGCTCGAGGGCCTCGCGGAACTGGAGCGGAGGGGTCGGGCGAACGGCGTTCCTGGCGTGCGGCGGCTCTCGCCGGAGGAGTTGCGGGCGATGGAGCCGGAGGTCCGCGGGATCGCCGCGCTGGACGTCCCCAGCGCCGCGATCACGGACTTCGCCGCCGTGGCCCGGGCCCTCGCCTCGGACCTCGAGAGGGCCGGCCAGGCGATCCTCACGCGCGCGCCGGTCGAGCGACTCGCACGGACACAGGGACGGTGGATCCTCTCCGACCGGATCGGGAGCTTCGGTGTCGCCGCCGACCGCCTCGTCGGCTGCGCGGGGCTCGGCTCCGACCGGCTGGCCGCCCTCGGCGGTGCCCCTGCCACGGTACGGATCGTCCCGTTCCGCGGCGAGTTCTTCCGCGTCCGCGCGGGACGGCGGGGCCTCGTCCGGGGCCTCGTCTATCCGGTGCCGGACCCGACCCTGCCGTTCGCGGACCCGCACTTCACGCCCACCGTGGCCGGGGAGCTCCTGGTCGGGCCGAGCGCCGTCCTCGCCGGGGCAAGGGAGGGCTACGGGCGCGGGACGATCCGCCCTGCCGACCTCGGCGGGTCGCTCGCCGACCCGGCCATCTGGCGCCTCCTGCGGCGCCTCGGGTCCCGGGCGCTCCGGGAGGCATGGCGGTCGCTCGACCGGCACCGCTACGCCGCCGACCTCGCGGCGATGGTGCCGTCCCTGCGGCCCGACGACCTCGAGCGCCCGTTCGCCGGAGTCCGGGCCCAGGCGGTCGATCCGGCCGGGCGGCTGGTCGACGACTTCGCCTGGGCCGAGGCGCCGCAGGCGCTCCACCTCGTCAACGCGCCGAGCCCGGCCGCGACGGCCGCCTTCGCCCTCGCCGGGGCCGTCGCCGACCGGCTCCCGCTCCCCCGGACCCTCGCCGGTCCGGAGGGGGAATGCTCAAGCCGGGATCGTGATTGAGGGTCCCGTGGGCGGCGGGGCGGAGCGACCGGTCCGGGTCCCCCGCGGCCCGTTCGACCGGATCGTCCAGGGCGACGCCGGGGAGGTCCTGCGCGCCCTTCCGGCCCGGAGCGTCCACCTCGCCGTCACCTCGCCTCCCTACAACGTCGGAATCCGCTACCGGGGATACTCCGACGACCGGAGCTACGCGGAGTACCGCCGCTGGCTGCGCGGGGTCTGGCGGGCGCTCCGCCGGGTCCTCGTCCCCGGCGGCCGCTTCGCCCTCAACGTCGCCCCGACCTCGATCAGGAGCTTCCGGCCGATCCACCACGACCTGACCCAGGACGCCATCCGCGTCGGCTTCACGCTGCGCGCGGAGATCCTGTGGTACAAGCAGACGATGGGCCGCCGCACGGCGTGGGGGAGCTGGCGCAGCCCGTCGAACCCCCACGTGATCCCCTCCTGGGAGTACGTCCTCGTCTTCACCACCGGGGGGGACCGGCTCGCCGGGGATCCCGCGCGGATCGACATCACGGCGGAGGAGTTCCAGCGGTACTCCGACGCGTTCTGGGAGATCCCGCCCGAGCGCAACCGCCGGGGCCACCCCGCACCGTTCCCGGCGGAACTCATCCGGCGGCTCGTCAAGTTCTACACCTACCGGGAGAACGTCGTCCTCGACATGTTCGGGGGGACCGGTACCGTGGCCGCGGTCGCGCGGGCGACGGGCCGCCACTTCCTGTCGATCGACACGTCCCCGGAGTACTCCCGGCTGTCGCTCGAGCGCCTCAGGGTGACGCCGGTCGAGCCGGGGGCTCCGGCGATCCCCCTGCCGCGGACCGTCGATACGCTGCGCTCCCTGCGTCGGACCCTGGCATCGGATCGAGCAGCCGCCGGGCGAGCTCCCGGACGGCGTGGGCCAGAAGGGGCCGGAGATTGACCGCGTCGGCCCGGTTGTAGGCGACAAGCCGGTCGCGCGCGGCCCTCTGCCCGCGCTGCCACTCCTGCCAGAGCCGAACGGCATCGGGGCCCCGGATCCCCTCGACCCCCTCGCGGGTGCCGAGCCCGAGCCGCTCCTCGATCCGCTTGAGCCCGCCGGCCTCGCCGATCCGGTAGAGGAGGAACCGGAGATCGATGTGGGCCGCCGGAGGGCGGAGGCCCGGGAAGTGGGCCTCGAGGTACGGGATGTCGAAGAGGCTCCCGTTGAACGTCACCCAGATCGCGTAGCGGCCGAGGACCGCCGGGACCTCCTCGAGGTCCTCGCCGCGGACGAGGGAGCGGGTCCCGTCGGAGGCGTGCACGCCGACCACCGTGACGACCCCGTCGTAGGGGCTCAGGGAGGTCGTCTCGATGTCGAAGAACGCGGTGGCGTCCGGGAACGCCGGATAGAGCCGCCAGTGCTCCGTCGGGGGGAGCCGCCGCGCGAACCAGGCGACGTCCCGGCGTTCTAGCGCCGCCTCGCTCTCGGCGATCGCCTCCCGGAGGCCACCGGGAATCCCCCGCGCATCCCCCATCGCCGAGAGGTCCGCCCAGTCGCGGACCCCGCGGCGCCACAGCGCCGCCTCCGTCGCCGCGCCGATTCCGGGGAGGTGGCAGAACGTCGCGCGGAGCATCGCCCCCCCAGCCCCGCGGCGGCTAAATCGGGGAGGAGGGGGATTTCCCTCCGGACGAGGGGGCGGCCCCCGCAGGGCGCACCTCGATCGTCCAGACGTGCCGGATGGCCGCCGGGCCCGACTCCCACGGGCGCCGGTACTCCGCGATCACGCGGGCGGTGCCGGGCGCCTGCGCCACGATCGCGACGGAGGTCGTGCCGGGCGCGCCGGGTCGCTGGAGGGATCCCGGCACGAAGCGGGGCTCCTCGGCGGAGATCGGTCCCTCGGTGGCGACCGCCCAGGAGTAGCCGGTCGACGGGTTCGCCCCCAGCCGGACGACGGCCCGCTCCCCCGGGCGCATCGTCGCCGGGGGCGGCTCCACCACGGGTCCGTCCGTCATCCGGATCCTCCCGACGACGGCCAGGGGTCGGCCCCGTCGATCGGCAGCGGCCCGATCGGCGTGGTCCGCTCCCGGACCGCCTGCCAGAACGCGCGCAGGAGCGGCTCGGCCGGCCGGACGCCGAGGACGGGGCTTCGCAGCTCCGCCTCGAGGGCGCCGGGATCCTCCTCATCCCAGACCAGGCGGAGGACCCACGGGCCCTCCGGTCCCGGGCGCTCCTCCTCGAACGCCCAGACCCGGCGCCGCGGATCGGTCGGGACCGGATTGCGCTCGAGCAGATCGAGCGGCGGATCCGGTGGAGGAGGAAGGCCCGCCAAGGCGACCGGGGGCGGGGCCGGAGGGAGGCGGAGCCGGATCCACGCCGCCACCGGCCAGCGGGTGCGCGCGACCCCGAGGCTCGGCATGGCCCGAACGGGAGGGTCTTCGGACGCTTAACGCTCCCCGGGGTCCCGCTCGTCCCCGCCCTCCCGGCCGGGCCCAAGGCCCGGCGCGTCGGGGTCCGGAGGGAAAAATAGGCTCACACGCGTTCTGTGTAACTGCCGAATGCAGTCAGCTTGCGTAGCTGCGGACGTTAGTGGCCGCGGGCTGAGCGGATCGCCCGAAGGCTTTCCGCGTACACCCCGGCTCTATCCATCTCGTCTTCTACGAGTGTCCTTGGAGGTCTCTCGTTTTCGAGGGGGTTTCGGGCTTAGATGCTTTCAGCCCTTATCCCGGAGCGCGTGGCTGCTCAGCGATGCCCTGCCGGACAACTGATGGACTAGAGGCGCCGATTCCCCGTTCCTCTCGTACTGTGGGAACCTTCTCGTCAGAGACCCAGGCACTTCCGCCAAAAAGCAACACACCTGTCTCGCGACGGTGTAAACCCAGCTCACGATCCCTTTTAATGGGCGAACAACCCCACCCTTGGTAGCTGCTGCACCACCAGGATAGGCAGAACCGACATCGAAGTAGCAAGCCTCCAGGTCGATAGGGACTATTGCTGGAGACAACTCAGTTATCCCCGGGGTAACTTTTCTCTTATCACTGGCCCCTACAGGGGAGGCACAGTGGTTCGCTAGGCCCTGCTTTCGCATCGGGAATCCTCGTTGGGCAGATTCCCGTCAAGCCGGCTTGTGCCCTTGCACTCCACGGTGGATTCCTGACCCACCTGAGCCGACCTTTGGGGGCCCTTGTTACACTTTGGAGGGCGTGGCGCCCCACCCAAACTGCCTACCTACGGGTGTCCCCCTCGCGGGGTGAGCGATACCAACCCAAAAGGGCGGTGTTTCATCGGCCTCTCGGAACGGACCTAGCGGCCCGCCCTGGTAACGAGTCCCGCCTACGCTACACAATCGGATTGATATCACAACCGCAGGCTGCAGTAAAGCTCCACGGGGTCTTCGCTTTCAGACGGAAGACATTGGACTGCTCGCCAATGAGTCAGTTTCGCCGGCTTCCGAGCGGGGACAGTAGAGCTCTCGTTGGTCCTTCATGCAAGTCGCCAATTAAGCGACAAGGTATTACGCTACCTTAAGAGGGTCATAGTTACCCCCGCCGTTTATCGGTCCTTCGTCCCGTTGAACCGGGCTTTCAGATACCGACACTGGGCAGGATTCAGCGGCCATACACGACCTTTCGGTCTCGCGGCCACCTATGTTTTTATTAAACAGTCGGAGCTCCCCGGTCACTGCGACCAGAGACCCTCGTCTCTGGCACCCCTTCTCCCGAAGTTACGGGGCCGATTTGCCGAATTCCCTCGCTCGAATTCTCGCCGACACGCCTTAGGCTTCTCACCCAGGGGCACCTGTGTCAGATCTCGGTACGAGCCCAAGTTGCCGTCCTCGACTTTTCACGGGCCGCCCGCATCGGAAGAAGTCTCCTCGCGGAGTCCCGACGCCCCCTTCCCCGGGTTCTCACCATGACGGTACTCTCCCGGGCGACGGGGGGTCGACAGGCTGGCATATGCCCGCTCTTCCTAGCGGCCGGCGTCCTCGAGGACGCTTTGACCTTGGGGTCCCAGAATATTAACTGGATTTCCTTTCGCGAGTGCCGATTAAGGACTCGCTTAGGCTCGACTAACCCACGGCGGATGGTCGTTGCCGTGGAACCCTGGCCCCTACGGCGGACGGGACTCTCACCCGTCTTTGCTGCTACTCCTCCCAGGATTTTCGATGGAACCCGGTCCATAGGAGCTCACGCCCCTACTTCTACCCGAGCACCACGCCTCCTTACACGATCGCCGCTCGCGCGGCGCGCCCGCATATCGGGGACCGGTTTAGCCCCGTCCATTTTCGGTGCCCATGCCCTCGACTGGTGAGCTGTTACGCACTCTTTGAAGGATGGCTGCTTCTGAGCCCACCTCCCAGTTGTCTTGGGGCACGGACGCCCTTTGCATAGCACTGAACCGGCACTTGGGGCCCTTAATGCGAGGCTGGGTTGCATTCCCTTTCGCACGGCGGGCTTACCCCTGCCGCGCTCACTCCCGGCGTCTTCACCGCACGGGACTTCGGAGTTCGACAACAGGCCGAGACCTTTCGGTCCCGCATCCCGTAATCGGTGCTCTACATCCCGTGCCAGCTCGGCCGAGACCTACCTGCGAGTAGTTTCAGGAGGAACCAGCCATTCCCAGTCTAGATTGGCCTTTCACCCCTAAGCACAGGTCATCCGAGTGATTTGCACGTCAACATCGGTTCGGTCCTCCACCTACCTTTCGGCAGGCTTCAACCTACCCACGCTTAGATCGATTGGCTTCGGGTCTTCCACCTATGACTTCGGACGAACGCATCCCGTCCCTCGCCCCTTGCGGGGCTGCGGACTGTCGGTTTCCCTGCGGCTTGGGCCGTCCATGGGCCTTGGCCTCGCCATAGATCGAAACTCCCTGGCCCGTTATTCAAAACGGACGCATGGATCCTGTGTCCGCGGCCTTGCGACCGCTTCGTTCCTTGGGGACCACATGCGGCTTATCGTCAGCTGGTTTCAGGCTCTTTTCACCTCCCTTCCGAGGTACTTTTCAGCTTTCGCTCGCGCTACTAGTGCACTATCGGTCTCGGGACGTATTTAGGATCGGAAGTCTGTACCTCCCGGCTTCCCGCGCGATATCCAACGCACGGTACTCAGGATACCCCCAATCTCGCCTCTTCGCTTCGCCTACGGGACTATCACCCTCTGTGGTCTGTCGTTCCAGGCACATTCGGCTCGCGAAGCCAGCGAGTGCGAGGGTCCACCACTCCACATCTCCTCGCCCTTGCCGGGCGAGGATTCGGTTTGTCCTCTGCCGCGTTCGATCGCCTTTACTGACGGCATCTCGGTTGATTTCTTGTCCTCCCCCTACTAGAATGCTTTACTTCGGGGGGTTCCCCTTCCTTGCGGAATGTCCCTTGCGGGACCGGAGTTCCGATTCGGTGATCGGTGGATCGCAGGTTCCTTGCGCCTACCCACCGCTTATCGCAGCTTGGCACGACCTTCATCGGCGCCCGAGCCCAGCCATTCCCCAGCTGACAGGAGTCAGCTACACTGATTGCATTCGACAAGCGTCCAGAACGCGTGTGATCGGCGTCATCGGTCGGCCCCCTCCGGGAAGCCGTCCCCTTCGCCCTTCCCCGGAGAGGCCCTCGCCTCTGCGGGTGCACGGACCCGCCCCGCGGTTGCGGGTGGGCCCGTGTGGGAGCCGAACCTTCTATTTAAGCCTGAAGCCGCGCGGGGCGAGCTCCCGCGGGGCCGCGTGCCACTGGATGCGCCGGTGCGGCCCCTCGTATCGGGCGACGGCGTATGGGCAACGCCCGTCCCCGTTCGGCTCGCAGCCGGCACAGTTGCGCTCCGCCGGCACGGGGGCCCGTGCGGTGTCCGCGCGGACCTGGGCGAGCGCCGCCCGGAGCCACCGTTCGTCGGACTCGGTGTACGGGATCCGGACGAACCCCTC
Source organism: Thermoplasmata archaeon (assembly GCA_038729445.1). GTDB lineage: Archaea > Thermoplasmatota > Thermoplasmata > Lutacidiplasmatales > UBA184 > Lutacidiplasma. The sequence goes on from JAVYSA010000032.1 coordinate 11,478, forward strand.
GTGGGCCCCGTCCCCCGCGCGGTCGCCGTAGAGGATCAGCGCATAGGGCGGCCGCCGCCCAAACGCGGCCTCCACGAGCCGGCACTCCGCGATCGCCTGGATGGTGTCGAAGAGCCGGCCATGCGCCTCGTGGTATCCGAGGAAGAGATGGGTCGCCTTGTACTCGAGCGGGACGAGCGCCCCGTCGGGCCGGGCGATGACGAGATCCGGCCGGCCCGCGAAGCCGAGCTCCGGATCGTGGAGCGTGTGCGGCGGTTGGGCAAACCGCGGGTCGATCCGGACCCGGTCCGGGGGAAAGAGGACCGGCAGGTCGTCCTCGCCGCCGTCCTCGTAGACGAGGAAGTCTCCGTCGCCGAGGTCGAGCCGGCCCGGGACGACCTCGATCGGTCCGAGGGGCGGGGAGAACATGGGGGAGTGCCGGAGCGGCCGCACCACCGCGGGGGTGCACGGACGGACCTCGGCGCCGGTCCGATGGGACTCCCGGAGGACCCGGCCGAGCTCCATCTCGTGCGGGCAGTGGAAGTAGGCGACCAGGTCGTGCGGCGTCAGGTGCTCGACGGGGACGGCGTCCGGTGGAGCCAGCATCGAGGGCCCCCCTCCGGCCGGCCCTATGAACCTACGGTTCCATCGGAACGTCGGAGAGACCGAACCGCGCGGCGAGCCACTCCCCGATCGCCGGTGGGACCCGATCGTCCCGAAGGAGACGCGCGAGCAGCGGTCGATCCGGCCCCAGGGTCTCGACGGCCCGGGCGAGGCGCTGCGCGGCCTCCTCCCGGCCTCGGAGGAGCGCGCGCAGGAGAGCGTACTCCGGCCGGGAGACCCACACGGCGTGTTCGCCGACGTGGATCCGTCGGACGGCGACGTGGTCGATCCGGGGATCGAACTCCGGATCCGCGGCGGGATCATCCCCGCGGGGGACCGACCACTCCACCCGGGCGCCCTCCCGCATGGTGCCGACGAATGCGCGGGCGCCGACGACGCTCCGCCCGTCCTCCCAGTCGGTCGTGGCGATCGGCTCGATCAGGAACTCCGCGAGCGCGCTTCCGATCGCATCGATGCCGACCGCGGCCGTCCCGAGATCGATGTCCCTCGGGTCGACCTCGGCCCCTTGCAGCCAGGCCGCCGTCGACCCGCCGATGTACCAGAACCGTTCCGACACCCGGGAGACCTCGCCGAGGCGCGCGGCGATCGTCTCGACCGCCATGGCGATGGCCGGCGGCCGGCCCGCATGGCACTGGGCGAGCATCGCCTCGAGGCAGAAGCGGAACCGGTTGTACGCCTGGCGGACCCGTCCGACGTGCGACGCCGGGAGTTCGAAGCCGCGGTGCCAGCATCGCGGGCCCCCGAACGGGCAGGGGGACTTGGGGTGGCGGAATCCGAGCGGCTCGAGCGGGCCCAGGGGAGGTCCGTTGGCGTCCGGACCCCCGATCTGGGCGTGGTAGGTGAAGCGGGCCGGCCCCTCGCCGGACTCGAGCGTGAGCTGGTGCAGGTACCCGCCGCCCAGATCCGGGCCGCTGATCATCTCGGCGGTCATGCCGGGATTCGCGAGGAGGCCGGCTGGGCTGGGCCGAAGGGGATCGTCCCGGTACGGAAGCGGACGCTGCCCCGGTCCTCCTGCGCGACGAGGTACTCCCCGTCGCGCAGCGCGCGCCAGCCCTCCGGCTCGTCGGTCAGGCGCTCGCTGGCGACCACGATCCCGCTCCTCTCCGCGCGGTAGGTCATCTGGTAGTACGGGACCGAATCGTCCCGCAGCCCCGTGCCGTGCTCCCCCAGCGAATGGCAGAACGCCCAGAGCTCATGGGGTCCCCGCGCCAGGAGGACGTTCAGGCCCGAGTAGGGGGCGCCCACGGGACGGCCGTGTGCCTCCCAGACGGTCCTCAGGTCGGCGACCGTCCGGGCGTAGGCCCGGGGGGGATCCGGCTCGCTCTCGAGGTGCCGCAGGAGGAGGCAGAAGAGGACCTCGCTGTCGTTGACGCCCTCGATCGTCGCGCGGTAGGCTCCCGTGAGCGGGCGCGTCTCGTTCGGGAGGGGGATCGCCCCGTTGTGGGCGAAGAGGGTGCTGCCGCGGACGAACGGCTGGCTGTTCTGGTAGCCCAGCAGCGCCTCCCGGGCAAGCCCCATCGGATTCGAGGCCCTGCGGAGATGGCCAATCACGAGCGGGGGGGCCGCGTCGGCCGCCGCATCGCGGAACCGCGGCGCCTCTTCCGGATCCGACGCGCATCCGATTCCCTTGCGGACCGAGGGGCTCCGTTGGGGGTCGAACCAGGCGATCCCCCATCCCTCGCCCTGGCGGCGGCGGGCGTCGAGGTCGGCGAGGGAGATCAGGGACCGGTCGGGACCGGCCAGCCAGTCGGCCACCGATCGGTCCGACCGGCCCAGGAGGCCGAAGAGACGGCACATGACGCGCTCACGAGGCGACCGTTCTTGATAACGCTGAGCCGGCCGCGGCAGGGGACCCTCTCCGGCCGGGTCCGGCCCCCGTCCCTGGGACGCAACCGTTTTGAGGAGGGCAGGAGACTAGGAACCTCGGAGGTCGTACGATGGTGACGGTGGAGGTGACCCCGGCGGCCAAGGAGCAGGTCCTGCGCGTCATGGAGCGGCAAGGGAAGGCCGGCTCCGCCCTGCGCCTGTTCGTCCAAGGGGGGGGCTGCTCCGGCCTGAGCTACGGGATGTCGTTCGACCGGCAGGAGTCCGGAGACGAGGTCGCCTACGACAACGCCCCGCTCAAGGTCGTCGTGGACCGGGCGAGCGCGCCGCTCCTCGACGGGGTCAAGGTCGACTTCCTGATGAGCCTCGAGGAGTCGGGGTTCAAGATCTCCAACCCCAACGCGAAGCAGACCTGCTCCTGCGGCAAGTCGTTCAGCGCCTAGCCCGGCCGACCGCCGGGCTAAAGAGCCCCGCCGGAGTTTACCGGGCGGGGCGAAGAGGGAGGGCCCCGAGCAACGATGACGGTGAAGGTGGAGGTCACAACGGAGGCGAGGAACCAGGTCCGATCGCTGATCCAAGGGCAGAAGCCCGGCACGGGAGTCCGGGTCTATCTCGAGTCCGCCGAGGAGGGAGGGTGCGGCTGTGGCGGGGGAGGATGCGGCTGCGGAGGCGGGGCCTCCGGCCCCCGGTTCGGGATGGCCTTCGACCAGAAGCGCCCCGGTGACCAGGTCATTCCGGTCGATGGGTTCTCGCTCTTGGTGGACGATCTCTCGGCCGACCTCCTCGACGGGGGCTCGATCGACTACATCGAGTCCCTCGAGGCGACCGGCTTCAAGATCCAGGCCCCAAAGCTCGAGGCCCTCCGGCAGCGAGACGAGGCCGGATCCTCCTCGGACGAGGACGGATCCGGCTGCGGCGCCGGGGGCTGCGGCTGCGGGAACTGAGCCGGCCCCCGACGGCATCGGACCAACCCATTCCCCATCTTGGGTCGGGCGGAGGGAGCTCGTTCCCCCCTTGCCCGGGAAGGATACGGACGGCGATCGCGCCCGGTGTCCCGGCTCAATCCCCAGGACCAAGTCCTCGTGCGACTCGGGCAGGAAGACAGGGATCTCCTGCCGTCGGGGATCCACGGTCAGCGTATGCGCTCCCCCGGCGGTCGGCATCCTTTCGATCGGCCGGAGGGGGTCCGTCGCAAGACCTCCACGCTCCCCGGTCCGCCGATCGCGGAGGCGAGGCGCTGTCCCCCGGGATCGAGCCAGAGCACATCGGGCGGCCCGGCGAGGGGGACGCTGGGCGGCATCGCCCCCGATGCGATCCCTCTCAGGATCCCGTCGTCGCACGTGCCAGAGAGAAGCCCTCCGTTCGGATCGCCCGTTCGGGCGAGCCCCGGTCCCGAGCCGGAAGAGCTCGGACTCCCCCCGATGGGCCCGTCGGAAGATGTTCACGGAGTCCTCCCCCCGGTTCGAGCCGAGCGGCTGCCGTCCCGGGGCATCGATCCAGACCCTACCACCCCTGAGAGCCCGGGGATCGTCCGCAGGTGCCCTCGCTTCCCGAGGTCGAAGACCTCGACCGAATCCGTCGAGCGGTGGGCGACGTAGAACCGATCCGCGACGGGGTCGATCTCGGCATGGTCGGATTCCCCCTCGGGCGGATGCACGGGAAGGACGACCCGGCCGACCCCGCTCATTCGGTCATCGCCTCCTCGGGGATCGTCAGCGCGCTCCTCGAGGCCGGTGGGGGGGGGCGTGCGGAGGCGCCCGAAGTCGCCCCTGCGTGCGCTTCGGGAGGGACCCCCACATCCACGGCAGCCGTCCCACCCCAGTTCTCGGTGTCGTGCGCCACGTCCAGAGCAATCCGGCGGTGAAGCGGTGTGTCGGGCAGCACGAAGATGGTCCGTCGGAGCACCTGCCCTCCCGCACGTCGGACCCGTCGCCACGCGGAGACTCAGTAGCGGGAAGGGTTCTTGGGCGGGTGGACCGCGGGGAGCAACTGGTTCCGGCGCCGCGGCTCGACCGGGGCATGGAACGGCGCTCTCCCGGAAGAATCCTCGCAGCGCATCGACGAGGGGAGCGGTCCGCGCCAGCACACGCGGATCCTCCGGTTCGATGAGGAGAATCCCGTAGAAGATCGTGTCCAACCCACGGGATTCCGGCAGCCGAAAGTCGCCGATATCCACCTCACGGACGCGATCCGCGATCCGGCCGATCGCCGGGTCCTCCTGAGGGAACTCCGCGTGCACCGCATCGAAGGTGACCTTCGCCTCCAGCTGGCCGAACTTGGCGCCCGGCCGATCGAACGGGATCGCTCCGTGGGGCACCGGGGTTCCCCGCCGAAGAAACAGAAACACCGCATTCGGATCGAGCAACCGCCGCACGAACCAGGCCGACGCAGACCGATCGATGTGCGGTCGGCATTCCGTCGTCCACCGCATCCGAGCGTCGTTCGCCTAGGGCTGCGACGGTCGGTGGCCCGTGTGGTCAAGATGCCCGTGTTCCTCGAGCTTCCATTCGCAGTACGCGTAGAGCGCATCGTACAGGGGGAACTGCAGCCGTTGGTTCTCGAGGTCGTCCTTGGCGACATGGCGGAACCCCGTGGCCGCCGCCTCAAGTCCGGCCGCCTCGATCTCGTCGCCCGAGCCTCCGTCGGCAACCCGCACGATCTTGGCCCGTGC
>JAVYSA010000033.1:0-14657 GCA_038729445.1 Thermoplasmata archaeon
CGTCGTTCGGCAGCGCGATCATCCTGGCCCTGCTCGGTTTGTTCCTGGCCCGGGGCGTCGGGGTCGTGCTGGGCCTGTGGGCGGTCAACTCCCTCTTCAACGGCCTCTCCCGGCCCGCCCAGAGCGCGATGATCGGGGACGTGACCGGTCCCGAGCTCGCCGTGACCGCCTTCGGGGTGCAGCGCGTCTTCTCGAACACCGGCTTCGCGATCTCCCCCGCGGTCGGGGGATTCCTGGCCGCCTCGGTCGGGCTTCCCTCGCTGTTCTTCTTCGGAGCGCTGAGCTCCGTCGCGGAGGGGGCGATCCTGCTGGCGCTCCTGCGGGAATCGCACCGGAGCAGCGACAGGCGTCCCTCGGGGACCCGGGCCGCGATCGGCTCGCTCCTCGAACCGTTCCGGGATCGGCTCTTCGTCCTGCTCCTATTGACCCTCTCGGGCCTCGCGCTCGTCATGAACCAGTTCGGGACGCCGTTGTCGCTCTACCTCGGGTCGTACCGCGGCATCGCCTTCACCGACTTCGGGCTCATCTACGCCCTCAACGGCGTCCTGGTCGTCCTGCTGCAGCTGCCGATCGGCCGCCTCATCGAGCGCCGGCAGCACTACCTTGCGGCGATGAGCCTCGGGACCCTCGCCTACGGCGCATCGTTCCTCCTGTTCGACCTCGCGACGGGCCTCCCGGCGTTCCTCGCGGCGATGGCGGTGCTGACCCTCGGGGAGGACGTCGTCTCCCCCACCGAACAGACCCTGGTCGCCGGCATGACCGGGGCCGAGAGGCGCGGCCGGTACTTTGGCGCCTACAACGCGACGACCAACGCCACGCGGGTCATCGCCCCCGTGCTCGGGACCGCGCTGCTCGGGCTCGGGGTCCTGGGAGGAGACTACCTGTGGGGGACGATGGCCGCGGTCGCGGCCGCGGTGGCGGCCGGCTTCCTTGCGCTCCGATCCCACGCGCGGCACCGGCTCAAGATGGCCGGGGCGGAGCGGGCCGGGATGACCGCGGAGCTCCTTCTCTCCGGACCGGAGACGTGACGGGGCCGCGGCGACACTTCGTCGGCAAGCTTATGCGGGGCCGAACCCCGGGCGGGGGCGGGAGGAGAACGGAGAGCGCCATGCCCGCGGCGGGAATCCCGAAGCCCAGCGCGCGGGCGATCCTCCGGGGGAACGGGGGATCCTCCCGGGGAGCGTCGATCAGCTCCGTCGCCGACCTTCCGACCCGCTTCGGTCCGTTCCAGGTCGTCGCCTTCCATACGCCGGGACACGAGGGGGAGCATGCGGCCCTGATCAAGGGGGACGTCCGACGCCGGTCCGACGTCCCCGTGCGCCTTCACTCCGAGTGCCTCACCGGAGACGTCTTCGGCTCCCTCCGCTGCGACTGCCGGGAGCAGCTCGAGCTGTCGCTCGAGGAGATCCAGCGCCGGCCGAGAGGGATCCTGCTCTACCTCCGGCAGGAGGGACGGGGCATCGGCTTCGAGAACAAGATCCGGGCCTACCGGCTCCAGGAGCTCGGCTTCGACACGATCGAGGCGAACGAGGCGCTCGGGTTCCGCCCGGACGAGCGGGATTACGAGGTCGCCGCCCGGATGCTCGAGCTGCTGGGGGTCCGCTCGATCGTCCTGATGTCGAACAACCCCCGCAAGATCGCCGACCTCCAGCGGCACGGGATCCGGGTCACCGGCAGGATCCCGATCGTCGTGCGGCCGAACCGGTTCAACCGGCGCTACCTCGAGACCAAGCGGCTCCGCGCCGGGCACCTGTTGGGGCCGGGCCCCTCCGTCGCGCCGGTCGAGCAGCTCGACTGCCTGACGTGCGAGACCCCCTCGCGCCCCGGGGTCCGGTCGCGCAGTGCCACGGCGGAGGGCCCGACCCGGTCCGGAGGGACGCGGGGCCGCCACCGGAGCCGTTAAGGCGATCGGCCGCTCCGCCCCGCGTGGCAGCGTTCTCGGTCGCCGCGTGGCTCCTCGCCCTCGCGATCACGCTGATCGAGTACACCGAGGTCGTCGTTCTCGTCTACGCGCTGGGGTCGGAGGAGGGGACCCTGCGGCACGGAGCGGCCGGCGCCGCGGCCGGAACGGCGGTGGTCGCCGCGGTCGCGGTGACGGCCGGGGGGATCCTCGCGCGGATCCCCTCCGATGCCCTGCTCGGGGCCTCCGCGATCGTGCTCGCCGGCTTCGGCGTCTTCCTCTTCCGCAGCACCCTCAAGACCTACCGGAGGGTCCGGAGCCCGCCGCCGTCGACGCCGATGCGCCCGCCGGCCCACTTCGCCGGCGGCTTCGCCGTCGGCGCGATCGAGACGACCGAGGCCGCGATCGTCCTGGTCCCCCTCGCCGCCGGAGGCCAGGCGACCGCGGCGCTGGCCGGAGCGCTCGTGGCGGCGGCCGCGCTCGCGGTGGCGGTCGCACTCGTGCACGAGCGCGTCCGCCGGATCAAGACCCCCGGGCTCAAGCTCGGCGCGACGGGCCTTCTCTTCGCCTTCGCGGTCTATTGGGCCGGCGAGGCGGCCGGAATCGCCTGGCCGGGTGGGGACCTCACGCTGATCCCGCTCTTCGTCGCCGGCGTGCTGCTCGTCCGTGTGGCGCTCGAGGCGTTCCTGCGCACCGGACCCTCGGCGGCCCCCGCCGCCCCACCGGGGCGGTGAGGGGCCGGCCGGACGGCCCTCCCCGTGAGATTAAGACCGCCGGGCCGATCGCGGGATTCCGAGGGATGCCGATCGTCTACCTGGTCCGTCACGGGCCGGCGGAACCGGAGGATCCGGCCCGGTGGCCCACGGACTCGGACCGGCCGCTCTCCCGCGACGGGATCCGCCGGACCCGTTCGGCGGCGCGCGCCTTCGCGCGCGTGGTGGGGAGACCCGACGCAATCGCGAGCTCACCGGCCCGGCGTGCCCTGACGACGGCCCGGCTGTGGCGGGAAGCGACCGGTCTCTCCGCGGCCGTTGCGGAGTGGCCCGAGCTCGGGCTCGATGGGTCCGCGGGCCGGGCGTTCCGGCGTCTCCAGAGCGAGGGAAGGGAGCACGAGAGCATGGTCCTGGTCGGCCATGCCCCGGGGCTCATCGACCTGATGGGGATCGCGCTCACGGGCGAGGCGGTACCGCTCGCGCACCTCGGGCGGGCCGGCGCGGCGGCGATCGAGTTCCCTTCGGCGATCGCCCCGGGCAGCGGGCGGCTCCAGTGGCTCGTCACCCGGAAGATGTGGCGCTGGGATCGCCCGGACTGACCGCCGGTGCGGGCGCCGTCCGCCGGGCTCGCCGTCCCCGGGCGGCGTGCAGGGGGAGGACCTCCGCCAGGACGTCCGCGTGGACCTGGTCCGGGTGGCGGTTCGCGTCGATCGGCCGGAAGCCGTACTCGGGGGCCATCGCGAGGAACTCCCGCCGCAGGCGCGCCTGGTACTCGAGGAAGCTCGCGAACCGGTCGGGGGAGATCGACAGGTCCATGCCGGACTCCCAGTAGTCGAGGCTGCCGTACTTCGAGATCGCCCGGTGGAGGAGGATCTCGGGCCGGGCGTCGAGCAGGACGACCAGGTCCGGGACGAGGGCGAAGGAGTAGAGCTCCCGCGCCCACGAGCGGGAGGCCCCGCGGACGACCGCCCGGGCCATCAGGGTGTAGATGTACCGGTCGGCGAGCACCGTCGTGCCCGCGGCGAGCGACGGGATGATCTTGTTCTCCAGCTGGTCGGCGAAGTCGGTGGCGTAGAGCAGTGCCATCGTGGTCGAGGCCAAGGTGTGGCCCTGCTTGGCCCGGTCGATCGGCTCGGCGACCAGCGTCGAGCGCCTGAGGCCGGTGTCGACCACCGCGTGGCCGTCGATCTCGAGCGCCTCCTTCAGCCGCTCGACCTCCGTGGTCCGGCCCGAGCCGTCGGCTCCCTCGATGACGACGAGCCGGCCCGACAGCGGCTCCTCGGTGAGGCCCGGGAGCGGCGTGCCGTAGTGCGCCCTACCCCTCATGCTGCAGCCTCTCCCCGGTGGGGAACCCCTCGATGAGCGGTGCGAGGTCGGCCCGCAGCCGCCGCTGGATCGCCTCGATCGGACCCCGGGCGTCGACGACCGTGAACCCCTCCGCGGAGGCCATGCGGTCGTAGGCACGCTTGAGCCGCGCCTGGAAGCGCCGGTAGCTCTCGTCGACCGAGTCGGCGAGGCCCAGGTCCATGCCGGCCTCGTAGTAGGAGATCTTCGTCCGGGAGGCCCGCTTGCGGCGCCAGGTCACCTCCACCGGGACCCGGAAGTAGTAGACGCGGTCCGGCCGGGCGGCGAACTGGTAGAGGTTGCGGACCCAGTCCGGGGCGCAGCCGCGGGCCTCGTCGCGGGCGAAGGCGGTGTACGAGTAGCGGTCGCAGACGACCAGGTAGCCGGCCCGCAGCGGCGGGAGGATCTGCCGCTCGAACCGGTCCGCGAAGTCGGTCGCGTGGAGCAGGCTGAACGTCGTCGGCGTGAGGAGGCCCTTCTTCTTGCCGCGCCGGATCGTCTCGCTGACGAGCTCGGAGGAGTTCCACTCCGTGTGGAAGACCCGGTGCCCCCGCGACTGCAGCCACTTGCCCAGGAGGCGGGCCTGCGTCGACTTGCCGCTGCCGTCGAGGCCCTCGAAGACGAGGAGGCGTCCGGGGTAGCCCTGGGCCGGCACGGCGGGGTCAGCCATCGCGGTAGCGCACCTCGATGCCGAACTCCCGCTCGAACGGCTTGCGGGCCTTCTCCATGGTCCGGGGCGGCAGGGTCGTACGCGCCGGCCGAATAAAGCTCACCGTCAGCGTCCGGCCACCCCTCCCGCGGGCGAAGGAGGGTCCGGCCGGCGCGAGGAGCCCGGCGAGCTGGAGGAGCCCCGCGAGGCGGCGGATCCTCTTCCCGTCCGACGGGCGGAGGATCGGGGCGAACCCCTTCCTCATCCCCGGCGGGAGCTCGTCGCCCGCATGCAGGGCGACGATCGACGCCGCGAGCAGGGTCTCCCGGTGCGTGAGCCCCCAGAGCGGATAGTTGCGGATGAGGTAGGCCGAGTGGTGGGCATGGCGCCAGAGGTCGATCGAGACCCCCGCGTCGTGCATCGCGGCGGCGACGACGAGCGCGATCCGCTCGCTGGGACCCCAGCCCTGCCCGGGGGCGAGGAGGCCGAAGAGCCCCTCGGCGAGGCGGCCGACCCGGCGGCCCCGGGCCGTCGAGAAGCTGAACCGGTCCGCCGCCGCGGCGATCGACCGCTCGACCAGCACCCGCGCCGGGGCCGGCAGCGCCGCCCCGGCGGCCTCGGCCGCGAGGCCCTCCCGGACCCCGGTGCCGGTCGTGACGATCGCCTCGGCCTCCGTCGCCCGGAGGATCTCCTCCAGCACCACGAGGCCGGCGTCGATCACGTCGGCCCGCTCCGCCCCGATCCCCGGAATGCCCCGCCGCTCCTCCCGGTGCAGGCCGTCGAGCCGCTCCCGCAGGGCAGCGAGATCCCTCCGGCGGATCGGGTAGCCGTGGACCCTCTCCAGCGGGTACCCGCTCCGCGCGATCGCCGCCCGGGCCGCCGCCCGGACCGTCCCGCCGACCCCGAAGACCCGCGCACCCGGGGGCAGACGGAACGCCGCGATCGCCTCCCGGAGCGGCCGGCGGGCCGCCTCGGCGACGGCCCGGAGGTCCCTCGGCCGCGGCGGGTCGTGCCGGACATGCCGCTCGGTCAGCCGCAGCGCGCCCAACGGGAGGCTCACCGCCTCCGCGAGGCGGCCGCGGCGGGTCGCGACGAGCTGGAGGGATCCACCGCCGAGGTCGAGGAGGAGGTCGTCGCCGAGCGCCCAGGCGCTCGCGACGCCGAGGTAGTCGTAGCGCGCCTCCTCGGCGCCGGAGAGGACCCGGAGGGGGAGGCCGGTCGCCCGCGCGGCGGCGCGGACGAACTCCTTCCCGTTCGGCGCATCGCGGACGGCGCTGGTCGCCACCGCGGCGACCCGGCGGACCCGGTGGTCCGCCAGCGTCCGCGCGAACCGTCCGAGCGTCTCGATCCCCCGGCGGATCGCCTCCGGCGCCAGCGAGCCGTCCGGCCGGGTCCGGGCACCGAGGCGGGGGACCTCCTTCCCCTCGACGATCGGCCGGACGACCCCGCTCGGATGCGCCTCGTAGATCACGAGGCGGGCCGTGTTCGATCCGACGTCGATCACGCCGATCCGGCCCGTCCGTGCGCGGCGCGCGGTCGGTGCGTCGGGCGGTGCCATCGCGTGGGGCCCGGAGGAACCGAAGGCGCCGGTGGGCTTGAGCCCTCGGAGGGGAGAGGAGAGCCCGGGAAGGAAGGGCCGGCCCGCTTTAGAGGACCCATCGCCTTCGGGGCCCTCGAGGACGATGGACCGATCCCGCACAGTATCCCCGGCGGGGTCGAGGGGAGGCCGGAGCGACCCCCTCGACGCCGAACTCGCCTCGCTCGCCGCGCGGATCCGTCGCCACGGGGCCGCCGCCCGGGCGCGGACCGCCCCGGGGCCGGCCCGCCTCCACGACCTCCATCGGGACCTGCGCCGATCCCGACAGCTGCTCGCCTGGACCGCGCGATCGCGGTCGTCCCGGGGCCGGACGACGGACAGGGAACGGACGGAACTCGTGCGGAGGCTTCGACGGCTCGGCCGGATCGCCGGCGCGGCCCGGGACGCCGACGTGTCGCTCGCCCTCTGGGGGAGGTTCGGGCCGCCCTCGTCGGGCCGCCGGCGCCCGCGCGGCCCGGCAGGACGCTTCGCGATCCACCTTGCCGAGCGGGCCCGCAGGGACCGGGAGGCCGCCGCGGTGGCGCTCCGGACGGAACGGAATCGGGACCTCTTCGAGACGGTCGCCCGCCGGCTCGAGGACATGGCGACGGGGAGGCCGGGACGGAGCCCGCTCGCCGCGGCCCTCGACCGGGCCGGGCCCCGGCTCGTGCGCCGGCTCGCACGGGCCCGGCGCCGGGCCGTCCACCGCGGCGACCCCAAAGACTTCCATCGGGTCCGTTCGGCGATCCGACGGCTGCGTCTCGCGGCGACGATCGCCGCCGCCCTGGGCCGTGGGCCTTCCGTCGACCGGACGAGGCGGTTCGCGTCGCTCCAGCGGCAGCTCGGCGAGCTCCACGACCGGGACCTGCTCGCCGCGGCGCTCGATCGACGCCTTCCCCGATGGGAGCGGACCGGCTGGGGGGCCCGGTTCCGGGCCGATCGGGAGCGGAGGCGGACTCGCCTTCTGGCCGCCCTGCACGCGCTCCCGCCGAAGCGGGAGCTCCGTCGCATCCTCCTTGACCCCGCTCCTTCGGGATCTTCCCGGAGGGTCACGGCGCGGCCGGCCCTCCGTCGTGCGCGTCGTCCGGCCGGCTCCGCGGAGGGCCGATGACCGACCGGGGAGAGACCGTCGTCGTCGCCGGGGCCGCCGGCTTCCTCGGCCGGGCGGCCGTCCGGGCGTTCGTCCGCCGCGGCCATCGGGTCCTCGGCCTCGTCCGACGCCCGGCCCAGGCCGAGGCCGTCCGCCGCGACGGCGCCGAGCCGGTCGTGGGGGACCTCTTGGCGCCGGACTCCTGGGAGGGGTCCCTCGCCGGGGCATCGATCGTGGTGCACGCGGCGGCGAACCCGTCCGACGCCTCGGGCGAGGACGACCCCCGCATTGCCGCCGTCCGGATCGCGGGGGGACGTTCGCTGGCCCGCATCGCCGCCCGCCGTGGGGCCCGACGGCTCGTCGTCGTCAGCGGCTACTGGGTCTATCCGGACGCCGCGGAGACCCGGACCGAGGAGGCGCCGATCGACCCGGTCGGGGAGGCGCGGACGAACCGGGAGACCGAGCTCGCGGTGGAGGCGGAGCTCCGCGGCACGCCGGTCGACCACCCCGTCGTCCGGCCCGGGATGGTCTACGGGACCGGGGCGTGGCTCCCGCCGATCGCCCGCGCCCTCGCCGGCCGGCGCTATGCCGTGATCGACGGAGGACAGAACCCCTGGTCGTTCGTCTCGCGCGACGACGCCGGCGAGGCGATCGCCACGGTCGGCGCGGCCGCCGGGCCGGTCCCGCCGGTGCTCACCGTCGTCGACGACCGGCCGGTGCCCTGGGGGACGTTCGTCGGATCGCTCGCACGGCGGCTCGGCCTTCCACCTCCCCGCTCGGTCTCCCGCGCGGAGGGGATCCGCCTCTACGGCGAGACGATCGCCCGTCAGCTCTCGGCGCGCCGGGCGTTCCTCGCCCCCCGGCTCCGGTCGCTCGGCTGGCGTCCCCTCGATCCGTCCGTCGAGGAGGGGCTCGCACGGATCCTCGGGCGCGCGGAGGCAGCGGGAATCGACCCGCTCGCCGGGGACCTCTACGACGGGGAGCCGATCCGCTCGGGGAACCGCCCCTCCGACACCGCGGCGAAGAGCGCGAGGTAGCGGGGCACGATCGTCTCCCAGGCATACCGCCCGGCCCGGGCGCGTGCCGCCTCGGCCATCCGCCGGCGACGCTCCGGGTCGGCGGCGACCTCGGCGATCGCCCGGGCGAGGGCGTCGGGATCCCCGGGGGGGACGAGGAGGGCCGCTCCCCCGGTCCCGACCAGCTCCTCGACCCCGCCGACCCGAGTCGCCACGATCGGAAGGCCCTCCGCGAGCGCCTCGACCAGCACCCGCGGGAACGACTCGAAGCGGGAGGCGAGCACGAAGACGTCGGCGCGGGCGTACGCCTCGGCGATCGCCTCCGCTGTCGGGGAGACGGCCCACCGGACGCGGTCGCCGAGACCGAGCCGGTGGACCTGGCGCGCGATCGCGGGGACGGCCCCCCAGTCGTCCCCCGCGAGGTCGAGCCGGACCGGCACCACCCTCGACACGCGGGCGACGGCGTCGATCAGCACGTCGAGCCCCTTCTGGGCGAGGTCGAGCCGGCCGACGCAGAGGAGCCGGCACGGCCCGTCGGCCGGCCCTTTCCGGCCAGGAGGGCGCTCCGGAGGGAGGTCGATCCCGGTCGGAATCGTGACCATCCGCCGGGGATCCACCCCCAGCCCGGCAAGGAACCGGCGCTCCCCCTCGCTCTGCACGACCACGGCGTCCGCGCGCCGGACGGCCCCCCACGCGGCCGCGCGGTGGAAGAGCCGGGCGACGCGCGAGCCGCGGCCGGGGTCGGCGTGCGTCGTCAGGATCCACCGGGTCCCGCGCAGGCGGCCGGCGAGCGCGGCGAAGCCGGCCGGCGGATGCCCGAAGGCGTGGGCGTGGACGAGCGGGCCCTCCGCGCGGAGGAGCCGGTGGAGCATGCCGGGGGCGGCGACGCCGAGGCCGAGGGGGAGCGGGGCGAACGGGTAGGCGCGGACGCGAACGACACCCTCGTCGGCCGCGACGGTCGCGGCGGGGGGGAGGCGGCGGAAGGGCATGGTCCGGGCGAGGTCCGTCGTGAGGACCTCCACGTCGACGCCGGCGCGCCGCAGGTGGGCGACCAGCTGGGCGAGGGTCGCCTCGACACCCCCGAGGGCGGGGGGGTACCGCTGGGAGACCTCGATCACCCGCATCGCCGCGCGCGGGCCCCCTCCCCGGGCAGGAAGGACGGGCTCACCGCACCACCCCCTCCGCGTCGCCCCGCCGGTGCGGCCAGCGGATCCATGGCCTCGGGACGGGGTCGTCGCGCCAGGCGACCCAGAGCGCCTGGACAAGGAGGACCGTGACGAGCGCGCACAGGGCGATGAGCGCGTAGGTGCGGAACGTCCCGTAGACGGGGGTGGCGTCCAGGGCCATGAGCCGCGGCCAGAGCGGCGGGTCGATCGGGGTGAGGAACCGCAGCAGGAAGTCGTTGTTGACGACGAGGTACGCCGACGCGGCCACGGTCAGGGCCCGCAGGAGCCGGCGACGTCCGGGATGGCCGACCGCGATGTCGAGGATCATCAGCGCGAAGAGGTAGACCATGTACTGCTCGTAGAGCCCCCAGCGCAGCAGCAGGAAGGCGACGGTCACGAACAGGACCGGGCGCAGCAGCGTGCGGGGCTCCCCGCGGCGGACCCACCGGGCCCCGGCGTACCCCGCGAGCACGATCCCGGGGACCCAGAGGTAGCTCAGCACCGGATAGAGGCCAGGGACGGCGGAGAGGGCGGGATAGAGCGGGCCGCTGGTCAGGATCCCGACCCAGCTCATCCCGCCGCCCCCCCCGTGGGTCTGGGAGACGGAGGCGGCGAGGAGGTTCGTGACCCCCCAGCCGAGGAGGGCGAAGATGGCGAACGTCGCCGCGACCGGGATCGCGACGCCGACCAGCGCGGCGAGGCGGCGCGCGCCCCGCTCGGCGAAGAGCTCGAGGGGGAGGAAGATGAACGTGATCCACTTGACGAAGATCCCCCACCCGTAGAGGACGTTGCGCAGGATCGCGTCCCGCGCCAAGAGCGCGCCCAGGACCGTGGCGAGGGCGATCGAGTCGAACTGTCCCCAGACGGCGGAGATGACGATCGCGTAGGGGAAGAGCGACCAGGCGCCGAGCGCCTCGATCGCCGGCCGGAGCCGGCCGGTCCATTGGCCGGCGAGCCGGTAGAGGAGATAGGCGTCGAGGAGGTCGGCGAGGATCGGCGGCTGCTTCAGGAGGAAGTAGAGCGCGAACCGGTTCCCTCCGCCGACGGTCTCCCAGAGCCGGTAGAGCCCGCCGCTCAGGAGCGGCCAGAACGGCAGGTACGCCGCGGAGGGGAGCGTCTGCGTGAGGTACCCGAAGCTGACCCCGGGCACGGGGGGCCAGAAGGCGTAGGGGTTGCTGCCCTGGGCGACCGCGTGCGCCGTGCGCACCCAGACCTCGAAGTCGTACGGGTGGCCGGTCCAGAACGAGAGCGCCTCCCGGATCGCGAGCCCTATGAGCAGCAGCCGGGCCGCCGCCGGTGCGAGGGAGAGGCGTCCGGCGCCGGCCGAGGGGAATGCCGGGCCCGAAGAAGCCTCGCCGGAAGGGCCCGTCGCGTCCATCGTCCTCCTAGATTTATCCCGAGTGCGGGCCTCGGTGGCGGGAGGAGGGCTGGGAGTGCCGACGACGCCCGAGACCGCCCCGTTCGCCCTCGCCGGAGGGGTGGTCGCCCACAACGACGGGGAGACCCTGGAGGCCTCGCTCCGCTCGCTGCTCGACGCCGGGCTCCCGCCCGGCGTGCGGTGGACCCGGATCTGGGTCGTGCTGAGCGGCTGCACCGACCGGAGCGTCGAGGTCGCCCAGGCGATGGCGGCCCGCGACGCGCGCCTGCGGGTCATCGTCGAGCCGGAGCGCCGGGGCAAGGCGGAGGCGCTGAACACGGTCTTCCGCCATGCGGAGGGCGACGGGCTCGTCCTCCTCAACGGCGACGCGGTCGCCGCCCCGCCGGCGATCCCCGCCCTGCTCGATGCCGCCCGGACCCTCCGCCGCCCATACGCCGTGATGGGCTGCCCGGTGCCGGTCCGCGACCCCGCGTGCCGGCCGATCGTTGCCGACGTCGTCGACCTCCTCTGGAGGATCCACGCCGACCTGCATGCCCGGACCCTCGCCCGGACCGACGCGACGCACCTCTCCGACGAGTTGCTGCTGCTGAGCCTGCCGGTGCCGTTCTCCTATCCGCCCGGCACGATCAACGACGGGGCGTGGCTCGGCGCCCGGCTCCGCCGCTCCGGCGGTTCCCTCCGCTTCGCCCCCGACGCCCGCGCGGCGATCCGGGTCCCCCGCACGTTCGCGGAGTACCGGGCCCAGCGCCGGAGGATCTACGTGGGGCACCGCCAGGTCGCCCGGTCGACGGGGGTCGTCCCGGAGACGATCGCGGTCCACGCGCTCCGCGCCCCGGGGGAGACGCTCGCGATCCTCCGGGGCGCGGTCCGGACCCGGGCCGACCGGATCGCGTTCGTGGTGCTGCTCGCCTGGGAGACGATCGCCCTGGCGAGCGCCGGCTGGGACTGCCTTGACCGCACTACCGATCATGTGCGGTGGCGCCGGGTCGGGCCTCCGACCGGGACTCCGACGCGTAGCGGCTCCGGATCCGCTCGAACTTGACCGAGTCGATCGACAGGCGGCCCGGTTCGGTCACCGTGCGGAACGCCGCCTCGGGCCGACCGGACCGGCGCAGGCGGCGGTTGCGCGCCCACCCGACCGTCTGGAAGTACGTGGAGAGGAGCACGTAGGCGGTCGCCTCGGCGATCCGGCCGGCGATGCCGGGCGGCGGCTCGTCCCGGGGGCTGTCCGCGGGGCCGGCGGCGACCTCGGCGAGGCGGCGATCGTAGAGGCCGGGGAGGTACCCGCGCATCCAGGCGGCGTCGCGCAGGAGGCGACCGTAGTGGTCGCCTCCCACCACCGGCACCACCGCGAGGGCCTCCCGCGCGAAGAGGAGGTCGCGGCTCTCGCGGAACTCCCGGTCGGCGGTCCGCCGGTCCCGGGCGTAGTTGAGGCAGATCGGGGGGGTCCGGGATCCCGGCCGGCCGCGGGCGCGCCGCAGCCGCCAGAAGAGGCCGGCGAGCGTCCTCCACAGCCGGCCCGAGGAGGTGATCACCACGAGGTCGAGGTCGTCGTCGGGCCCGGGCCCAGAGTAGGCGGTCGATCCGCTGATCCCCACGAACACCAGCGACGGCCGCAGGTCGGCGAGAGGACCGTCGATCAGGCGGCGCGCCGCCGCGACGTACTCGTCGGCCCGGCGGCGGGTCTCCGCCGCGGGCCGGGGCTCGGTCCCCGGCTGGTAGACGCGGTGGTCCTCCGAGATCCGGGCGAGGTCGGGACGACCGCGGAGCCATCCCTCGAGCTCGTCGGGGTCCATCCGCCCCGGCTCGGGCAGCAGGTCCGCCAGCTCGGGGACGGACAGCGAGGCCCGGTGATCCGCCGCGAGGGAGAGGACCAGCGCGACCCGGGACGCCCTCGCCTCGGCGGCGGCGCGGGCGGGGCCGTCGGGCTCGGATGCATCCATCGATCGGACCGGGGAGGCCCCGTCCCCCTACAGGCGGGACCTCCCATAACGGCTTCAACGGGAGGGTCCTTCTCCCGGTGGGGCGCGCCCTCCGCGCGGACGCTCGTGCCGGAATCCCCCCGATCCGAGATCCTCGAGCTGCGGCGCCCCGACGGCCGACGGGTCCCCCTGCGCGCCGTCCGTTCGGGCGGGAGCCTGCTCCTCGCGGCGGTCTCCCCCGAGCCGGAGTGGTCCCGCGACCTCACGGAGCGGCCGGTCGCGGTCGTCCGATGGTCCGGCGACACCGGTCCCTGGCGACCGGTCCCCGTCCGCCCGATCGCGGATCCGGCCGCGGCCTCCGCCGCGGAGCGGGCGATGCGCGAGGCGATCGGGGAGGAGGCATGGAGGGCCCACTTCCCCGGGGTCGCACGGTTCTGGGCCGTCGAAGCGCCACCGGCCGGCCTCGAGGGGACGCCCGATCCGGCCGTGGCGGAGTTCGACGTCTTGGCACCGATCTACGACCACCGGATCGGCGCCGACGCCCTCCAGCGCCACTGGCGGTCCCGCGCCGACGCCGTCCTCTCGGAGGTCTTCCCGTCGCCGACGACCCTCGTGGAGTTCGGCGCGGGGACGGGCGCCCAGACGATCCCGCTGCTCCGCCGCGGGCACCGGGTCATCGCGATCGATCCGTCGGGGGAGATGCGCGGGGAGCTCCGGCGCAAGGCCACCGCCGAGGGGCTCGCGGGACGGCTGGTCGTCTGCGACGGGACGATCGCGACGGCGGACCGGGTCCTCCGCGGGACGGGGGCCGACCGGATCGGAGGGGCCCTCGCCCTGTTCGGCGCCGTCGACCTTGCCCCGTCCCTCAAGGGCCTCGGCGGGGCGCTGGCGACCCGGATGGCGCCCGGAGGGCCGGTCGTCCTCGAGTTCCGCCAGCGGGCTGCAGCCCTCCCCGCGCTGGCGTTCGCCGCGATCGGCCGGCCGGGCCTCGCAGTCGACCGCCTGCGCCGGGTCGGCCGGCAGGAGGGGTGGCTCGGGCCGCTCGCGGTCCATCGCCGCCGCGCCGGGGAGGTTTTGGAGGCGCTCGGGCCGGCGTTCGGCCTCGCCCGCGCGGAGCCGCTCTCCCTGCTCTCCCCTCCGGTGCCCCTCCCGTCGGTCGCCCGCTTCCTCGGCCCCCGGGGCCTCGCCCGCCTCGCCCGGGCGGACGCGCGGCTGTCGGCCCGCGGGTGGGGCCGGTCCGTCGCGGACCGGCTCCTCCTCGTCGCCGTCCGCCGGCCGGTCCGCCCGCCCGGGGGGACCGAAGCTCCATAAGCGGCGGCGTGCCTGTCCCCGGCGTGGCGCACCGGTTCATCTCGGAGCGGCGGACGATCAAGGTCCTGATCGAGCCGCGGGGGGCGATCGTCGCCTTCACGATGAAGCGCTACTCCTACCTCTGGTTCGTCACCCGCCGGTTCGTCGGCCTCAAGCGGATCGTCACGGCGGACCGGATCGTCGCCCGCGCCGGCTACAGCGCCCCTGCGGCCCTCGACCTGATCGAGACGGTCTACGGCCGGGGGGACACGGGCGCGTCCGGGCGGGCGCGGACCGATCCCCGCTAGCGAGATAGCGCGGCGGGAGCTGGGTTCCCCCGGTGTCGCCCCGGGACGTCCTCGAGGCCGTGCGGGAGAGCGGACCCCTGGGCGCCACCGTCCTCCAGATCGCGAGCCGGACCCGGGGGACGCCGGAGGCGGTCGCCCGGGAGCTCGAGGCGCTCGCGGCGGACGGCGGCGTGCTGCGCATCGGCCGCGGCCTGTGGATCCTGCGGGACTTCGGGGACCTGGGATCGGACCGCTCGTTCGTCGGCCCCGAGGAGTATGCCGAGCGGTTCCTGCGGGAGAACGGCGTTGCCCTGAGCCGGTGCGAC
>JAVYSA010000034.1:0-14407 GCA_038729445.1 Thermoplasmata archaeon
CTGCGCGGGGTCACGCGTGACACCCTGCTCCGCCTCGCGTCGGACGAGAGGATTCCCATCCGGAAGACCGAGTTCTCCCGTGAGGAGCTCTACACGGCCGACGAGCTGTTCTACACCGGGACCGCCGCCGGTGTGGTCCCGATCCGGGAGGTCGACGGCCGTCCGATTGGCACCGGGCACTCTCCGGTCGCGCGGCGACTCCAGCGCCTCTACGACGCGGCCGTCCGCGGGCGCGGTCGCAACCACCGGGAATGGCTCACCCTCGTCGACTCAGCGCGCCCGTCGCCCCCGTGAGGGGCGGGGCCCTCCCCCCATCGTCCGACCGCGCCCCGGCGCCAACCGGGTCCGCGGACACGGCGGAACGGAGCGACGGGCGTCGGGACCCTCCGGCGCGGTTCCCGGCCCTCGGGCCGGATATCGTTATCCGCCTTCCGGGCTCCACGGCCACGATGCAGTTTCCATCGCAGGCATGGGCCGACGCGTTCTGCGCGGCCTTGAACGCCAATGCCGAATACGCGGAGGCCGCCGCGGCGTGGGAAGGGGACGTCCTCCTCAAGGTCCTGCGAGGGGACGGGGGAGCCAGCGGGATCGCGCTCTCCCTCTCCCACGGGCGGTGCACGCAGGCCACCTATCTTCCGGAGGCGGCCACCGAGGCGCGGGAGTTCGTCTTCGAGGGATCGGAGGCGGTGTGGAGCCGCCTGTTCCGCCGCGAGGTCGATCCGGTCTCCGCGATCCTGGGCGGCACGATCAAGGTGCGAGGGAACATGGCCAAGCTGCTGCGGTTCACCCGGGCCGCGAAGGAACTCGTGTCCGCCGCGGGCCAGATTCCGGTCGACGGCTAGGGAGCCGCGGTGCCCGGGGCCCGGGCGGGGGCCGAGGGCAGGGGCGGGGGCGCCGTCCGGATCGGAGGCGGGACGGGCCGCGGCGGGGCGGGGAGAAGCCGGTCCTTGAGGAACCCCACGATCGCCGCCCACGCCGCCTCCGCGCGGGGAAGGTCGTAGGTGGAGAGATCGCGGGAGAGGAAATCGTGCCGGGCACCCTCCACCTCGTGCACCTCGAACGGGGAGCCCGACGGCCCCGAGGCAGCCCGGACCTGCGCCACCGCCCGCGCGCTGAGCCGGTCGAGCGCCGGGTGGACCACGAGGGTGGGGCTCGTCACGAGGGCGATGGCGTCGGGGGGCGAGAGCGGGGCCGGGTAGGCGACGGCGACGGCGGCCAGGGAGAGCTCCTCGGCGGCGATGAGGAGGGCGAGGCTGCCCCCGTAGGAGGTCCCGAAGAGGGCCGACCGGGCCGGATCAACCATCTCGCGGGAGCGCAGGTAGTCGAGCCCGTCCCGGTAGGCCCGAAGCAACGGGGTCAGCGCCGGGGATCGCAGCGGAACCCCTCCGCGGAAGCGGACCGCCGAACGCATGGCAAGATGGGGGCGCATCCCACCGATCGGGGCCTTGAGTAGATCCGGGATCAGCACCTCGATCCCCTCCTTCGCGAACCGGATCGCCCCGTCCAGGAGCGTCGTCGTGATCCCGTAGACATCCGGTGCAACCAGGAGGACCGGGTGGCGGACGGACTTGGTCGGGACCAATCGGATCGCGCTCATCCGGCCGCCCTCGACGGCGTCCGACGAATACCAGATCCGCTCGCTCCGGTAGGGCGGCAGAGGCACGCCGGGCGGCCGGTCGGTCTTGAGCCAGGTCTTGTTGAGGAAGTCGAGGACGCAGAGCTTGTACCGCTCCTTCTCGAGGACAATCACCGCCTGGCGGCGCCCGCAGATGTCACAGATTCCGATGACGCCGCTGCCGAACTCGGGGTCCGGCAGGTCGAGGAGGGTGTCGTCGTCGCGCATGCGAACGCCTGAGGGCCCGCGATTCGAGCCGCCTCGGCTTCATAATCTTTCCCCGCCCGGCCCGCTGGCCCGCGCGCAGATCGAGTCTCCCGCGGCCGCGGAGCAAGAGGACGGGGACTCCGCGCGCGAGGGCGGCGGCCCGGAGCTCCCGGTCGGCCGTGGCGAGGGCGAGCCCCGCCCGATCGGCGGCGGCAAGGATCGCCGCGTCCCCCCGCCCGGGGGCCCGGAGGATCTCGGCCCGTTCCGCGAGGCGGCGCGCGGCCCGGGCCATCGGGACGCCGGCGGCGTCCAGGCGATCGATCTCGTGCAGGGAGACGTCGCAGACGTAGAGGCGCGCGCCGGGGGCCCAGCGCCCGATCTCAGCGAGTGGCAGCCGGCGCCCCGCGGCGAGGATCCACAGGTTCGTGTCGACGACCACCCCCGCCCGCTCCAGCATCGGATCACGGCTTCCGCACGGCGATCCCCATCGCCTCGCGGTCGAACTGCTGCGGTCCGGGAGGACGCTGCCGCAGGAGGTAGCGCTGCGCCTTCTGGTTCGCGGTCTTCGGGATTTCGTCGATGAACTCGAGATAGCGGGGGACCATGAAGAACGGCAGGTTCTCGGCTGCGAAGAGGAAGATCTCCCGTGCGTCGGCGCGGGAGCCGGGCCGCAGCTGGACGAACGCCTTGACATCCTCCTCCCCGAGGGGGCTGGGCACGCCGACGACGACCGACTCGAAGACGGCCGGATGCCGGTTGAGCACCGACTCGACGTCGTAAGGGGCGAGGTTCTCGCCCCTCCGGCGGATCACGTCCTTCTTGCGGTCCACGAAGTAGAAGTAGCCGTCGGCGTCCCGGGTCACGTAGTCCCCGGTGTGGAACCAGAGGTTGCGCCACGCCTCGACGGTCTGCTCGGCCTTGTGGAGGTAGCCCGAGAACATCGTGAACGGGTCCCGGGGCCGGACGACCAGCTCTCCTCGCGTCCCCGGAGGGACCGGCCGGTCGAAGTCGTCCACGACCGCCGCCTCCACGAAGCCGAGAGGGGTTCCGATCGAGCCGACCCGCACCGCCTCCGGTGGGTTCATCAGCGTGGTGCACCCGCACTCGGTCATCCCGTAGAGCTCCAGGATCGACACCCCGAAGCGGCGCTCGAACAGCGGCCAGATCGCGCGGGTCGCCCCCGCGGTGAGGGCCGTGCGAACCCGGTGGGTCCGGTCGGTCGGCCGCTCCGGCTGCTTGTAGAGGACGTTGATCATAGCAATGAGCAGGCTGATGTGGGTCGCACCGAACCGGGCGGCCGTCTCCCAGTAGGTCGAGGCGTGGAACCGCTCGTCGTAGGCCGCGGTGAGGTCGTTGAGGAAGGCCGTCAGGGTCGTCATCTCCTGGGCGTTGCAGTGGAAGAGCGGCAGCGCCGTGAACAGAACGCTGGACGGCTCGAGGCGGCTGCGGGCGCCGATCTCGCGTGGGGTTCGCAGGTACTTCTCGTTCGGGATGATCGCGCCCTTCGGCGGCCCGGTGGTCCCGCTGGTGTAGAGGATCGCGGCGGGATCCCAGGGGGACCGGTGCTCCCTGGGAAACCCGTCGGGGGCGCGGGCGACCTCCCCGAACGGCCGGGTCCCGGGCGGATCGGTCCCGGTCGGTGCCTCGGCATCGACGATCCAGACCTCGGGGATCCGGACCTTCTCCCGGACCGTCGCGAACGCCTCCCACAGTCGGCGGTCGATGACGAGCCCGCGGACCGACGCGTCCGCGAGCTCGTAGCGGAGGATCTCCCCCTTGAGGGCCGTGTTGAGCGGCACGAGGACCGCGCCGCGCCAGGCGAGACCGAACCAGCTCGTGAGGAACTCCGGGCCGTTGTAGAGCATCGTGGCCACGCGATCCCCGACACCGACCCCGGCGTCGGCGAACCCGCGGGCCGCCCGTCGGGACGCACCGGCCATCGCCTCGTAGGAGATCTGCGTCCCCGCGAACCGGAACGCAGTGCGGTCGCCGTTCTTCCGGGCCTTCCCCTCGATGAGCTCCCCGAGGGAGCCGTACGCCTCGTCGGGCTCCAGCATCGGGCGGGGGATGGCCTCTCCCCGATAAGGCTCTCGCCCGGGCAAAGCCCTTGAGCGGACGGGACCATTCCCGCACCATGCCGAAGCGTTCGCGCCCGTTCCGCCCGGGCAAGCCGTCGGTGGCCGAGCTGTCGGCCGGAATCGTGGTCGCCGATCCCGCCGGACGCTCGGTGCTGCTCCTGCACGAGACCATGGAGGACCGCTGGGGGTTCCCGAAGGGGCACGTCGATCCCGGCGAGAGCCTCGAGGCCGCGGCGATCCGCGAGCTGCGGGAGGAGACGGGCCTCGCCCTGCGCTCCCTCGGCCCGGAGATCGCCGAGGTGCACTACCGCTTCTATGAGCCGAGAGCCCGCCACAACGTCCACAAGACCGTCGTCTACCGGCTCGCGCGGCACCCTCCCTGCCCCCTTCGCCTCGAACGGTTCTTCGATCGGGCGGAATGGACCCCCCTGCGCGCGGCGGCGCGCCGGCTGGCCTACGCCCGCGACCTCGAGGTGCTCGGCGCAGCTCGCCGTGCGCTGACCGCGGGCCGGCGGACCGCCCGCGTCCCTGCCACGCGGCGCCCCCGTCGCCCAGCGGCGACGGCCTAGGCGGGCCCGCGCCCCGTCCTCCGACCCACCCTTGGGATCCTGGGGGCGACCGTGCGCTCCCCTCGATGCGACAGATCCCAGGGAGGGGCCCGCGCCGGGCCCGATCGGCCGCCGATCGCCCGCGGTCTACGGACGGCCGAAGCGGGCCGTCCGGGCGAGGCCGATCGACTCCGGATATCCCGCCTCCGCGTGCCGGACAAGACCGATTCCGGGGTCGGCGTTCAGCGCGCGACCGATCCGCCGGTCCGCCTCGGGGGTGCCGTCCGCGACCACCACGAGACCCGCGTGGATCGAGTTCCCGATGCCCACGCCTCCGCCGTGGTGGACCGACACCCAGGTCGCCCCGCAGGCGACGTTGAGCAGGGCATTGAGGATCGGCCAGTCGGCGATCGCGTCGGAGCCGTCGCGCATCCCCTCGGTCTCCCGGTATGGGCTTGCCACGCTCCCCGTGTCATGGTGGTCGCGGCCGATGGCGATCGGTGCGGTGAGCGCTCCGGCGGCGACCATGTCGTTGACCAGATGCCCGAAGCGTTCCCGCTCGCCGTAGCCCATGTAGCAGATGCGGGCAGGGAGGCCCTGGAACCGGACCGTCTCGTGCGCGAGCCGGATCCAGCGGACCAGCGGTTCGTTGGCTCCGAACTCCCGCAGGATCATCCGGTCGATCGCCCGGATGTCCTCGGCCTCGCCGCTGAGCGCCACCCATCGGAACGGTCCGCTGCCGACCGCGAAGAGCGGACGGATGTACCGGGGCACGTAGCCGGGGATCTCGAACGCGTTCGGGACCCCCGCGTCGCGCGCCTGGGTGCGGAAGTTGTTGCCGTAGTCGAAGGCCTTCGCCCCCTGCCGGCGCATCTCGAGGATCGCCTGTGCCTCCCGGGCGAGGGATGCCCGG
Source organism: Thermoplasmata archaeon (assembly GCA_038729445.1). Taxonomy (GTDB): domain Archaea; phylum Thermoplasmatota; class Thermoplasmata; order Lutacidiplasmatales; family UBA184; genus Lutacidiplasma. Next base: position 5,362 of record JAVYSA010000034.1, read on the forward strand.
ACGCGGGCGCGGTACTCCTTCGGATCCCGGGCCCTCAGGGCGTCGGCATCCGCGACCGACAGCCCCTGCGGGATGTAGCCCCGGTCGAGGTCGTGGGCGGCGGTCTGGTCGCTGACGATGTCTGGGACGATCCCCCGCCGGACGACCTCGGGGTAGACGTCGGCCGCGTTTGCGCACAAACCGATGCTCCGGGGGCGGCGTTGCCGCACGGCATCCTGGACCGCGTCCAGGGCCGCGTCGAGGCTCTCGGCCTCCTCTTGGAGGTAGCCCATGCGCCGCCGCCGTTCGATCGCCCGGCGGTCGACGTCGACCACGAGCGCGACCCCGTCGAGCAGGGTCGCGGCGAGCGGCTGGGCTCCCCCCATCTCGCCCAGCCCCGACGTCAGGAACCAGCGTCCGCGCAGGTCCGGGGCGCCGAACTCGATCCGGGCCAGCGAGGCCAAGGTCTCGTAGGTCCCCTGGAGGATCCCCTGGGTGCCGATGTAGATCCAGCTGCCGGCCGTCATCTGGCCGAACATCGTCAGGCCCCGGGCCTCGAGGTCCCAGAAGATCTCGTCCGTGGCCCATCGGGGTACGATCAGGGCGTTCGCGATGAGGACCCGGGGTGCGTCCGCGTGCGTCGGGAAGACGCCGACCGGTTTGCCCGACTGGATCAGGAGCGTCTCCTCGTTGCCGAGGGTCCCGAGCGCGGCGACGATCCGGTCGAACGACTCCCAGTCTCTCGCCGCCTTCCCCCGGCCCCCATAGACGATGAGCTGGTCCGGGTCGCGGGCGACGTCCGGGTCGAGGTTGTTCATCAGGAGGCGGAGGGCGGCCTCTTGGCCCCAGCCGCGGCAATGCAGCGTGGGGCCCCGGGGCGCGCGGACGGGTCGGGGGCCGGAGGGAGGCATCGCCGGCGCAACCCCCGTCTGCTAAGAAGGTACGCGGCTGCCCGTCGGCCGTTATCTCCCCGGGTCGGGTGGGCGAGGGTGGCGCCGCCGTAGCTCAGTCGGTAGAGCGGCTGATTTGTAATCAGCAGGTCGGGAGTTCGATCCTCCCCGGCGGCTTAAGCCTCCTGCGACCGTGGCGGGGAGCGTCTGGCGATGCGGCGACGACGGAGCCCCCGGCCCGCCATCGCGCTCCTGGCCATCGGTGACGAGCTGCTGCAGGGCGATGTCCTCAACACCAACGCCCATTGGCTGATCCACCGGCTGACGGGGCTGGGCGGGGCCGTGGTCCATGAGGCGATGGTGCGGGACCGGGAGAAGGAGATCGCCCGCGAGCTTTCCCACGCGCGGAGCTATCGTCCCCGTCTCGTGATCACGATCGGCGGGCTTGGCCCGACCGACGACGACCGGACCGTCGCCGCGGTGGCGCGGGCGCTCGGCCGACCCCTCGTGAGGAATCCTCGGGCGCTCGCGATGGTCTCGGCCTGCTACGCCCGGCTGGCCCGGGAGGGGATCGTCGCCGACGCCCGGATGAGCGCCTCTCGGGAGAAGATGGCGCTCCTCCCCCGGGGGGCGCTCCCGCTCGCGAACCGGGTCGGGGCGGCCCCGGGGGTCTGGATCCGGCGCGGCTCCCACGGAGGCCTCCTCCTGCTCCCCGGTGTCCCCGCGGAGATGCGGGACATCGTCCTCGGGTCCTTCGCCCCCTTCCTTTCCCGGCTCCTGGGCGCAGGGGCATTCGAGGAGGTGGAACGCCGGGTCCGCACCAACGACGAGTCCGTTCTCGCACCGATCCTCCGCTCGGTCTCCGCCGCGCATCCGGGGGTCTACGTCAAGTCGCGGGCGGAGGCATTCGCGCGGGGACGTCGCTTCCGCGTGACGCTCTCCTCCCGCGCGGGCACGCCGGCGGAGGCGCTCGCCCGGATCCGGGCCGCCGAGGCGTCGCTCGTCGCCCGCCTCCGCCGCGCGGGGATCCCTGTCCTCCCCGCATCGGGCCGGCCGGCACGGCGTCGGGTCAGCGACCGCCCGTCCGTCCGCGCGAGGACCGGCCCGGGGCCGACGAGGTCGCGGTCCTTCCGCGGCGAACCCAGGTCCCGGCGATGACCCACGGGGGCTCGGGGCCGGTGGGGTCCATGATGTCGGAACGGTAGCGCTCGACCGCCGTCTCGTCGACCTCGATGCCGAGGCCCGGCCGGTCGGGGATCCGGAACTGCCCCTCCTCGATCGCGTAGCCCCGGACGAGCGAGCGCTTCCATTCCGGCCAGCTCGCCTCGAAGCTCTCCTGCAAAAAGAAGGTCGGAAGCACCGCATCCATCTGGAGCGTCGCCGCGGTCTGGACCGGGCCGAAGGCATTGTGGTACGCCACCGGCGCGCCGAACGCGGCCGCCACCCCAAGAATCTCCCGCCCGTAGCTGAACCCGCCGGAGTTGGTGATGTCCGGCTGCAGGATGTCGACAAGTCCCCGCTCGAGGAAGCTGCGGAAGTCGGCGGCCGTGAGCAGCCGTTCGCCGAGCGCCACGGGGGTGCGGACCCGCCGGCGGAACTCCGCGAGGGCGTCGCAGAGCTCGGGAAGCACGGGCTCCTCCATGAACCGGGGCGAGAAGGCGTCGAGCGCCATCCCCGCTCGGATCGCGGCTTCGGGAAGGAACCGGCCGTGGTACTCCATGAGAAGGTCGACCTCGGGGCCGACCGCCTCCCGGACCGCCCGGACACGCGCGACGGCCCGGTCGAGCGCTTCCGGGGAGAGGTCCCGGTAGGCGTCGCCGAACGGGTCGAACTTGAGGGCCCGGAAGCCGCTCCGGACCATCGCCTTGGCCTTGCGGGCGAACTCCTCGGGGGCGATGCAGTCGGAGTACCAGCCGTTGGAATAGGCCCGCACGCGGTCGCGGATCCTCCCGCCGAGGAGATCCGAGACGGGGGCTCCGATCTCCCGACCGACCAGGTCGAAGCAGGCGATGTCGACCGCGCTCAGGGCGCTGGTCGCCTCCATCGAGCGGGAACGGTAGAACGAATAGCGCTCGAACTCGCGGCGCGCGGTCCCGTGCTCGCGCAGTTCGACCCCCTCATAGAACCGGGCCACCTCGGGCACGCTCTCGCGGACCGGATGCGTCATCAGGGTCGTGGGCGCCTCGCCCCATCCGACGGCCCCATCCCGGGTCGTGACCCGGACGAGCACGACCGTCGAGCTCCAAGGCGAGGACTGCTCTTGCGCAGGCGCGGCCACCTCGATGGCTTCGACGGTCTGGATCTTCGCCATGGTCCTTCGGCGCGACAGCCGGACCCCCCATTAGAGGGTTGCCATGCCCCTAGAACGCGTTGACCACGAACCCCACGAGGAATCCAGCGAGCACCCCGAAGTAGATTAGGCGGATCCGGTAGTAGCTGGCCCGCCGCGTCCCTTCGGTTCGGAGGGCGAACTTGAGCATCGGGAGGATGCTGTAGAGGATCGCCCCGATCGCGAGGGCATCGAACAGGACGATGGCCGGGACGCTCGTGTAGAAGTAGCCGACGGCGCCCCCCAAGACGGTTGGACCGCCGCCCAGCACGAAGAGCGCCGCAAGGTATCCCCAGCGCCGGAAGGGCGTGCCGAGGAACGGCGAGACGATGGGGAATCCCTCGGTGAAGTTCTGCAGGAAGAACCCCACGAAGGTCACCGTGAGCAGTCCGAGGGACCCGTCCGACCAGTTCGCCCCGAAGAAGAGGCCCTCGGTCACGTTCTGCAGGCCCATCGCGAGCGCGATGATCGCCGCCAGCCGGGCGGGATTCGCCGGTCGCCGGGCCTCGGCCCCTGCCGACGCCGATGGGTCCGGGGCTTCCGGGGGCGGCCCCCTCTGGTCGATCGCGTAGAGGACAGCGAACATGCCCCCCGCGGCGGCGACGAAGATCGCGTCGAGCCACGGATCGGTGAAGTACGCCGCCGTGCCCGCGAGCAGGGGGCCGACGTCACCGAAGATGTCGGCCAGGAGGAAGACCAGGATGCCGATCGCACCCGCGGTCAGGAACTCGATGGTCCGTCCGCGCATCCGCTTCAGCGCGATCAGGGGCAGCGCCAGGAAGATCGAGAGCCCCATCGCGGCGCAGAGCCCCAGGAAGATCGCGAAGTCCTCGGACGGCATGCTGTCCGTCCCGGGGGGCGGCCGGGGATTTAACCATGCCCGTGAATGGAAATTCGCGTCCGTTCACATCGTGAACACGGCGCCCCTCCGGGCGTTGACACCGACTGGGCTCACGCCCGGGGATCGGGCGCCGCCCCGAACCGGCGCACCGCGGCCGTCACGTGCGGTCCGGGAAGCATTCCTTGGACGATCTCGAGGACCCGGCCCTCGGCGTCCAGGAGGAAGGTAACCCGGCGGGCCATCTGGAACAATCCGAGGACGCCGTAGCGCCGGGCGACCGAGCGGTCGGAGTCCGAGAGAAGGGGGAAGGCCGCATGGCAACGATCGGCGAAGCCCCGCTGGCGGTCGATCGGATCGACGCTGACCCCGATCACCTGGGCGCCCGAGGTCTCGAGCCGCGGGATCGATTGGGCGAAGTCGATCGTCTCGCGGGTGCATCCGGGGGTGTCGGCCTTGGGGTAGAAGTACAGGATCACCGGCCGGCCCCGGAACGACGAGAGCGTGACCGGGCGGCCGTTCTGGTCGGGCAGGGTGAAGTCTGGAGCCTCCTGACCTACCTCGATCACGGGTCACGTCCTGCCGCGTGGGGCGCATCCAGTGCAGGCATGCTCTGGTATACGAGGTCTGCGACCGCCTCCTCCTCGGCCGTCAGGGCGGGGACCGTGGGTCCCGCGATGATCTCCGCGAACCGCTCCGGCAGCGGGAGGGGCGTCAGGACCGCATCGACGCCGGGCCGGTCGAGGGCCCACCGGATCGCGCTTTGGGCAAGGGTGCGGGATCCCCGACGCACGATCGGCCCGAGCCGCGTCACCGGACGAAGCCACTCGCCGAGGTCCCGTACGGGGGCAGGGGGCTGGCCGGGCGGACCCCCCAGCGAGCGGGTCCGCTCCGCGATCGCGGATCCATCGAGCAGCCCGCCGGCGAGCGGGTCCCGGACCAACCATGCCCTGGGTCGGTCTTCCATAGGCGGGGTCGGGTCTCGGTGCAACAGGGACAACCGGGTGACGATGAACATGGGGTCGGCGAAACCGGCCCGATGGTCGACCGCCCACCCGTCAACCCCCCACCCGTCGATGGTCCCCTGCCGGGTCGCCTCGCTCAATGCGGCGCGTGCCGTCGCCTCCTCCCCGGACGAATCTTCGGCAAGAACAGGGGCGGCGATCCATACTTCCGTTCCCGGGGGGAGGCCTTCCCGGATCCTCTCGAGGGCCTGGTCGTACGGCCGTGGGGAGGCCGACCGGGTCCGGGCCATGGAGGAGGAGGGCGTGAGCGAAAGGATCGCCCGCGACGGGCGGTACCCCACCGCACCCGCGTGAGCCCAGAAGGCCCGCTCCCGGAGAGATCCCTTGGGAAGCATCGTCAGGTCGATGAGATCGATGCCCGCCGACTGGGACCGCCGAAGGAGCCCCTGGAGGCGGTGCCCGTCCCGAAGGTCCGACGGGCGGATCGTCCATCCGATGGCGGAGACCGGTCGGTCGGTTCCCGGCCAGAGGCGGACCGCGGCGTTCATCGGCGCCCGGGGCGGGGACAGTGCGTTGGGCTATGAAGGGCCGGGGCCTCGCCGTAGGACCCCGATGAGCGAGAGCGATCCCTTTCCCCCCGCCCCCGCGCTTCCCTGGACGGAGCGGTTGAGGCCCCGCCACCTCGATGAGGTGGTCGGCAACGAGGGGGCACGGCGGGAGCTTCGGGAATGGGCGAGCGGATGGATCGCCTCCGACGCGCCGCCCGCACGGAGGGCGGCTGTCCTCTCCGGACCTCCCGGTGTCGGAAAGACGAGCTCTGCGCATGCCCTCGCCGAGGATTTCTCCTGGGCTCTGGTCGAACTCAATGCATCCGATGCGCGCAACGCCGCGGCGATCGACGACGTTGCCGGGCGCGCGTCCCGGTCCCGGTCGTTCGGTCGGGACGGGTCGATGGGCGCCGGAAGCCGGACGCTGATCCTATTGGACGAGGCCGACTGCCTGACGGGCCGCGCCAGCGGCGACGCCCGCCCCACGGCGTCTCCGGTCGCTTGGCCCGAGTTCCTGCGGGGGCGCTACGGGTCGGTCGAGGCGCTCAACCGGGCCTGGGAGCTCGAGTCCGAGGGGGCTCCCGTCCCTCCGTTCGCCCGCTGGGAGGACCTCCCGCGTCAGCCGATCCGCCAGCGGTGGACGCAGATTCCGGCGGCGGCCCGGGACATCGCCGACTGGCGTGGGACCGCCCGCCCCCTCGACCTGAGCGACCGGGGGGGCCTCGGGGCGATCGCGAAGCTGGTGCAGGAGACCCATCAACCGGTGATCCTCACGGTCAACTCGGAGGAGCCGCTCGTACGGTACTCGTCGGTCTTCCGCACGGGAGTGACCCGGATCCGGTTCGACCCGCTGAGCGATGCGGAGATCCGATCCGGAATCCTTCGGGTCGCCCGCCGCGAGCACCTCCCCCTCGAGGCGGGCGCGGTCACCGCGATCGCGGCCCGGGCCCATGGGGACTTCCGCGCGGCGCTCAATGACCTCGAGGCGATCGCCCCCCTCCCTCCCGGCCCGGCCCAGGTCACCGCGCTCGGTCCGCGGGACCGCACCGCCGATCTCGCCGCGCTCCTCGCGGATGCCCTTGCGTCCCCCCGGTTCTACCGGGCGGTCGAGGTGCAGGACCGAACCGATGCGGCGCCGGACGACGTCGTGCCTTGGGTCGAGGAGAACCTCCCCCGCGCCGCCCCCGACCTTCGGCGGGGCCGGGCGGCCTTCGACCGGCTGGCCGCGGCCGACGTCCTATTGGGACGGGCGCGCCGCTTCCGCACCTACGTCCTGTGGAGCTATGCCTCCGAGCTCATGGTTGGCGGGGTCTCCCTCGCGCTGCGGGATCGGCCGGGCCGTGCCGTGGCGATCGCCTTCCCGTCGTTCCTCGGTGGGATGGGCCGCTCCCGCCAGGCGCGCGCGCTCCGGGAGGCGGTGCTCCGTCGGCTGGCCCCCCCCGGTCACCTCTCCCGCGAGAAGCTCCGGGAGGGGGCGCTCGATTTCTTCGAGATCTCGTTCCATCATGCCGTGGAACGGCCCGGCGACAGGTCGTGGCGGAACCTCGCCCGGACGATCGTCTCGGCGGCCGAGATCCCCCCGGAGGAGGTGGCGTACCTCGCGGGGGTGCCCCCCGATTCCGAGGAGGTCGCGCGGCTCTTCGAGCCACTGGAACGGTCCGACCGGGCACCGCCCGAGCCGCCGCGGGAGGGGCCGGCCCGCCGGACGGCCGGCCAGCGCCGGCTGGGGGACTTCGCATGAGCGAAGGACCGGTCCGTGCCGACGGCGAGCGGCCGAGGGCGGTGGTGTCCTGGAGCAGCGGGAAGGACTCGGCATTCGCGCTGTGGGAGGCCCGGCGGCGGGGAGACCTTGAGATCGTGGGCCTCCTTTCGACCGTCACCGAGACCTACGGGAGGGTGTCGATGCACGGCGTCCGCGAGGAGATCCTGGCGGCGCAGGCCGGGGCCGCGGGACTTCCGCTGTCCGTCGTCCGGATCCCTTCCCCGTGCCCGAACGAGGTCTACGAGGCCCGGATGGGCGAGGCCGTCCGCCGGCTCGCCCGCGACGGCGTCTCCCGGATCGTGTTCGGGGACCTCTTCCTCGAGGACATCCGGCGGTACCGGGAGGAACGTCTCGCGGGCACGGGGATCACCCCGGTCTTCCCTCTCTGGGGCCGGTCGACCCCCGCGCTGGCCCGGACGATGGTCGATGCCGGGCTCGTCGCCCATCTCGTGACCGTCGATCCCCGCCGGCTGGCACCGGAGTTTGCAGGCCGTCGATTTGACCATGCACTCCTCGCCGCCCTGCCCCCCTCCGTCGACCCGTGCGGCGAGCGGGGAGAGTTCCACACGCTGGTGAGCGCGGGGCCGATGTTCCGGGCTCCGATCCCCCTCGAGCCCGGGCCGGTGGTCGAGAGGGACGGGTTCGTCTTCGCGGACTTCCGCCTCGGCCGGCCCCCGCCGGGACCGGGGATCTAGGCGAGGCGGGCCTTCAGGGTCACTGGGACGTTCCCCTTGATCGCCCCGGAGATCGGGCAGCCCTCGCTCGCGGCCCGGGCCGCCTCCTCGAAGTCCTTCGCCGCGATGCCGGGCACCGTGCCGACGACCGAGAGCTCCATGCCGGTGACCTTCCATCCGTCGCCGACCTTGTCGAAGGTCGCGGTCGCGGTGACCTCGAGCTTCTGGGGGGGGGTGCCGGCCCGTCCGAGACCCGCGGAGAGGGCCATGGAAAAGCAGGAGGCGTGGGCCGCCGCCAGGAGTTCCTCCGGGCTGGTCTGCGCTCCTTGGCGCTCCGTGCGGGCCGCCCAGCTCACGGGGACGCTCGGGAGTGCCCCGGGGGCCCCGTGAACGGTGCCGTGCCCCTTGAGGAGATCGCCTTCCCAAACTGCCTGAGCGGTGCGCTTCGCGGCCATGACCGGCCGACGCGGCGATGCCATTTAACGCGTGCTGCCGGGGCGCCGCCCGGCCCACTGTCCTCGGGTCCCGGCGCACGGTCTCCTCCCGGCGACGGGCGTCCGGTCCATGCCCAAAGCCGGCGAGGGTCCGGGCCCGGCCGCGAACCGGCGGCAGGAGCGGGGGATCGGCACCGCCATGGCGAACGGGGGGCCGGATCCGGTTCGACCTTCGGGGGCAGCGGGCCCGGGCAACCCCCTTATCCTCCGACCGCTCCATGCCGGCCGCCATGACGCTCCCGACCGCCAAGGCGCGCGCGCTGCGGGAGAGCTGGGATGCGCAGCAGGACTACTTGGTCGACCGGCGGGAGGAGCGGTTCGAGACGCTCGTCGACCTGCTCGAAGTCGCCGTTCCTTCCCGCGCGACGATCCTCGATCTGGGCTGCGGGACTGGTTCGCTGACCGAGCGGATCCTCACGCGCCTGCCCGGGGCGAGGGTGGTGGCCCTCGATCACGACCCTGTCCTCCTGACGATTGGCTCGGTCGGTCTTCGCACGGGGGCCGATCGCGTCGCCTGGGTCGACGCGGACCTCCGTGGGGCTGGGTGGACCCGCAGCCTTCCGGCCG
>JAVYSA010000035.1:0-14285 GCA_038729445.1 Thermoplasmata archaeon
CCCGGTCGTGGCGCTGGCGCGTCCCGGGTCGACGAAGATGAAGGTCGTGCTCCAGGAGCTGGACCGGGAGCAGAGCGCGATAGTGAAGGCATTAGGACTGGCCCGGTTCGTTCCCAATTAGCCGGTTGCCCCCTACGCGATCTCGGACGACAAATCGCGCCCAACCGTTAAACTCGGGTCTAATCTTTCGCACCAAGGCAGCGCTAGCGGAGGGTATGGACTTGGCCAATTTCGAGGCTTCGCAATCATCGATGGGGGAAAGCTGGCGGACCCGCGATGTCTGGGGCATCAGCTTTTCCGCGTTCTTCGCCGACTTGGGCTACCAGGCAGTCCTCGCCGTCTTCCCCCTGTTCTTGGTGCTCACGCTCGGCGCTCCCCTCTGGCTCTTCGGTCTCTCCCAAGCTCTCGCCTACGGCCCCGGGGCCTTGTTTGGCTACTGGGGAGGGGTCCTCGGAGATCGGTACGGGCGCTGGGGGGTCGCGATCGCAGGCAACGCGCTCATCCCACTCATGGCGCTCTCGGGGCTCACCACGATCCCGTCGATAGCAATTGCTCTCCTCGTCACGGGGTGGTGGGCACGGAACTTCCGATCCCCTCCCCGTCGTGCGATGATGGTGGACGCCGTCGAGCCCTCGCACCGGGGCGAGGCCTTTGGCCTCCTCCACGCGCTCGATGTCGGGGGCGGGATGCTCGCCGCCGCGTACGCCTTCGTCCTCGTTTTGGCCGGGGTGCCCTACCGATGGGTCCTCCTGATCCCGATTCTCTCCCTCGCGGTCTCCACCATCGTGCTCGGATCCGTCCGGGTCGGCAGGACCCCGCCGAAGGCTCCGGCGGAAACCCACGGAACGGCGCCGGACCCCGAGGCCGATTCGATGGCCCGGGGGAGGAGCTGGGCGTTCTGGGGCGTCATGGCGGCGACGACCCTCTTCGGGTTCGCCTCGTTCAGCGTGGGATTCCCGATCCTGACCACGGCCCAGACGACCCAGGACGCGGCGTACGGGATCCTCGTCTTCGTCGTCGTGCTCGGGCTCTCCTCCGCCGTCGGGCTTCTCCTGGGGGGTCTGCGCCGGAATCGGATCCTCGCCCTGGCCCTCTTCGGATACCTCGCGGCAGCGATGGGTTCCGGGCTCTTCGCGGTCGTGGAGGGGATCGGTGGGGGGCTTGCCCTGTCGTTGATCGCGGGCGCGGTCCTCGGTGCCTCCCTGGGGGCGGTCGAGACGTTCGAGCCGACGATCATCGCGGCGATCTCGCCGTCCCACCGCACCAGCCGGAGCCTGGGGGCGCTCACCGCCTTCCGCAGCATCGGGCTGTTCGTGTCGAACCTTGCCCTCGGTCTCCTCTTCCTGGTGAACGGATGGTTGCCGTACCTCTATGCTGCCGTGGCCGGCCTCGGGGCGATGGCGGTGATGATCGCGGTCGCGAAGCAGGCCGGTGCGGTCGCGGACGCCCCCTGAGCCACGGCGGAATACCGGGGAAGGGACCGTGCGTCTCGGTCGTCCTCCCCCCTGTGCCGGGATCGAACCGGCAAGGCATGGTGGTCCCGGGCATGCGGGGTCCAATATCGGACGGGCCCGAGGGGGCTCGAACCCCTGACCTTGCGGTTAAGAGCCGCCTGCTCTGCCGACTGAGCTACGGGCCCGCGTCCCCGGCGGGACCCGGCACGGGCCTTAAGGTCTGCGCGCGGCCCTGGCCCGGAGGCCCTCGAACGCCGCCCCGACCAGCCAGGGGAAGACGACCGTCGCGTCGGCGTCGATCGTGACGTGCCGGGCGTTCGGCTTGACCTTGCCCCAGCTGACGGCCTCCCGCGTCCGGGCGCCGGAGAGGCTCCCGTCCCACTCGACCGCGGTCGTGACGTAGAGGGCGGCGTCGAGCCCGTCGCGGAACTGGTTCCACCAGATCGTGTGGTGCTTGGAGATCCCGCCGCCGAGCATGATCGCACCGGAACGCTGCGCCGAGTAGACGAGGTCGCTGAGCGCCTGCTCGTCGGCGAGGAGGTCGATCGAGAGGTCCCGGTGGTCCTGCCAGAAGAGCCAGACCTGCGAGCCCACCGCGCCGTCGGTGATGCCCGGGACGAAGACCGGGACGTTCCGCTCCGCCGCGGCGCGCAGGAGGCTGCCCGCCGCCGTCGGGGGGATCGCCTCCCCGATCGCGCGGCTCAGGGCCGCCGTCGAGATCGCCCGCGTGCCGGACCGGTACAGGCGCGCGAGGATCGGGCGCATCTTCCGCTCGATGATCGTCCCGTAGTTCGCCTCGGGGATCACGAGGTTGCCGAGGCGGTAGAGGTGGCGGCGGTGGAGCTCGGCGTCGTCGAGGGCCCAGTCGCCGTGGTAGTACGGCCGGAACGACCGGGCGAGGTCGTGGTCGAGAGTCCCGCAGGTCGTCAGCACCGCGTCGACGTAGCCGTCGCGGACGAGGGTCGTCAGGACCCCCCGGAGGCCCGTGGCCACTAGGTCTGCCGGGAAGGAGAGGAAGACGGTCATCGCCTCGTCGGCGAGGATCTCCTCGAGGATGCGGGCCCCCTCCGCGACCGCCTTGGCGCTGAACCCCCCGCCCGCCTCCATCCGGCGGAGGAGGGTGCCGAGGCTCGGCGCGTCGTCGACCCGCACGTCCTCGACGCGGCGCGGCGGCATGGGCCGGGGACGGCGGCGCCGGGTTATAGCGCTCCGGAGAGGCCGAAGAGGCCGGCGCCGTGGAAGACGGCGAGGTAGGCGATGAGGTAGCCGACGATCGCCCCCGTGTTGAGGAAGGGAAGGCCGGCCTGGGCGTTCCCCCGGAGGACCCGGGACATCAGGAGGGCGTAGCCGGCGAGGCTCCCGAGCATCGCGCCCACGGCGACCCACAGGCTTCCGGGGAGCCCCCCGAGCGAGGCGGTCGCCGGCAGCCAGACGAACGCGCTCGCCACGAGGACCCCCGGGATGACGACGTCCCCGAGTCCCATGAACAGCGCCTGCCGCTCATCCGGGGGGACCGTCCGCATCTCGGAGAGCGAGCCGGAGGCGGGGTAGTCGAAGCCCGCCTCCTCGGGCATGACGAGGAGGATCGGGAGCTTCATCTCGACGGCGAGGTCGGCGAGCCGGAGCATGTGGCGGGTCCGGTAGACCGCGACGTAGTCGTAGACGGCGAGGGCGATGAGCAGCACGAAGACCGGCAGGATCGCGAACGACCCGCCGAGGATCGCGATCACCGCGGCGGCGGAGACGAACCCGGCCGCGTCGACGACGTACCACTGCGGCTCCAAGAGGAGGGCCAGGAAGAGCGCGACCGCGAGCGAGGCGCCGACCGTCACGCCGGGGAAGAGGACGGTCCCGGCGGGGTACGGCGGCACGAGGAACCCCTGCGGAAGGAGGAGCAGGAACGTCTCGACCAGGGTGAGGTAGAGCGCCCCGCCGATGGCGAGGAGCATCAGCCAGCGCAGCGCCGGGACGATGCCGGCGCGCCGGGAGAGGGCGAGCAGGACGACCGGGACGACGACGACCGCGGCGATGAGCAGCACGGGGCCGATCAGGCTCTCCCCGCCCGACGCCCCGCCGGAGAACCCGGCGGAGCGGAACGGGAGAGCGAGCGCGAGGGCGAGCGACTGGGCGCCGACGTAGAGGCCGAGGAGCCCCAGCCAGCGCGTCGCCCGCATTCGGCCGGCCCGGCTACGGCTGGACGACGGCGTAGGCGTTGGTGCCGAGGACCTTGGTCACCTTCGCGGTGACGGTCGCCCCGCGCTGGTTCGCCCCGGTGACGAAGATGACGAACCCCTCCTTCTTCGCGACGCCGTCGCCCCGGCGGCCGACGTCCTCGATCGTGAGCCGGTAGACCTCGCCGACGACCACCGGCGCCTTCGGCTTCTCGGGCGTGACGACCCGGCGGACCGTCACCGGGCGCTGTGCCCCGCAGGCCTCGCAGACGAGGATCAGGAGGCGTCCCTCCTTCTGGAGGTGCGTGTCCGGCCGCTTGCACTCCGAGCAGATGACGTACTTCTCGGTGTACTCCTTGATCTTCTGCGCGATCTGCTCGGCCGGGATCCGCGACTTCAGGATCCCCCGGGGGAGGTCGAGGACCCCCGGGCAGCCGAGCTCCTTCGCCAGAAAGCCGATGAGGTGGGCGGGCTCGCGGCGCAGGACCTCGCAGATCGGCCCCAGGTTGCGCACGACGGTCGTCCGGCCGTCGGTCATGACGTCCGGGTCCGGCACCTGGAACCGCTCGGTCCCCCGCTGGACCTCGGGCAGCTGGGCCCGGGCCCTCTGGAGCAGCGCCTCGTAGCCGTCCATCTCCCTTCCCGCGGGACCCAGCCGGGCATCCCGCAAAAGGTTACCGGTCGGCCGGCGGCGTCCCGTGCCCCGGTCGGCCGATCCCCTGTCGGGGAGGGGGCGGGCCCCCGGACCGGGTCCGGTCGGTCCGGCCCGGGCCCGACCCGTCCGACGACAAGAGGATCGGCAGCGCCTCGGCGAGCGATGGCCCCTCGAGGACATGCGTCGCCCGGGCCCGGGTCGCCTCGTCCTCCGGGCGGAAGGCGATGCCGATCCGGCTCCGCCGGAACATCGCGATGTCGATCTCGGAGTTCCCGACGCTGGCGGTCTCCTCGACCCCGACGCCGAACTCCCGCTGGAGCTCGGCGAGGACCCGGTCCTTCCCCTTGATCGGGACCCGGACGATCCCCTCCGGGGTCAGCGTGCCGTCGGGCCGGGTCCGGATCCCATTCGCCCGCACGGCGTCGAACCCGAGCTCCCGGCCGAGCCGCTCGGCGAGGAGGTCGATCCCGCCGGAGACGATCGCCGTCCGGATCCCCCGCTCCTTGAGGCCGGCGACGAGCTCCCTCGCCCCCGGCATCAGCGGCACCGCGGCGAGGATCCGCTCGAGGTCCTCCCGGCGGATCCCGGGGGCCCGGGCCTGCCAGAGCTCGACGTCGGAGCGGATGAACTCGACGTCGTCGATCTCGTCGCGGAGGAACCGCGCGAGCGCCCCGGCGTTCGACAGGCCGTAGTGGGCGTGGACCGCCCCCCAGGAGCTCGCCACGTCGACGAGCGTCCCGTCCATGTCGAAGGCGACCAGCCTAAGCACGGCCTCCCCCGTCCCGGCTCGCCGCGTCGGCCCGGTCGAGCACCTCGGGCGGGACCTCGGTCGCCCAGGCCGCGAGCGCGGCGTCGACCTGCTCGGGCCGGGATGCGCCGAAGACGGGGAGGGCGCCCTGGCGCCGCAGCCAGTGGAGCGCGATCGCCGCGAGCGGCACGCCGGCCCGGTCGGCGATCGCGCGCAGGGCCCGGGCGGCCGCGAGGGTCCTCGGGAGGTGGTCCGGGTCGAGCCCGAGGACACCGCGGCGGACCGCGGCCGGGATGCGGCTCGGATCCGCCGGGCGGCCGGCGAGCAGGCCGTGGTAGAGGGGGCTGTACGCCTCGATCCGGACCCCGGTGCGCGCGCAGTGCTCGAGGAGCGCGTCGCCGTCCTCGCGGTCGAGGAGGGAGTAGCTCACCTGGTTGACCGCGATCGCACGGGGAGCGAAGGCCGCCTGGGCCGCCTCGAGCTCGGCGACCGAGAAGTTGGAGACCCCGACAGAGCGGATCCGACCCGCCTCGACCTGCGCGGCGAGCTCGCCCATCGTCTCGGCGATCGGGACCTTCGGGTCCGGCGCATGGACGAGGTAGAGGTCGGCAACGGGCCGGCCGAGCCGCTCGAGGCTCCCTTGGAGGGCCGCCCGCAGCGGGAGCGGGCGCAGGTGCTCCCAGGAGACCTTGGTGGCGACGAAGGGGGGCGGGGAGAGGTCCGGATTCCGTTCGAGGGCCGCCCCCACGATCCGCTCGCTGCGGCCGGCGCCGTAGACCTCGGCGGTGTCGAGCCAGCGGATCCCCCGGGCGAGGGCGTGCTCGACGACCGCCTGGGCCCGCTCGGTCTCCGCATGGGACCAGCGCCCGCGGTTCCACGTGCCAAGGCCGAGCACCGGGTGCTCCGGCCCGCCGCCCGGAAGCGGGACGGACGGGATCGTCGCGGGGACGGGGGAACCCGCCCCCGGGGCGGCGGATCGCTTCGGTCGCGTGCGCGGCATCGTCGTCGGCCGGGTCCTCCCTCGCCTCAGGAGCCTTCCGGGCGTAAGTGCGCGTCGATCCGCTCGATGCGGGCCGCGAGCTCCCGGACCTTCTCCTCGAGCTCCGCGACGACCGACGGGGGCGCCCGCGTGCGGAATCCCGGGTCGGCGAGGCGGGCCTCGTGCTTGGCCCGCAGCGCCGAGAGCTTCTCCCGCTCGCGGCGCAGCGCCTCCCCCTCCCCCGCGGTGCCGGCCGGTCGCGCCATGTAGAGCTCGCCGAAGGGGGCGACGCGGCCCGCGCTCCCTTCGGGGGCCGCCGCCTCCGGCGGAAGGAGGGTGAGGGGTCCGACACGCGCGAGGCGGGCGATCGTCGCCCGATGGCCGTCGAGGCGCCCCCGGGCCTCCGCGTCGGCCGGCCGGATCCAGGCCGCGGGGACGGCGTCGGCAGCGATCCCCTCCTCCGCCCGCAGGTTCCTCAGGAGGCGGACCGCCTCCCAGATCGTCTCCATCGCCCCCTCCGCCGCCGGGTCGGCGAGGGGGGCGGGGGCCGGCCAGGGCGCGGTGGCGAGGAGCTCCCCCCGGTGCGGCAGGGCGTGCCAGATCTCCTCCGTCACGTGGGGGACGAACGGATGGAGCGCCCGGACCGCCCGGTCGACGACGCCGAAGAGCGTGTCGCGGGCGGCCCTCTGGCTCGCGGGCCCCCGGGCCCCCGCAAGCCGGTCCTTGATCGCCTCGAGGTAGCGGTCGGCGAGGTCGTGCCAGACGAACTGGTAAAGCGCCCCCGCCGCCCGGGAGACGGCGAACTCGTCCATCGCGCGGTCGACCTCCTCGCGGGTCCGCTCCCACCGGGAGAGGATCCATCGGTCCTCGAGGGCGGCGTCGGGCGGCGGCCGGTCGATCCGGTCCATCGGCGGCGTGTCATCCGGAAGGTGCTGCCGGCAGAACCGGGCGACGTTCCAGAGCTTCGTCAGGAAGTTGCGCGCCCCGTCGAGCGCCGCGGCGCCGAACGGCCCGTCCTCCTCGACCGGGTTCGGGAAGACGACCGCGAAGCGGAGCGCGTCGGCCCCCCGGGCCCCGACGATCGAGAGGGGGTCCGGCGAGTTGCCGAGGTGCTTCGACATCCGGCGGCCCTCCTCGTCGCGGAGCATGCCGGTGAAGACGACGTGGGCGAACGGGGGCCGGCCGGTGAAGTAAAGGCCGGCGATCATCATCCGGGCGACCCAGAAGAACATGATGTCCCGGCCCGTGACGAGGACCTCGGTCGGGTAGTACCGGGCGAGGTCCTCCGTCTCCTCCGGCCAGCCGAGGGAGAGGAACGGCCACATCCAGCTCGTGAACCAGGTGTCGAGGACGTCCGGGTCCTGCTCGAGGTCGGCGGAACCGCACCGCGGGCAGGCCTTCGGGGGCTCGACCTCCGCGCACTCGTGCCCCATCGGGCGGCAGCGGTAGACGGGGATCCGGTGGCCCCAGAGGATCTGCCGGGAGAGGCACCAGTCCTCGATCCCCTCCATCCAGCGGAAGAACGTCCGCTCCCACCGGGCCGGATGGATCCGGATGCGGCCGTCGCGCACCGCCGCCACGGCCGGCTCCGCGAGCGGTCCCATCCGAAGGAACCACTGGGTCGAGAGCCTCGGCTCGACGACCGCGCCGGTCCGCTCGGAGCGGGAGACCGAGTGGCGGAACCGCTCGCGGCGGACGAGGAGCCCCTGCGCCTCGAGCGCCGCGGTCGCCTCGGTCCGGGCGGCGTCCCGGTCGAGCCCCTGCCACGCCCGCGGGACGAGCGGGCCGGTCAGGCGGGCCCTCGCGTCGAAGATCTCCTCGGGGATCGGGAGCTCGGGGTGGCGGCGGGCGATCGCGTAGTCGACCGTGTCGTGCCGGGGGGTCACCTTGAGGACGCCGGTGCCGAAGGCGGGGTCGATCGCGGCGTCGGCGATCACGGGGATCCGGCGGCCCGTGAACGGCGCGACGACCTCCCGGCCGACCGCGGCGGCATAGCGGGGGTCGTCCGGGTGCACGGCGAGGGCGACGTCGCCCAGGATCGTCTCGGGCCGGACGGTCGCGACATCGATCCCGCCCGGGGCGCCGTCGGCCCAGCGGTAGCGGACGGTGACGAGCTCCGCCTCCTCCTCCGCGTGGACGACCTCGAGGTCGGAGATCGCCGTCTCGAGCCGCGGGTCCCAGTTGACCATCCGCTCGCCGCGGTAGATGAGCCCCTCCCGGTAGAGACGGACGAACGCCTCGCGGGTCGCCCGGATCGCCCCCTCGTCCATCGTGTAGCGGAAGCGGCTCCAGTCGACCGAGAGGCCGGCGGCGCGCATCTGCTCCCGGATCCTCGCCTCGTGCTCGCGGACCCACCGCTCGATCGCGAGGAGCGCCTCCTCCCGGGGGAGGGCCTCGAGCCGGACCCCCTCCTTGGCGAGGCGCCGCCGGACCTCGACCTGCGTCGCGAGGCCGGCGTGGTCGACGCCCGGGATCCACGCCGTCGGCCGGCCCTGCATGCGGGCCCGGCGGACGATCGAGTCCATCACCGTGCCGCCGAGGATGTGGCCCAGGGTCAGCACGCCGGTGACGTTCGGCGGGGGCAGCGCCATCGAGAACGGGCGCGGCCCGGGCCGGTCGGGGGCCCGGAACGCCCCCGCGGCCTCCCAGGCGGCCTGCCACCGCCGGTCGACCGCTGCCGGGTCGAAGCGGGGGGGCATCGCCCCCGCCGCGTCCTCCGCAGGGACCGGCCGATCCGGCGCCTCCGCGCGCGGCATCGGGCGGCCCACGGGGGTCCCTGCCAAGAAGCTTTGCCGTCAGGGGGCCCCGCCGCGCGGCCCGGCGGGGCCGCGGCGGCGGACCTGCGGGAAGAGGAGGACGTCCTTGATCGAGTCGGCGCCCAGGAGGGCCATCGCGATCCGATCGATGCCGAGGCCGATCCCCGTCGCCGGCGGCATCCCGTAGCGGAGCGCCTCGACGAAGTCGGCGTCGTAGGCGTACCGGTCCTCCCCCTGGGCGTCGAGCTGCTCGCGGAAGCGGCGCTCCTGCTCGTCCGGATCGTTGAGCTCGGTGTACGCGTTGCCGATCTCGTAGCCCCGGACGAAGACCTCGAACCGCTCGACGCGTCCGTCCTTGCTGCGGTGCCGCTTCGCGAGCGGGGTGGTCGAGGCGGGGTGGTCGACGACGAACGTCACGTGGTCGATCGACGGCTCGACGTAGTGCTCGAAGAGCTTGTCGAGGAAGACCCCCGGCGGCGAGGCCTCCGGGACGGTCGCCCCGGCCGCGCGGGCGTGGCGGAAGAGGGTCTGCGGGTCCATCGACGCCACCCCGCGGAGGCCGCTCGCCTCCTCGAGCGCGTCGACGAAGTCGAGGGTGGGGTACGGCGGCGAGAACCGCTCGGCCGCGGCGGCGACCGCCGGGTCGTCCGGGTGGATCTCCCGGGCGAGGCCCGCGAGCCGGGCGAAGAGCCCCTCGGTCAGGCGCCGCATGTCGGTGTAGTCGGCGTACGCCCAGTACGCCTCGAGCATCGTGAACTCGGGCGAGTGGGTCGAGTCGAGGTCCTCGTTGCGGAAGCAGTGGCCGATCTCGAAGACCTGCTCGAGGCCGCCGACCAAGAGGCGCTTCAGGGCCAGCTCGAGGGCGATGCGCAGCTGGAGCTCCTCGCCGAGGTAGCGGGAGCGGGTCGTGAACGGGGCGGCGGCGGCCCCCCCTGCGACGGGGACGAGGACCGGCGTCTCGACCTCGAGGAAGCCGGCGGCCAGGTAGTGCTCCCGGATGGCGCGCAGGAGGAGGGAGCGCCCGCGGAACCGCTGCCGGCTCCGCGCGGAGGCGAGGAGGTCGACGTACCGCCGGCGGATCCGCTCCTCGGGATCCCTCAGGCCGTGGTACTTCTCGGGGGGAGGGGCGATCGCCTTGGCGAGCAGCACGACCGAGCGAGGGACGAGCGACGGCTCCCCGCGCCGGGACCGCGCCGGGTAGCCCTCGACGCCGATGAGGTCGCCGGGGTCGAGGTCGGCGAGGGCCCGGCGGAACGCCGCCTCCCCGAGGACGTCGGCGCGGAGGAGGAGCTGGATCGTCCCGTCCCGGTCGACCAGGTCGGCGAAGGCGGTCCGGCCGTGGGCCCGGACCGCCCAGAGCCGGCCCGCGAGGCGGGCCGAGCGCTCCGGCGACTCCGTGCCGGGGGCGAGGGCCGCCGCCTCGGCGGCGACCGGGCCGGAGGGCTCCCGGCCGGGGAAGCTCGGGGGGTACGGATCGGTCCCCTCGGCCCGCATCCGGGCGGCCTTCGCGCGCCGCTCCTCCTCGAGCCGCCGCTCCCCCTCGTCCGCCCCGTCCATGGAATGCCCCCGGTCCGCCGCGCCCGCCGGGAGCGGGGCCCGGTCCAAATCGGTTGCCTAGCTCCCCAGCCCCTCGAGGCTCAGCCGCTCGACGTTCCCCGGGCGCACCAGGGCGAGGTGCTCGGGGACGGCGGGCGAGTCCGCGGCCGCGGGCCGGGCCGGCTCATGGAGCAGGAGGAACGTCCCGTAGAAGAACTCGGCCGTCGCGTCGCCGCCGCCGATCCCGTAGCTCACGTAGTCGGCGAAGTAGATGTGGAGGTAGCCGGAGCGCCGCCGGCGGATCGCGTCGAGGAACTTCGCCAGCTCGTCGCCGCCCTTGCGCTGGAGCTCCTCGATCATGTCGCGGAGGAGCGGGCGGAGGGACAGGCCGGCGAGGCCGTCGTAGGCGAGGTAGAGCGCCGGGCGGGGCTCCCAGGAGACGACATCGAGGCGGACGACGCTCTCGACCGGCTTGGTGCGCATCGCGCCGCCCTACCGGCCCCGCGTTATAGGCTCTTCGATGGCGCCGCGCCGCCGCTATCTAATCCCGCGGCGTCGCATCCCCATGGCGGCCGGTCCCGATCCGACGGGCGCGTTCGTCCCGGGACCCCCGGCCCGCCGGCCGGGGGCCCCCGGGGGGCCCCTGACGGGCCTCTCCTTCGCGGCGAAGGACCTCTTCGACGTCGCGGGGGTGCGCAAGACCTGCGGGAATCCCGACTGGTGGCGGACCCACCCGCCGGCGTCCCGGACGGCCCCGGTGATCGAGCGGCTCCTCGCCGCGGGAGCGGACCTGGTCGGCATGACGGTCCTCGACGAGCTCGCCTTCAGCCTCGAGGGGATCAACGTCCACTACGGCACGCCGACCAACCCGAGGGCGCTCGGGCGGATCCCGGGGGGCTCCTCGAGCGGGTCCGCCTCGGCCGTCGCGGCCGGGAGCGTTGCCTTCGCCCTCGGCACCGACACCGGCGGCTCGGTCCGGGTCCCCGCGAGCTTCTGCGGGCTCTGCGGCCTCCGCCCGACGCACGGGCGGCTGCCCGTCGACGGGCTGACCCCGCTTGCCCCGTCGCTCGACACGGTCGGCTGGCTCGCCCGGGACGGCGAGACCCTCTCCCGTGTCGGGGCGGCGCTGTGGGGCCTGCCTCCCCCCGGGGCGGAGGGCGACGCGCCGCCCCCCTTCCGGGCCCGGTGGGTCGTCGACGCCTTCGAGGTCGCCGATCCCATGGTCGGCGAGAGGATCCAGGACGTCCGGTTCCCCGGGCTCGAGATCGTGGGAGGGGTCCACCTCCTCGGGGGGGATCCGCGGCGGGTCGTGGAGGCCTACCGGGCGATCCAGGGCCGGGAGTGCTGGCAGATCCACGGGCCGTGGATCGAGGAGGCCCGGCCGCAGTTCGCACCCGAGATCGCGGAGCGGTTCCGCCAGGCGGCGGCGGTCCGGCCGGAGGAGGCCGAGGCCGCCCAGGGGTTCCGCGCGGCCCTCGACCGGCGGATCGCCTCGGCGATCGACGGCGTCGACCTGCTGCTCGTCCCGGCGGCCCCGTGCGAGCCGCTCCCGGTCGGCCGGGACGCCGCGGCCGCCGCCTCGTTCCGCCGCAGCGCGCTCGCGATCGAGGGGCTCGCCTCGCTCACGGGACGTCCCGAGGTCGTCGTCCCCCTCCCCCCGCAGGGGGAGGGGCTCCCCGTCGGCCTCGGGGCGATCGGCCGCCGCGGGGACGACGAGCGGCTGCTCGCCGCCGCGGCGCTGTGGGCCTAGCGGGCCGGAGGGCGTGCGCCTAGTCGCCGCCGCCCTTGCCGCCCTTCCCGTCGCCGCCGGGGGAGGTCTTCTTCGAGGCGATGACGTCGTCGATCCGAAGGACCATGCTGGCGACCTCGACCGCGCTCGAGAGGGCCTGGCGCTTGACCCGGGCCGGCTCGATCACGTGGAGGGCCCACATGTCCGCGGCCTTGCCCGTGTCGAGGTTGACGCCGGCGTTCTTGTCGGCCTTGGGCCCCTCGTGGGCGCGGCGGAGCTCGATGAGCGTGTCGATCGAGTCGTAGCCGCCGTTCTCCGCGAGGGCCCACGGGACGACCTCGAGGGCCTGGGCGAACGCCTCGACCGCGAGCTGCTCCCGGCCCCCGACGGTCGGCGCGAACTTGCGCAGCCGGACCGAGAGGTCGATCTCCGTCGCCCCGCCGCCGGGGCAGACGACCCCGTCCTCGAGGACGCTCGCGACGACCTTGAGGGCGTCCTGGAGCGAGCGCTCGACCTCCTGGGTGACGTGGTCGGTGCCGCCGCGGATGAGGATCGAGACCGAGCGGGGGTTCTTGCAGCCGGTGACGAAGGTCATCTTGTCCTCGCCGACCCGGCGCTCCTCGACCTGCTCGGCGGCCCCGAGGTCGCCGCTCGTCAGCTCCTTGATGCCGGTGACGATCCGGCCGCCCGTGGCGCGGGCGAGCTTCTGGAGATCGGACTCCTTGACCTGCTTGACCGCGTAGATCCCCTCCTTGGCGAGGTAGTGGAGGACGACGTCGTCGATCCCCTTCTGGCAGACCACGACGTTCGCGCCGGAGGCCTTGATCTGGGAGACCATCTGGCGGAACGTCTTGTCCTCCTCGTCGAGGAAGCTCTGGATCTGGGCCGGGTTCTTGATGTTGATCTTGCTCTCGATCTCGGTCTTCTTGATCTCGAGGGCGCTGTTCAGGAGCGCGATCTTCGCTCCCTTGACGAGCCCGGGCATGCGGGGGTGGCCCCGCTCCTTGTCGAGGAGGATCCCCTCGATGAGCTGGGTGTCGTCGATCGTGCCGCCGTGGCGCTTCTCGATCTTGATCTGGTCGACGTCGGCGACCACGCGGTCGCCGCGGGTCTCCACGATCCGCTGGACGGCCTTCACGGCGATCTTCGCGAGGTGGTCCCGGGAGCCGAAGACGCCCTTCGAGCCCATCGCGGTCCGGGCGGCGTCGACAAGGAGCGCCTCATCCGTCGTCTTCACCGGCACGCCAACCTCCTTGGTGATCAGGCGCTGGGCCTCCTGGTTGGCGATCTCGAAGCCCTTCGTGATCACGGTCGGGTGGATGTTCTGCTCGAGGAGGTACTCCGCGCGCTTGAGCAGCTCGCCGGCGATGACGACCGCGGTGGTCGTCCCGTCGCCGCACTGCTGGTCCTGGGTCTTGGCGACCTCGACCAGCATCTTCGCGGCCGGATGCTCGACGTCGACCTCCTTGAGGATCGTGACGCCGTCGTTCGTGATCGTGATGTCGCCCATCGAGTCGACGAGCATCTTGTCCATCCCCCGCGGCCCGAGGGTCGATCGCACGGCGTCGGCGATCGCCCGCGCCGCGGCGATGTTGTTCTGGGTCGCGTTGCGGCCCCGGTCGCGCTCCGTCCCTTCCTTCAGCACCAGAATCGGCGTGCCCTGCAGCATGCTGGCCACCTTGGATGTGGCAAAAAGCGCTTGTATATAAAATTCGCCACGCCGTCCTGCACCGGCCGATGGCGGCCGTGGTGCCGTGGGGGGAAGCCCTTCCGCGTTCCCTCTCCCCACCCGGCCCTGCGCCGCTCGCCGCCGGGCCGGCTCCCCGGGGAGGAGGGCACGGCGGGTCCCGACCGCCACCGGGAGCGCGGGCTGCCTCCCCCATGCGAGCCCCCGATCGATCCGAGGTCCGGGTGGCCCGCCTCCCCGGAATCCCTCGGGAGGACGCCCCCGATCCCGACGACACATTCCACCAGGGAAGTCCCGTGGGCCAGCCGGACGTTCGCCCCCTGTCCCTGGAGCAGGAGCCCCGGGACGACGGGGCCGGGGGTGTGGCGCTCGAGCTGCTCGCGCACCGCCGCCGGGGTTGCCCGGTCCTCCCGAGGAGCTCCTCCGCGGAGAACCTCCGAAGACGGCGCGGGTGGCAGGTGACGGAGACGAGCCGGGATTCGGCCCGGAGCCGCCGGGGCGACCCCTTCGGGAGGAGGTGGACGCTCCCCGGCCCGAGGGGGATGCGTTCGTCCCCCACCGCGAGGATCC
>JAVYSA010000036.1:0-13955 GCA_038729445.1 Thermoplasmata archaeon
ACCCACTCGACGAGGGAGTTCTCGTACGCGACCGCGCGCTTGGTCACGAGGTTGTAGACGTTCTTCGACCAGTTCTGTACGGTCGTGTAGCGGATCTTGGCATACGGCTCCGCGACGACCTCGACGACCGCCGCATGGAGGGAGTCCGTCGAGTAGATCGGCGCCGTGCATCCCTCGATGTAGTGCACCTTGCTGCCGCGGTCCGCGATGATCAGCGTCCGCTCGAACTGGCCGATGTTCCTCGCGTTGATGCGGAAGTACGCCTGCAGCGGGATCCCCACGTCGACGTTCGGCGGGACGTAAACGAAGCTGCCGCCGGACCAGACCGCGCTGTTGAGGGCGCTGAACTTGTTGTCGTTGTAGGGAACGATCTTGCCGAAGTACTTCTGGACGAGGTCGGGGTGCTCCCGGACGGCCGTGTCGGTGTCGCAGAAGATGACCCCCTTCGCGGCGAGGTCCTCCCGGATCTTGTGGTAGACGGTGCCGCTGTCGTACTGCGCGCCGACCCCACCGAAGAACTCCCGCTCCGCCTTCGGGATCCCGAGGCGCTCGTAGGTGTTCTTGATGTCCTCGGGAAGGTCATCCCAGCTCTTGCGGGGCGCCTCCTCTCCCAGGGGCGCGGCATAGAAGGTGTACGAGTCGAAGTCGATCTCGTCCAGGTTGGGCCCCCAGTCCGGCATGGGGCGGTCCACGAAGTGCTCGTAGGCCCGCAGGCGGTACTCCCGCATCCACTGCGGCTCGTGCTTCCACGCCGAGATCTGCTCGACGATCTCGCGGCTGAGTCCCTGGCGGGTCCGCAGCTTGTACGTCTCCGGGTTCTTGAAGTCGTAGCGGGTGTAGTCGAGCGGGGCAATCTCGGGGGTCCCAGGGGACATCGCCTTCCTCCGCCAATTCCATCACGTGAGTGTATTTAAATTGACTGTCGCGGGAGCCGTCGTTTCCCGGCGGTCCCGGGAGCCTCAGGCTCCCCGGAAACGGTCCCGGATCCGGACGAGCGTATCGACGAGGGCTTCGATCTCCGGCTCCGTGTTGTAGAGATACGGACTCGCCCGGGCCATCGCCGGGACCCCGAAGCGCCGCATGAGGATCTGGCTGCAATGCTGCCCGGCCCGGATCGCGATTCCCTCGGCATCCAGGAGGCTCGCGATGTCATGCGCGTGGATTCCCCGCAGCGTGAAGGAGAGGACCGCCAGCCGGTCGGGTTCGTCCCCCGGACCGTAGACGGTGAGATCCTCCGGGAGCCGGTCCCGCACCAGGTCGAAGAACAGGTGCCGCAACGCCCGGTCCCGCTCGGAGAGGGCCGCCCAGCCGATTGCCTCCAGGAAGTCGGCCGCCGCCGCAAGACCGACAGCCCCCGCGATGTTCGGCGTTCCGGCCTCGAACCGGGCCGGAGGCTCCCGGTAGGTGATCCGGTCCGTCGAGACCTCCTCGATCATCTGACCGCCCCCCATCCACGGTGGAAGGGTCTCCAGGAGCTCGAACCGGCCCCACAGGACCCCAATGCCTGTCGGACCGAGCATCTTGTGTCCCGAGAACGCGACGAAGTCGACGCCCAGGTCGTGGACTTCGAGCGGGAGGTGGGGCGCGGACTGGGCCGCGTCGAGCACCACGAGTGCGCCCGCGGCGTGCGCCGCGCGCGCGATCTCCCGGACGGGAGCGACCGTGCCGAGGACGTTCGAGACGTGCGGGAAGGCGACCACCCGGGTCCTGCCATCCTCAAGGTACGGGGACAGCGCCTCGGTCCCGATCCGGCCCTGCGCGTCGACCGGCACGAACGCGAGATCGATGCCCCCATAGGTCCGCAAGAGATGCCACGGGATGATGTTCGAGTGGTGGTCCATCTCCGTCACCACCACACGGTCCCCCGTCCGGAGGCGGGCCCGGCCCAGCACGGCCGCGACAAGGTTCAGGGACTCGGTGGTGCCCCGTGTGAAGACGATCTCCTCGGGCCGGGAGGCGTGGACGAACCGCGCCATTCGGGCACGGGCCCCTTCGTAGGCATCGGTCGCTTCCTCGGCCAAGGCGTACGCCCCGCGATGGACGTTCGCGTTCCGCTGCTCGTAGAACCGCTCCTCGGCCTCAATGACGGCCCGAGGCTTCTGGCTCGTCGCCGCCGAATCGAGGTAGATCAGCGGGCGCCCATGGGTCGGACGGGCGAGGAGGGGGAACTCGGATCGGAGACCGGGAAGGTCGGGCGGCATCCGAGCCTTCCCGGAGGGTCGCGACGGCCGGGACTAGCCCGACGCCGGGGTCTCCACGCGGATCCAGTCGTATCCCTTGACCTCGAGCTCCTCGGCGAGCTCCCGGCCCCCCGAGAGGGCGATCTGGCCATCGACCATCACATGCACCCGATCCGGCCGGAGGTACTTCAGGATGCGCTGGTAGTGGGTAATCAGAAGGACCCCGGACTCGGGTCCACGGAGCTTGTCCACCGTCTCGCCGACCGCACGGACGGCGTCGATGTCGAGGCCGGAATCCGGCTCATCCAGGATCGAGAAGATCGGGCGGAGGGTCGCCATCTGGAGCACCTCGTTGCGCTTCTTCTCCCCGCCGGAGAATCCTTCGTTGAGGGATCGCTTGAGCATCGACGGGTCCATGCCCAGGTAGCCCATGTGGGTCTTGAGTTCCCGATCGTAGGCCGCCGTGTCGACGCTCTCGGCCGGATGGCGCTGGACGTAGGCCGTCCACAGGAACTTCGAGAGGCTCAGGCCCGAGACCTCCTGCGGATACTGGAAGCCGAGGAAGAGGCCCGCCCGGCTGCGCTGGTCGACCGGCATCGCGAGAAGGTCCTTCCCGTCCAGGTGCGCGGAGCCGGACGTCACCTTGTACTTGGGGTGTCCCATCAGGGCGTAGGCGAGCGTGCTCTTGCCCGAGCCGTTCGGCCCCATGAGCGCAGTGATCTCGCCCGACCGGAGGGTCAGGTCCACCCCTCGAAGGATCTCCTTTCCCGCGACCTCGGCGTGGAGTCCGCGAATCTCGAGCGTGTGGGAGCCCGCCCCCCCGGGAGTCGATTGGGTCATGCCGGCGCTTCGAAGCGGCCCGTGTTATTTAAGCATGGCGCGGTGAGTAAATCCATAAATCCCGGTGGGCGCTTGTCGTCCGGTGGCGGATCATGGTGGTGTCGACGGGCCCGGAGATTCTCTCCGGCACGCGGGGGAGAATCTTGGAGGAATTGGCCGGGACCCCTCGGACCGCCCGAGACATCGCCACCATGCTCGGCATCCGGGAGAGCGCTGCCCGCGGGCACCTCGAGCGCCTGGAGTCCCGAGGGTACGTGGTGCCGTCGTTCCGCCGCGAGGGAGTCGGCCGGCCCCGCAAGCGCTACCAGCTCACGAGCGAGGGCCAGGAGCTCTTCCCGAAGAAGTACGACCTCCTCCTGGACGCGGTGATGGACGAGATTCTCGCCCGCCAAGGAGAGGAGGCGGCCAAAATGCTCTTGGCCGAGGCGGCGCGACGCGTCGCCCGGTCGATCGCCCGGGACCTTCCGGTGACGGGGACACCGGAGGAGAAGGTACGGCACCTGGTCCGTGCCCTCAATGCCCTGGGGTTCGGCTGCACGGTGGAACGTCTTCCGGGAGGGGCGATCCGCATCGTGCGGACCAACTGCGTGTTCCGACGCAATGCATTGACGCACGCCCACCTCATGTGCGACGTCTTCGACCAGAACCTCATGGAAGGGCTTCTCGGGCATGTCGACGTCGACCTTCAGGACTCGATCGCGCGGGGGGGGATGCGCTGCACGCATCTGATCCAGCTGCGCGAATGACGACCGGCTTCCTGCGTTCCCCATCTTCCGTCCCGGTCCCGACCCGCCTCGGGGCTTTCCGGTGGGGCCACGGGAAGGCGCCCGAGGGCGGCGGACGCCCTCCGGAGACGATCGACGGCCTGTTGCGTCCCATCGTCCTTGGCCCTCAGGTGGGGGGGGCGATCGTGCGGGCCGCTCGGGCCGCCTACCCGTCGGAGGCCTGCGGCCTCCTGCTCGGGTGGGATCGGGGGGGGGCGCGCTGCGCGGCCCGGGCCATCGCCCTCGCGAACCGGGACATAGAGAAGCCCGGCCGGCGGTTCCTCATCGATCCGTCCGATTGGTCCTCATGGGATCATCGGGCGGACCGGGAGGGATGGTCGATCCAGGGAGACTTCCACAGCCATCCGGACGGTACGTCGCACCCCTCAGAGGAAGACCTCGACGCCTTCTGGCCAACGTACGTCCACGGGATCGTGCCGGTCGACGCCACGACGGTGGGTCCCCTCGCGATCTATGCGCTCGATCCCGCGACCCGGCAGGCGATCCGGATCCCCGTGAGGACCGGGAGGAGCCCATGAGCCCTCCGGCGTCAGAGGAACCGCCGCGGGCCCCCGGGGTGCGGTGGCGGATCCCCCAGCCCCTGCGACCGTATACAGGCGGTTCCGCCGAGGTCGCCGTCGCCGCCCGGGATGTCGGCGAGGCCATGCGCGCCCTCTTGGAACGCCACCCGGCGCTGCGCCCGCATCTGGTCGGACCCGACGGGGCCCTGCGCCGGTCGGTCCGCGTCTTCCGCAACAACGAGGACATCCGGGGGCTTGACAGCGAGACCACTGCGGTGGGTCCCGGCGACACGCTTGCGATCGTCCCGGCGATCGCCGGCGGGAATTCCCCCCCCTCCCGGAATGGGCCCCTCGATCGCGACGCGATGGTCCGGTTCAGCCGCCACCTCCTCCTGCCCGAGATCGGCCTCGCCGGTCAGCGCCGGCTCTTGGCATCCCGGGTCCTCCTGGTCGGCGCTGGTGGCCTGGGGTCCCCTGCGGCGCTCTACCTCGCCGCGGCGGGGGTCGGCACGATCGGGATCGTCGACTTCGACCGGGTCGACCGGTCCAACCTCCAGCGCCAGATCCTCTTCGGCGAGCGCGAGATTGGCGAGCCGAAGGTCGACGCCGCGGCGCGGCGGATCCGCGACCTGAACCCGCAGGCTCGGGTCATCGCCCATCCGGAACGGCTCGACCGGGAGAATGCCCTGACGATCCTGGGCGGCTACGACCTGGTCGTCGACGGGTCGGACAACTTTCCGACGCGCTACCTCGTGAACGACGCCTGCATTCGGCTCGGCATTCCCGATGTCTTCGGTTCGATCTACCGGTTCGAGGGGCAGGTGAGCGTCTTCGGCCTCGGCGACGGTCCGTGCTATCGATGCCTGTATCCGGAACCCCCACCGCCGGAACTCGTGCCGTCGTGCGCCGAGGCCGGCGTGCTCGGCGTCCTTCCCGGTGTCATCGGCACCCTGCAGGCCACCGAAGCCGTCAAGGTCCTTCTCAATGTCGGGGAGCCGTTGGCCGGACGCCTCCTCCTCTACGACGCCCTCGCGATGGCATTCCGCGAGGTCGCGATCCGGCGTGATCCCCACTGCCCCCGGTGCACCCCCGAGGGCCGGACTGGGCCGCTGCCGGCGCCCGCCGCGCTTCCGTGCGCCTCCGGCGGGGACCCTCTGCCGGGGTCCGCGGACCCGGTCCCCACCATCACGGTCGAGGAGCTCGCCGAGGCGCTCCGGGGACCGGATCCGCCCTTCCTCCTGGACGTACGGGAACCGGACGAATGGGAGATCTGCCACCTTCCCGGCGCCCATCTCATCCCAGCGGCCGAGCTGCCCGACCGCCTCGCCGAGCTCGCGCCCGCGCGCGAGCTGGTGGTCTACTGCCGCTCGGGCGGGCGGAGCGCCGCGGCGACGCGGCTCCTGAAGGAACTCGGGTACGTGCGGGTCCGCAACCTCGAAGGGGGGATCCTCTCCTGGGCCCGTGCGATCGATCCCGCGATGCCCACTAGCCCGGAGGGACCTGGGCGGCCGGCGCGGTAGGGATCCCCGGAGCCCCGTCGTCGACCTCGAGCCGGCCCCGCCAGGAGCGGACTCTCCGGGAGAGCTCGCGGATGAAGCGATCGGGATCCTTCGGCGTGATGAAGAGCGGGTGAGCCCCGGCCCAGATGAGGATCCCCGAGGAGTTCGTCTGCACGCTGTCGAACGTCTCGATCACGGGGCTCCACATCCGGCCACGGTAGCCCCAGGAGCCGAAGAATCCGGTGGGGGAGAGATCGCGGAGGCTCGCGTACTGGATCCGGCGGATCTCCTCGAGGCGGATCGTCCGGCCCCCCAGGATCCGGAAGGCGGTCAGGGTCTCCGCGTCCATCCGGTAGCGCGTCGAGAGGTAGCGGATCAGGAAGAAGGCGATCAGGGCCGCCAGCGCCCAGCCGAAGACCGGGGAGCGGAGGACCGGGCTCGACGGCAGGACGAGCAGGACCACCAGGAGCAGCAGGACGTAGACGGCGATCACGCCATACGAAAGGTCCGCCCGGACCGCGTAGCGGCCCGTCCGCGAATCCAGCGGATCGGGAGGGCCATGGCCCCGCGCGGCCTCGGGCATCTCCCTCCGAGAGGCGCCCGGGCCGAGTTAAGGAATTCCCCCGGGCGGCCGGCCGCTATTCGGGACTCTCGTAGTAGTACTCCCCCTTGGCCCGCTGCTCCCGATCGAGCGCGGAGCCCTCCCGGTTGATCCTCGGCCTCCGGGTCTCCGCGTCCCGGCGGAAGGTCACCTGGATCCCCCCGAGGAGCCGGTTCATCCCCTCGCGCATGGGGAACGGGCCGGCCCCAACCCCCCGGGCGCCGGGGGCGCCGCCATCCGAGAAGACGATCAGCCCGTCGCAGGCGAGGTCGAGGAAGTAGACATCGTGATCGACGACCAGCGCGCAGACCGCCTGGCGCTCGACCTGCCGGCGGAGAAGCTTCGCCATGGCGATGCGCTCGTCGGAGTCGAGGTATCCGCTTGGCTCGTCAAGCAGGTAGAGCGTGGCGGTCCGCGCCAGCGTCAGGGCGACCGCCGCCCGCTGCAGCTCCCCTCCGGAGAGGTCGGGGAGGGCGACGTCGAGGATCTCCTCGAGGTGGAGGCCGGGCACGAGCTCCCGCTCAAACAGGCCCGCGTCGAACGCCGGATCCCCGGCCAGGGCCGCCACCCGCTCCCGGAGGCTCGCCCGCTGGGTCGCCCGGAGGTACTGGGGCTTGTAGCTGACGGTCACACCCGCCGGTGGCAATCCCTCGGTGGGGGTCTCGGCCCCCGCGAGCATCCGGACGAAGGTCGTCTTGCCCGTCGCGTTCGGTCCGACGACGCCGATCGTCTCGCCCCGTCCGAGGCGGCCGGGCGCGACGGTGAGCTCGAACCCCGGGAACGACTTCTTCAGGCGGTCGAAGGCGACCAGCGTGTCGAACCGGGTCGCGGGCTTCGGCGGATGGGCGACGAAGCGGACCGGCTCCGTGCGGAAGCGGACGTTCGCCCCCTTGAGGTAGCCGTTGAGATAGCTGTTGATCGCCGAGCGCATCGGCATCGCCGGCGTGACCACGCCGAACGCGGCGGGCTCCCCGTAGAGCAGGTGGGCCTGGTCGGCGATGTAGTCGAGCAGGGCGAGGTCGTGCTCCACGACCAGGACGCCTCGGGACTCGCCGAGCCGGCGCAGGACCCTTGCCATCGCCAGGCGACGGAGGATGTCGAGGTAGCTGCTCGGCTCGTCGAAGAGGTACAGGTCCGCGTCCGTCGCCATCGTGCGGGCGATCGCCGCCTGCTGCAGCTCCCCGCCGGACAGCTCGGAGAGCCGCCGGTCTGCCCGGCCCGAGAGATCCATCGCCTCGATCGCGCCGGCCGCGCCGTCCCCTCCGGCCGACTCGACGAACGCCCGGACGGTGGCCCCCTCGTCCGCGAACCGGTCGACGTATTGGGGCTTGTGGGCGACCCGGAGCCGCCCCCGGCGGATCCGGTCGAGCAGCGCGAAGAGCGCGGTCCCGCGGTAGCGCTCCGCGGTGGCCTCCCACGATCCCGGCCGGTCGTAGGCACCGAGGTTGGGGACCTCCATGCCCCCGACGATGCGCAGCGCCGTCGACTTCCCGGTCCCGTTCGGCCCGAGCAGCCCGACGATCCCCTGCGCGGGGGGGATCGGCAGCCCGTAGAGCCGGAACCCGTTGTAGCCGTAGCGGTGCACGATCTCCGACTCCTCGGCCTCGGGGGTGTTGAGGATCTTGATGGCGTCGAACGGACACTTGTGCACGCAGATCCCGCAGCCGATGCACAAGCTCTCCGAGATGACCGGCTGGCCCGTGGGTCCCTCCACGATGCACTCCTGGTGCATGCGGTTGACGGGGCAGAAGTCCGCGCACTCCCAGTGGCATTCCTTCGGGTGGCATCGGTCCGAGAGGAGGATCGCGATGCGGGCCACGGTCAGTTCTCCTCTCGGTCCGAGACAATCCGGCCGTCGGCGACGCGGATGTGGCGCCTCGCCCGGGCCGCGATCGAGGGATTGTGGGTCACGACGACCAGCGCGGTTCCTCGGCGGCGGTGGGCCTCCTCGAGCCGATCCATCACCACCTCCGCGCTGGCCGAGTCGAGCTCGCCGGTCGGCTCGTCCGCGAGCACGAGGGAGGGGTCGTTGGCAAGGGCGCGGGCGATCGCCACCCGCTGTTCCTCCCCACCGGAGAGCTGGTGGGGCAGCGCCCCCGCCCGAGAACCGATCCCCATCGCCTCCAACAGGGCCCGTGCCCGGGCCCTCCGCTCGGCCCGCGGCCGGCCGGCGGCCCGCATCGGCAGCTCGACGTTCTCCTCCGCCGTGAGGGTCGGCAGGAGGTAGAACCGCTGGAACACGAACCCGACGTCGGAGAGCCTCCGGCGCGACCGTTCCCGCTCGGAGAGCGTCGTCATCGGGGCGCCGGCCCAGCGGATCTCGCCGGCACTGGGGACATCGAGCAGGCCCAGGAGGTTGAGCAACGTCGTCTTCCCGCAACCGCTCGGGCCCTCGATGCTCAGGTACTCCCCGGGCCGGATCGCCAACGACACCTCCCGAAGGGCCACGACCGGGACCGAGTGGCGCTCGTACCGCTTCGACACCCCGATCAGCTCGACGACCGCCGGCCCGCTCATCGGAGCACCTCGACCAGGTCCAGCGCGAGCGCCCGGCGCGTGGCGGCCAGGCTCACCAGCGCCCCGAGCCCGACGATCGCGGCCCCGATCGCGGAGAGGAGCACCGGGTCGAAGACCGCCAAGGACGCCGCCTCCGAGACCGTCCCGCCCGCGAAGCGGGCGAGCAGGGTCACGATCGCCCAGCCGCCGAACGTCCCCGCGACCACCCCGAGGAGCGCCAGCGCGGCGCCCCGAACCGCGAACGACGCCGCGATGCCGCGGGGCGGAAGTCCCAGCGCCCGCCGGATCCCGATCGCGCGGCGTTCGGAGTCGACCCGGCGGACGAGCACGACCGCAAGGAAGACCAGCCCCACGACCAGGCCGACGGACGAGAGCGCGAGGTAGAAGGCCGTCAGGATCGCGCTCGCCTGCTCGATCTGGCGGGCCTCCTGCAGCTGGGTCGTGACGCCGTAGTAGGGGACGATCCGCTGCACCTGGGCCGCCACGGAGGCGATCGCGCCCGGATCCGTCGCCAGCGCCGGGGCGACCGCGATCTGGATCGTGTCGGCCGCGTCGAGGAGCGCCGTCCCGTTCGCCCCTCCGAGGGCCGTGCCGGTCATCACCTGCAGGTCGGACAGGGGCATCAACAGGGCGAAGGCGCCCGTGGGGGAGAGGCCGGAGAGGCTCACGCCGAAGGTCCCGGTCACGTTGAAGACGACGGACTGGCGGAGGTTGTCCGTCGGGCCGAGGCGGATCCGGTCCCCCGGAGCGAGGTGCGCGGCCTCCGCGATGGGCGTCGCGAGGATCACGTCGTAGCTGGCCGGCCCAGCGTAGGTACCGTTCGCGAAGTGCGCGGCGTCGGTCGGATCCCCGAGCGGAAGCGGAACCGGGAAGAGCGCGCCCTCGCCCGGGCCGAGCGTCGGCGCGAACTGGTCCGGAATGACCCCTTCGGCCAGGATCGCGGTGGGCTGGCCGTTGGCCAATAGGAAGGCGTCGAGGGGGGCGCTCAGGACCGGCGAGGCGGCGAGCACGCCGGAGATCCCGAGAATCTGCCGGGCCAGCCCATGCGCGCCCAGGATCCCATGGGACCCCGCGGCCGAGACCGAGATCGCATAGCCGGTCTGCTGGATCTGGTGGAGCTCGTGCGCGGAGACACCCCCGCCGACCGAGACGAGGACGACCGGAAGGGCGACCGCGGTCGCGATCGCCGCGGCGGCGAGGACAAGCTGGATCCGGGCATGGGGTCGGGCCGGCCGGCGCCGGAACGCCGCGGCGGTCACGGCCCGCGCAGCTCCCGCGCGATCGGCAGCCGCACCGTGCGGGCGGCCGGTCCGATCGACGCGACGATCCCCACGACGAGCACGAGAACGACACCGGCCGCCAGCACCGAGGGCTGGAAGGAGAGGAACGAGAACCCGTTCGGGAGGCCCGGGACGAGGGCCCGGAGCACGGCGTTGAGCGCATACCCACCGGCAAGGGCGGCCGGAATGCCGATGAGGAGCCCCAGGGCGCCCAGGTAGATCCCCTCCTCGACCACCGCACCGCCGACGACCCAGCGCGGGAACCCGATCGCCCTCCGGATCGCGATCTCGGCGCTCCGGTCGTCCACGCTCATCAACAGCACGCTGGAGGCGAAGAGGGCCGCCACCACGATGCCGATGGCTGCGATGAGCGTGCCGAACGTCTGGTAGAGCGACACGGCCTGCTGGACCGCCCCCAGGATCGACGCGAGGGTGAAGAGGGAGAGCGACGGGTAGGCCCGCTCGATCTGCGCCCGGTCGGCGTCGGGGTTCGCGCTGTCGTAGAGGTGGATGAGGACGAGACTGGCGTAGTCCTGCGAGGGATGGGCGGAACCGGTCAGCGCCTGCAGCTCGGAGAGGTAGGTGAAGGCGAGCAGGGCCGAGGGGATCAGCCAGAACGGACCGGAGATACCCACGACCCGAAAGGCGGTGGCGGCACGGTACCACGCCTGGACCTCCGAGGGGCCGGAAGGCGTGCCGAGCCCCATCCACACGAGGTCACCGGGAACGACGTGGAGGACTCCGGCCAGCCCTTCGTCCAGCACGATCGCGCTCTCCCAAGGTCCGGCATAGGTCCCGTTGGCGTAGTGCGGGTCCCCCGGTGCGGGAAAGCCGGGACCGGAGTAGATCGGCGGGACCTCGAGGCCCCGGTTGTCGGAGGGGATCCACCCGATCGTCCCCGAACTGGTCACGGCCCACGTCGAGGGGATTGCGGACCCGCTCGCCGACCGGTTCGCCGCGGCCCAGAGCGAGGCATTGCCGAACCCCATCTGGGCGATCAGCCACGGGCTCGCGGTCTCCACGTTCGAGTCGTTCTGCGGAACCCCTTGCGCGAGTGCGTGGGCGTGCGGAATCGGGGGAAACGAGAGCGCCGTGAGGGTCGTGTTCGCGCTCGCCCCGAGCAGATCGACACCGCTCGAGGTCGCCAGCTGGGTCGCGCTCGCCTGGATCCCTGCCGAGGTGGCGAGCAGCAGCACCACGAGGGCCGTGGATAGGCCGATGCCGGTCGCGGTCAGGATCGACCGGCCGGGTCGGCGGCGAATGGCATCGAGGGCAGTGCGCATCGTTCCGGGCGACCTCCCCCTAGGGCGAGGTGACGAGCCGACGGAGGTCGGCCATCGTCACCCAGTGCGAGGCATGGACATCGTACTTGTGGATCGACTCCTCGCTGACCGTCTCTGCGCGGACGACCGCGTCGTCGGGAAGCTGCGGGAACCGGGCGGGGACCCCCGCCAGGAGCTCGCGGACCACGTCCTCCGCGAACCGGGGACTCCGGTGGGCCCGAAGCACCAGCCGAGCCTCGTCGCCCCGCTTGAGGATCGCGAAGGTGGGGGCCGAGTGGGCCTCGGTGATCGCCGTCAGCATCTGGTCGACCTCGACCTCGACGGGACCCGAGATCTCGAAGACGAGACGGGTGCGGCTCCGCTGGTTGTGGGTGATTCCGGGGATCGTCTCGAGCACCGACCGTTCCGGTCCGCCCAGTTCTCCTTCGAGGAGCTCGCGGCACGACTCCATCGCGCATGGACAGGCCGTCATCCCCACGGCCTCCAGTCCGATCGAACGGCGCACCGAGACCGCGTCCGTCCCGAGGCGGCGCGCGACCGCCTCCGCGACGAGGAGGAAGTCCTCGTAGCTCTCGCGGCCCGGACCGATCCCCTGCCGGACGAAGTACTCCGCCGAGGCGACGACGAGGGCCTCGCTCGCACTCGTGTGCCGGCGCAGCAGATCCTCCGCGATCGTCGCGCAGGCCTCCTCCAGGCTCCGGACCGGTTGGAGGGCGGTCCGCTCGGTGATCTCCGCGATCGCCTCCGCGTTCCGCGAGAGATCCGATCCCTTCCGATCCGGCGGGAGGTCGACGGCGGCCGAGAACTCCGCCGCGAGGACGACCTCCCGTCCCGGCCGGAGCACGTGGATCGGCTTGCGAATCCCCCGCAGGCCCACCCTCTGGATCCCAAGGGGCCCCTGGGGGGGCAGCCGGGCGTGGACGTCGGGCATCGCACACTCAGGCCGGACCGGGCATTAAATCGTTGACCGGGCCGGCCGGGCGCGAGGTCTTATAGCCCGCCCGACTGCATTCCACCGATGTCCGAACCGGCGAGCCCCGCTGTCGGCGCCCCGGCACCGTCCGATGCGTCCGCCGCTCCTCCCGGACCCCACGCCGAGCAGGAGCAACGGATGCTCGCCGAGCTCAAGAAGATCTACGACCCCGAGATCCCGATGAACATCGTCGACCTGGGCCTCATCTACGGGTTCGACTGGGCCGGCGAACAGGATGTGACCCTCCGGATGACCCTCACGGCGCCCGGCTGTCCGGTCGCCGGGATCCTCGCGGAGGAGATCAAGGCGGCCCTCGAGAAGGTCCCCGGGGTCCGCTCGGCGGCCGTGGAGATGGTCTGGGATCCGCCGTGGACCCCGGACCGGATGAGCGACTTCGCGAAGCACCAGTTCGGCTACCTGTGAAGGGGGGCCCGGTGACCCCGCGCCAAGGTCCGGGCCGCCGGCCCACGGTGGACCCGGCGCCTGACCCGTGGCGGAACGAGCTCTTGGCCGAGCGCGCCATGAAGGATGAGTTCATGGCCCGACACCCGGAATCTCCCTTCGTGGCCGAGCGGATCCCGTTCCACCCGCTGCTCTACTTCCCACCGGACCCAGCCTTCCGGGTGCGCGCCCGCCTCGAGCGGCGCCCGGAGCCAGAAGAGGCGTACCTCCGGACCAGCCGCGACGGGCAGTCGGTCATGCGCTACATCGGCGACCTCGCGTTCGAGCTCGCCGGCCGCGGCCACCGGCTGCGGGTCTACCATGCGGGGGAGGGCGTCGGGACCTCAGTCTTCGTGCCGTTCCGTGACCTGACGAGCGGCCGCGAGACCTACGGGCCGGGCCGCTACCTCACGCTGGAGCTCACGGAGTCCGACGAGTACGACATCGACTTCAACCGTGCCTTCAACCCCTACTGCGCGTACACCGACGCCTACGAGTGCGGGTTCCCGCCCGCCGAGAACGACCTGCCGGTCGCGGTCCGCGCCGGAGAGAGGGTCTGGTCCTCGGAGCGGAATCCCCGGACCCCGAGCGCGCTCTTCCTCGCCCGCCGGCGTCCCGCCCGGGGCCCCGCCGGCGCGGCGGCGGGCCGGCGGGCGACGCCCCGACCGACCCGGACCCGGCGCGTCAGCCCGCGACGGACACGATCCCGCTGATCACGAACTGGACGGCGACCGCCGCCAGCAGCAGCCCCAGGACCCTCGTGAGTGCCATGACCCCGACCCGTCCCAGCGCATCGAGGATCCGCTGGCCCAACCGGAAGATGACGAACGTCGCGGTGCCCGTGACGATCACCGCGATGAGCGCGGCGAGGATCCCCGTGACGCTGCCGACGGTCCCGCCGGCGTAGATCATCACCGTCGAGATCGCCCCGGGGCCGGCGAGGAGGGGGATCGCGAGCGGAAAGACCGAAATCTCGTCCCGGCGGGCGATCGCTTCCTCCCGGTCCGCGGCGGTCATCCGGGTCGGGCCGACCTCTCCGCGCAGCATGTCGTAGGC
>JAVYSA010000037.1:0-13830 GCA_038729445.1 Thermoplasmata archaeon
CCCTCTGGGCCGTCGCCCTGATGATGGTGACCACGGGAGGCGTCTCCGTCGTGGCGTCAGCGAGCATCGTGAGCCATCAGGCCAGTTCCCCGCAGAGCGCCGTCGTCGTGCAGGCCCAGGATCTCACGGACGTGAACTTCGCCGGTCTCAACCTCCTCTCGGAACCGTACACGGCGGCAGCCCAAGAGAGTGGCCCGCAGAGTCCGGTGATCCTCACTGGAAGCGACCAGAACATCATCGCGGCCGGGCCGGGAGGAGAGGGCTTCGTCCAAGGTGATGTCGGCGTTCAGCTCGCGTTCAACTTCTCCGCGAATCCTGACGCTGTGATTGGCATCACGTCGCTGTACCTGTATGGGAACGCGTCCGGTGCCCAGGTCTGGCAGACGGTCACGTACGTCGAGCTGATGTCGGGAGGTGCCCCTACCAACTTCAGCGTAAGCGTCGATCTCGGCCTGGCGTACAGCCTCACGGCGGTGGACATCACGATGAAGGCCCTTCCGTACGTCGACCCCCTGCCCGGAATCCCTCTCGTCGCCGTGCCTCAGCCGGCCGCGGGTTCGTCGCTGGTCGTGGATCCCATCGTCTACGTGACGAACGACGTCGACAGCGGCGATTACGCCTATTGGGCCATCGACAACTACACCTTGTCGTTCGAGATCTGGAAGAACCCGAACGGGACCTTCTTCTACGACCTGTCGTACCTCGGTACGGCCACCACCTATGCCGGGGTGGTGAGCCCCGGCGCAGAGGTCCTTCAGGGCGGTACGGCGGGGACGGCCTACGTGACCTACTTCTCCGGATATGTCGCCGGATGGGTCACGGGAACCTTCGCCCCAAGCCGTCCCACGAGCGGGTTCCTTGGGGTCTTCGATTACGGGGGCTCCTCCGCCAACTTGGGCACCAGCACAACCTCGTACAGCGGATCCCCTCCCCCCAATCCGGTGAACTGGATCG
The DNA here is from genome assembly GCA_038729445.1 of Thermoplasmata archaeon. GTDB lineage: Archaea > Thermoplasmatota > Thermoplasmata > Lutacidiplasmatales > UBA184 > Lutacidiplasma. The sequence goes on from JAVYSA010000037.1 coordinate 955, forward strand.
GCCAATACTTCGCAGGCACGCCGACCTATACCGCGAATCCCTTCGCGCTGGTTTACTTCTACCACGGTCAGGTCTGGATCGACGCGGCGAACGTCCCGGCCGCCTCGGCGGGCAACATTCTGGTGACGTAGGCCGGGGGTATCGACTACCAAGGGCCCTGCACCGGCCGTCGGCGACACCCTTCCGGATCGTCGAAGGGGGGTGCCGGGAGCGGGTTCAGGAGGATCCGGCCCGAGCCCTCGCATCGAGCCATGCCGGATCCCCCTGCCCGCATACGGAGGTGCCCCCTCAGCCCGGAGATCCCTGCCCTTCCGGTCCCGAAGAAGGGGGGCAGTGGCACCTCCCCTCCGGACCGCCCTCCATCCGCCCGACTTGGGCAGATTCGCGGATGTCGGCGAGGCGACGTGAACGCACCGAGATCTGACGGTCGAGCCGATGGGTCGTGCCTTCCCCATGATTGGCCGGATCCGCCCAGAGAAGACTCCCCCCGGCCCTGAAGCGCCCAGGGGCTTTCTCTCCGTCTCGGAACGGACAGACCGAGGACACCCAACCGCACGCCGCAGAGCGATCAAGGACACCCCGCACCATGTACCGCGCGCTGCCACGACGTGGGGGGGAAAGGGATGCCAAGGGGGATCGCCCCGAACAGGATGCCGGGAAGGAATCTCCCCCACATAGGATCCCGAGGTCGCGCGATCCCTCCGCCCGACGCCAAGCGCCAACGACGGACCGAAGCGATCCGACCCTGCGGGTCGGCTCGGGCACCGGAGAGGAGGCATCGGGGAACGGTGAGCTACCCCGAGGGATCGCCCATCCCTTCGGCCCACGGCTCTGCCAAGGTCCCCCCTCGGAACCGTCGCCCGGTCGAGGGGGGCACACCGGAGCGAGGGCGGGACCAACCCCGTGGACCGACGGAGCCGCGATTGCGGTTTTCCCTATGTTCAGATAAACATGGAAAACCTTAATTTTCAGACCCGCTGTCGCCGGGAAGGCATGGCGCGTGCGGCGAGGGACGTCCGGGACAAGGACCGATCGTGCCGCTGCCGGGAGCAAACTACCGGAGGGTCGGACTGCTGCGGGATCGCTCCGGAGGCCGACTGCCGCGTCGAGGCAGTGGTGTCGATCGACCCCCGAGGCCAGATGGTTCTGCCGAAGGACGTCCGGGATCGGTTCGGAATCGCCGGGGCGACCAAGCTCGCGGTGGTGTCCTGGTCGCAGAAGGGCGAGCCGTGCTGCCTGACCCTCCTTCCCGCCGACCGCCTGGCGGAGCAGGTCCGATCGTCCTACGGACCCATCCTGAGGGATCTCCTTGAGTCGCCCGAGTGATCCGTCGGCACCTCGCACGGTGCTGTTCGTCTGCGTGGAGAACGCGTGCCGCTCGCTCATGGCCGAGGCGTTCTTCAACCACGCTGCCCCGCCCGGCTGGCGGGCGGTCTCGGCCGGGACCCGGCCGACCCGCTCCGCGGAGCCCCGCACCGCCCGGCTCCTCGCCGAGGTCGGGATCGCAGCCCCCGAGCATCCTCCCCAGATCCTCACACCGGAGATGCTCTCCGCCGCCGAGATCGTGGTGACGATGGGCTGCCTCGACGACGAGGCCTGCCCGGCCCGCCTCCGGCATCTTCGCCCCCGCGATTGGGGACTGCCGGATCCCGCACGGCTTGACGACGATGGATTCCGCTCGGTCCGTGACACCATCCGCGAGAGGGTCGGCGCGTTGCGACGGGAGCTCTCCTCGGGATAGGCCAAGACGGAGGGCCCGTGGCACCCCTTGGATGGGGTGGCCGTGATGCCGCAGGCGTCTTCCCGCGTCGGCCCGAGAGAGGCCGGCGCATGGGGAGGGGCCGTTCGACGGTCCCCCGTGACGAGAGGCTCGCCGGCCCCCTTCCTCTCCCGACGGCGTCAGACGTACCCCGGCGGGGTCCCCGGGTTCTCGAGCACGATGGTCCCCTGGTCGACCGTCGTCCCCAGGTATCCCGGAGGAGCGGAATCGACGATCGACCCCCATCCGAACGAGAAGGCCCACAGCATCGGAGGGGGCAGCGTGGCGTTCTGGATCACGATCGGATAGCTGGGGTAGGCCTGGACCTCCGAGGCATAGACCTCCTCCCCAATCGTGTAGGAGGCGTAGAGGCCGAGGTTGTTCCAGCAGGTGAGGTAGGGCATGGCGAGGAAGCCGTCGCCCCCGGTCGCATGGGAGCTGGACCAGATCGGTGCGCCGGTCCGTGCGTCGGTCACGGCGAAGAGGATGACCCCCCCGCCCAGGGCGGTCAGGGAGAAGGTGTAGGAAGTCCCCGGAAGGAGGACGACGGAGGAGGCGTACGCCGAGTGGATGCCCCGCGATTCGCCGCACGCGGTCGAGTAGCTGTAGACCGGGACCCAGCCGACTCCGTACATCGGGGCGAACCCGATCTGGTCGTACGAGGGCAGGGGGGCGTTGTCGAAGATCGAGACCACCGCCGCCCATGCATCCCCCGGCATCGGGGTGGCGTTCGGGATCGTCATGGTGGCGACGACCGACGGGAGGGTCGGAGGGGAGACGCAGTAGACCGCGCAGAAGAACAACGGCAAGGGGTCGGTCACCAGCGCCCCGACGAAGTAGTGGCCGCAGTACGCGTCCGGGACGCCCTCCCCACGGCAACCCTGCGACCCGAGGATCGCGTTCGCGGCGACCGGCCGGGCGGACCCGGCCGCCGGCAACGATCCCAGCGGGCCCGGGCCGAAGGGGATCCCCGCACCCACTCCGGGGGCGGACGGAGCGGACGGCGCGATCCCCGGCCCGATCGACGCTGCGGCGATCGCCGCGATCAGACCGCCGGCGAGGGCGAGCCCGAGCCGCGCGCGGGACCGGCGGGAAGGCGGGCGGCGGATCGAACCCATGGGGCACCACGTCCCGGATCCACCGTCGCGGCATGGCGAGGAGACGAACGGGTTCGGAGCGAACCGGTTCGCTCCCGCACCGTCGGCCGTGGCGACCGGGCGCGATCCCTTGCATCGAGGACGAAGGCGCAGGCAGGGTGCGGGACCCTCGGCCCGGACGTCAGTGCCCGTACGATTCGACGAGCTTGCGTTCGATCAGCGAGAGGGAACGGGAGATCGTCGACTTCGAGCGGCCGAGTTCCCGGGCGAGCTCGGTGAGCCCGACACGGCGGGGCACGTCGAAGTACCCTCGCTCCAGCGCCAACTGGAGCAGGCGGGACTGATGCTCGCTGAGCAGCGGCTCGCAGCCGTCCTTGGGGAAGGTCCGGATGGCCCCGACGCTCACCCGATCGCTGATCGAACGGAGCAGCCGGAGGAGCTCGGGCAGGCACTTCCGGCAGGCGACGACGGAGAAGATCCCGCTTCCCCCGCGCACCACGAGCGGATACTCCCGGCCGAGGTTGACCTTCCGGAGCACCTCCATCAGTTCTGGCCACGGGACATGGCGGACCCGCATGAGCGCGCCCGAGGGGGTCGGCCGCAGCATCTCGGCAAACAGGACCTGGGGATAGCTCCGCAGGATCTCCTCCCACGGACGCGGGGTGGGGGAGTCGATCTCGAGGACATCGATCGCCGACCGGTCGTCCAGTGTCTCACGGGAGCGCACCCGGAACGTTGCATCCGGAAAGTGCTCCGAGAGGCCCCGGAAGAAGATCTTCGAGGGGATCTGGATCTCGATGCGCACGAGCTCGAAGCGCGGGGATTGGGAGAACGCCATCGGCAGAAGCGGCCGAGGATCCGACAAGGGAACCGTTGGCCGTCCTTCGAGCGGATCCGACCCAAGCGTCACCATCGCACGGGACCGCGGCATCGGCAGGAGACCTCGTGAACGGGCAGAGAAGGTATATCCTTCATACCCTGATAAAGTATTGCTAAGATATAGCACACATTCTGGGTGGCCCCCGGCCGTGGGATCCCTTCATTCCCTCCCGCCCCCGGAGCGTCCCGAGATCGCGTTCAGGACGAGGGTCATCCCCGTCAGAAGGAGACCGAGCAAGCAGAGGGTCCCGAGCAGGATCGCGCCGACCGAGATCGCGAGATCCGTCCCGCTCGCCGCCCCCGAGGGGAGGGGGTGGGTGGCGTAGAGCAGCGCGGCGATGACCAGGCCGGCGGCCGAGCCGAGCGCCGCCCACACCATGCGGGGAGGCATGCTCGGAGAAGGGCGCGGAGGCTATAGACCGTCTCCGTCCGGCGGCCGGGCGCTCCGCCCCGTGAGATACGCCCGGGTCTTGGCGGCGTGGCAGGCCCGGCAGAGCGTCTGCAGGTTCGCGTACTCGAGGGCCGCGCCCCCCCGCGCGATCTCCACGATGTGATCGACCTCGAGCTCGCGGGAGCGGCACCGCCTCCGGCAGGCCCGGCAGACGTACCGGTCGCGACGCTTGACGTAGACCCGGGCGGCGTCCCAGAAGTAGTGGCCATGGAACTTCCACCGGCACAGCGACGAGCAGTAGGGGGTCCGTCGGGAGGCGAGCGGGGCGCCGCACTCGACGCATCGCTGGGAGCGGCGGGCCTCGGCGCGGCGCCGGGCCCCGTCCCCGAACCACGCCTCCGACAGCGCGAGGATGCGGCCGTTCGGCGCGACCCGGACCCGGACCGGCGCCCACCCCATTCCGGAGGCCATCGGGTCCCTCGGTGACCCCGGGCCCTATCTTCTTTCCCGTCGAGCCGAACCTCGCAGGCTCGGGCGGTTAACTACTCCGGCCCGTTCCCGCGCGGGGGCGAGGGGCACGAACGAGGTCGGCGTGGGGATCCTGGTGGCGGTCTTCGGGGCTGCCCTCGCGCGCCAGATCTCCGCGCGGGGTCCCCGGGTCTGGGTCGCCTTCGCCATCGGGGCCGTGGCCTTCGTGGCCTCGGGCGTCCTCTCCCCCGCGGCCGCCGGCGAGGCCCTCGATGCGGGGGTCCCGGTCCTCGTCTTCCTCGCGTCGCTCTTCGCCCTCGCCGGCGCCCTCGAGCGCTCGGGGGCGCTCGCGCACCTCGCCCGCTGGATGCTCCACCGGACGGTCCGGACGGAGTCGCTGTCGGCCTCCGTCTTCCTGCTCTTCGGCATCGCCTCCGCGTTCGTCGTCAACGACGCGCTGATCCTGATCGCGGTCCCGATCCTGCTCGACCTGAGCCGGAGGATCCGGGTCGACCCGAAGCCCCTGCTCCTGACCGCGGCGTTCGCCGTGACCGTCGGGAGCGCGCTGACCCCGATGGGCAACCCGCAGAACCTCCTCGTCTCGCTTTCGAGCGGAATCCGCGCCCCGGTCGTGACGTTCCTCGCCTACCTGCTGGTGCCGATCGCCGCGTCCCTGGCCGCGGGCGCGTGGATCGTCCGTCGGGCCTATGCCGCCCCCCTCCGAGCGGGGGCGGCGGTCCACGCCGAGCTCCGCCGCACGGCCGTGCCGCTCGTCCCGCCCGGGCCGTGGCCGGCCCGCCTCTTCCGGGCCCCGGTGCTCGTGATCTTCCCCGCCGCCATGCTGGCCCTGATCGGCATCGGCCTGGCCAGCACCGTCGCCCACACGCCCGAGATTCCGGTCTGGGTTCCCCCCACGGTGGCCGCGGTGCTCGTCGTGGCGCTGACGCCGGACCGCCCGTCGATCGTGCGGAGCATCGACCTGCGGATCCTCGCGCTGTTCGCCGGCCTCTTCGTGGTGGTCGCCGGGGCCATCGCGTCGGGGGTGATCGGGGCGATCGAGTCGATCCTGCCGATCCCCGGTCCGGCTGCCCCCGCGGCCCTCTCCCTTCCCGCGATCACGGTGAGCAGCCTCGTGGGCTCCCAGCTCTTCAGCAACGTGCCGTGGGTCGGTCTGCAGATCCCGCTCCTCGCCCAGCTCGGGTACTCCGGCGCGACCCCCCTCCCCTGGCTCGCCCTTGCCGCGGGCAGCACCCTCGCCGGGAACGTGACGCTCCTCGGCGCCGCGAGCAACCTCATCCTCGTCGACCGGGCGGAGGAGGGCGGGGTCCGCATCCGCCTCGGGGAGTTCGCCCGGATCGCCCTTCCCATCGCGGCGGTCTCTGTGCTCTTGACCGTCGGCGCCCTCGGGCTGGGGGTCTGACCCGGGGAGCAACCACCCCCGCTCCCTCCGACCCCCATGATCGCCGGCACCGTGCTCCAGCTCCTCGCCGCCGCCCTCCTTGCCTCCCTGGCCGCCGCGGTGGCCCCGGGGGCCCGGGGTCGCCGGCGGGATCGCCGCCGATCGGGCGGGGACGCCACGGCCTTGCGCGAGCGGGCGGAGGAGGCGCTCTGGCTGGTCTCCATCGGCACGGTCGTGCTGACCCCCTTCGCGGTCCTGATCGCCCCGGGTCCCCTGGCGGCTCCCCCGTGGGCCTTCCCCTTCCCGGGCGACAGCGGGGTGCAGCTCGCCGGGTTCGCCGTCGGATTCGCCGCGGCCGCCCTCCTGGGCGCGTCGGTCCGGGCCCTCGGCCCGTACCTCACCGTCGCGATCGCCCTGGCCCCCGACCAAGCCGTGGTCGAGCGCGGGCCATACCGCCGGGTGCGCCATCCGATCTACACCGCGAACGTGCTGCTTGCCGTCGGCATCGCGCTCGCGTTCCGGATCCCGTGGATCGCGATCCCGCTCGCGGCGATCGTGCTCCTCGCGATGCGAAGGGCCCGCCGCGAGGAGTCCCTCTTCCTGGGCTCGCCCCGGTTCGCGGAGGAGTACCACCGCTACCGGGAACGGACCGGGCGGTTCCTTCCTCGGCGACGCCCCCGTCCTGGGGAGGCGCGACCGCCCGGCGGCCCCCCCTGACCCTTCGGGCCGGGACGGGGCAGTCGCGGCCATGCCCCGAGCGGGCGAGAACGCTTTACCCGACCCGCGGTTGCGCCCGGTGAGGCCCTCGATGTCCGCCGAATCTCCCGCCGCCGGCGCCCGGCCGAAGACCCCCGCCGACCCCCCGGCCCGAGCGGCCGGCATCGAGATCTCGGTGCCGATCCCGGGGCCGAGGGCCCGCGAGGTGATGGCCCGGGACGACCGGTACCTGATGCTCGGAACGAAGACCTCGCCGGTCGTGGCCGAGTCGGCACGCGGCGTCTGGGTCCGGGACGTCGACGGGAACCGGCTGCTCGACTTCGCCGCCGGCATCTCGGTCGTCAATGTCGGGCATTGCCACCCCGAGGTCGTCCGTGCGATCCGCGAGCAGGCCGGCACGCTGATGCACTTCGCCGGGACCGACTTCTACTACGACAACCAGACGCGGCTCGCCGAGAAGCTCACGTCGATCGCCCCGGGGAGCTTCGCGAAGAAGGTCTTCTTCACCAACAGCGGGACCGAGAGCGCGGAGGCGGCCCTGAAGCTGGCCCGGTTCCGGCGGCAACGCCAGATCGTCATCGGCCTCATCGGCTCGTTCCACGGCCGCACCATGGGCGCCCTCTCCCTGACGGCCTCGAAGCCGGTCCAGCGGCAGGGCTTCAACCCGTACGTGACGGGCGGAACCCACATCCCGGCCCCGTACTGCTACCGCTGCCCCTACAAGCTCGAATACCCGAGCTGCGACCTCTACTGCGCCAAGATCCTGCGGGAGCTCTACTTCGAGACCGTGATCCCCCCCGAGGACGTCGCCGCGTTCGTCGCGGAGCCGGTCCTGGGCGAGGGAGGCTACATCGTCCCGCCGAAGGGATGGCATGCGGCGATCCGCTCGATCCTCGACGAATGGAAGATCCCCCTCATCGACGACGAGGTCCAGGCCGGCATGGGACGGACGGGCCGCTGGTTCGCCATCGAGCACCACGGCGTCGTCCCGGAGATGATCACCATGGCGAAGGCGCTGGCCAACGGCCTTCCGATCGGCGCGGTGATCTTCCCGAAGGAGTTCGACTTCCCGAAGCCGGGGTCCCACTCGAACACCTTCGGGGGGAACCTCGTCGCCGTCGCGGCGGCGCTCGCGACGATCGGCGTCATCGAGAAGGAGCGGCTCCTCGACAACGCCCGGCGCCGGGGGGAGCACCTGATCGCGCGGCTGCGGGAGCTCGCCCAGCGCCATGAGGTGATCGGCGACGTCCGCGGCCTCGGCCTCATGGTCGCCACGGAGTTCGTCACGGACCGCCGGACCAGGGCGCCCGCGGTCGCCCTGCGCGACCGGGTGATCGAGGAGGCTCTCAAGCGCGGCCTCATCCTCCTGCCGTGCGGCCGTTCGTCGATCCGCTACATCCCTCCCCTGGTCGTCACCGACGAGGAGATCGACACGGCGATCGGGATCGTCGACGCGGCGATCGCGGCGGCCCGCTCGGCATGAAGGTCGCGACCCTCGGCGACGGGGGCGTTGTCCTCGCCGACCGGCCCGAGCCGCGGCCCGGCCCTGGGGAGATCACCGTGCGCCTGGCGGCCTGCGGGGTCTGCGGGACCGACCTCGAGAAGCTGCGGGGCGGCTACACCGCGAGCGCGATCCTCGGCCACGAGCCGGTCGGCCGGGTCGCCGCCGTCGGGGAGGGAATCCGGGGCCTCGCGGAGGGGGACCGGGTCTTCGTCCACCACCATGTCCCGTGCCGCCGCTGCCCGACCTGCGCACGGGGGGACCTCACCTTCTGCCCCACCTACGCCCGGACGAACCTCGACCCCGGGGGGTTCGCGGAGACGGTCCGGGTCTCCCGGGCCCACGTCGAGGCGGGGGCGGTCCTCCGGCTCGCCCCGAGCGTCGGCTGGGACGCCGGGACGCTCCTCGAGCCGGCCGGCTGCGCGGTCACGGCCCTGCGCCGCAGCGGGTTCGCCCCGGGGGCCTCCGTGTTCGTCTACGGCCTCGGCCCCGCGGGGATCCTCTGCGCCCGGGTCGCCCGCGCGCTCGGGGCCCGATGGGTCGGCGGCGCGGAGATCGCCGACCGCCGGCGCCGCGTCGCCCTCGCCGGCGGGATCGACGTCGCGGTCGACCCGCGCATCGACGGGGCGGTCCGCGCGGCCGTCGACGGCGCGACGGGAGGGGAGGGGGTCGACCTCGCGATCGTCGCCACCGGAGCGCCGTCGGCGGCCGCGGAGGCCGTGGCCGTGGCGCGCCGGGCGGGCACGGTGAACCTCTTCGGCGTCCCGCCGAAGGGGAGCCGGCTCGAGGCGGATCTGCAGTCGGTCTACCTCCGGGGCGTGCGCATCGTCCCTTCCTACGCGACGGGGGAGGAGGAGATCCGTGAGGTCCACGACCTCCTGGTCTCCGGACGCCTCTCGCTTGACGACCTCGTGACCGACCGGGTGCCCCTCGCGCGGGCGGCGGAGGCGTTCGCGACCGCTGCCGACGCGGCGCGCTCCGTCAAGGTCGTCGTCACCGGTCCGGCGTACGGGACGGTCGATTCGGCCTGACGACAGGTCTATACGCCCCCACTGCGGTGGGGTCCGGTGAAGGTGTCCACGATGGCGAGCTTCAAGTGCGCGGACCTGGGGATGAGCTGCGGCTTCGAGGTGAAGGGAGCGAAGGACGCGGGCGAGGTCATGGCGATCGCGGCGGCGCACGCCAAGTCGTCGCACGGGATCAGCAACCCGCCCCCCGACCTGGTCGCCAAGATCCAGAAGGCGATCCGGGCCTAGGCCCGGATCCGGCGCGCCGGCGGCGGGATCGCCGGCGCGTTACCCGGCGGACGGAGCGACGACGATCCGGCCCTCGACCCGTTCGGCCGGACCCACCGATGCGCCGGGCCCGACGAGCGAGCGGCGCACCGTCGCGTCGGCGCCGATGCGCGCCCCCTCCATGAGGACCGCGTCCTCGATCCGGGCGCCCCGGCCGACCCTCACTCGCGCGCCCACGGTCGCGTAGGGGCCGATGCGGGCCCCGTCCTCGATCCGCGCGGTGGGGTCGCAGGCGACCGCGCCCTCGGCCTGGCCCGTGGGGAGGGGGACGGAGGGCGCCGCGCGGCCGGAGTCGAAGAGGAGGCGCTGGGCGTGGAGGAGCCGCTCGGGGGTCCCCGCGTCCTCGAAGTACCCGTCCATCCGGTGCCCGTAGATGCCGCGGGGCAGCAACCCCGGCAGGATCTCCTTCTCGAGGCTGACCATCCGGCCCGGCGGGATCGCGTCGGCGACCTCCCGCGACCAGACCGCGTAGCCGGCGTTGATCCAGTGCGACGGCGAGCGCTCGGGCTCCGGCTTCTCGACGAACGAGACGATCCGGTCCCCCTCGAGGGCGGCGACCCCGTACGGCCGGGTGTCGTCGACCCAGGCAAGGCCGAGGACCCCGAAGGCCCCCGCCGCCCGGTAGCGCTCGAGGAGGGCCCGGAGGTCGACCTGCGCCACGACATCCGAGTTGAGGAGATAGAACGGGTCGCTGAGCGCCGGCGCCGCGTTGCGGATCGCCCCGCCCGTGCCGAGCGGGGTCTCCTCGTGGATCGACCGGACCGGAATGCGGGGCCGGTGCTCCCGGAGGTAGGCGTCGATCGTGTCGGCCTTGTAGCCGGTCGCGAGGACGATCTCCTCCACCTCCTCCGGCACGAGGTCGAGGACGTGCTCGAGGAGGGTCTTGCCCGCCACCGGAATGAGCTGCTTGGGGACCGTCTCCGTCAGCGGCCGGAGCCGCGTGCCGAACCCGCCGATGAGAAGGAGCGCGCGCACGCGGCCCCCAAGCGGCCGCGGGAAAAAACCCCGTCGCACGCGCGAGGGCCCGGCCGGGGCTGTCGCGATCGACCCAAAAGGCGTATTCCCGTTCGACCCACCGCTGGACGACCCCGGCGGGGCGCCCCCAGAGCGGCACGCCGCGGAGGGAGGCGGCGTCGCCCTCCCGCCCCAGCCCGACGATCGTCCCCCGGTCCCGGTAGCGGAACGGCACGAGCGGCTCGCCCCGCGATCGGGCGACACGGGTCCGCGCCGCATGCCGCGCCGGGGCAATCGCGGCCCGGGCGGTCCCGGGCACGAGGAGCCCCGTCGACGGATCCTTGAGCTCCACGGCGTCGCCGATCGCAACGCATCCGGGGACCCCCGGAACCTCGAGCTCCGGGTGGACGGCGATCCGGCCGCCGTGGCCGTGGGGACCCGCGACGGCCCGGACGACCGGCGGCGCCTCGAGCCCCGCGCACCAGGCGGCGGCCGCGAACGGGAGGATCGTCCCCTCCTCGAGCTCGATCCGGCCCGCCGCCACCCGCACGGCGTTGGAGCCGCAGAGGAGCGCGACGCCCGCCCGCAGGAGCCCCTCCGTGCCGGGCCCGCTCGATGAGCGGGGGAGGGAGCCCGGCGAGGAAGGGGAGCGATCCCGTCACCGGGACGACCTCCATCGGGTGGGCCCCCGGGACGACGGCGCGCGCCCAGTCGGCGGTCGCGATCTCGGCCGCGAGGCCGGCGCCGGTCGACCCCCCGCCGACGACGACCACCCGTGGCCGGCGCTCCCCGGGCAGGGAGGCGGACATCCGGGCGATCGCGACCGGGGCACGCGCGAACCGCTGGGCCGCGGCGAGGCTGTAGACGGAGTGGGTCTCCTCGGCCGCCCCCGGCACGCCGTCGCAGGCGGGCACGTTGCCGAGGCAGATCGCCCGCGAGCGGAACCGCAGCGGGCCGCTGTCGAGGGTGACGGTCGATCCGGGGGGGTCGATCGACCGGACATCGCCCGGGCGGAAGGCGATCGACCGACGCTCGAGCACCGGGGCGAGCGGGATCGCCCAGGTCTTCGCGACCTCGGGCCCCTCGGCCAGGCGGGCCACCTCGTAGGGCCGGGTCCGGAGGAGATGGACCGGCTGGCGGTCCACCACGACGTGGGGATCTCGTCCGCCGCGCGGCGGCGGACCTCCCTGGCGAGGGTCAGCCCGGCGTAGCCTCCCCCGAGGATCACCGGCGGCGCGCCGGACGCTTCGGTGGCCGGGGAACGATCGCCCATGCGAGGACCGGCGCGGCCGATCGGCCCGGACGTCCGGCAGCGAGATAAACTGTCGACGGCTCCGCGGGGCAGGCACCCATGACGGCGGCACCGGACCGGCCGATCCCCGGCCACCAGCGCACCCTGGACGGATTTCTTGCGACCCCGGCGGCGGGCGTGACCCCGAAGGGCGGGGTCATCGTCGTGCACGAGATCTTCGGACTCGACGACCACCACCGTGACGTGGCGCGGCGCTTCGCCGCGGCCGGATACGTCGCGGTCGCCCCGAACCTGTTCACCGGAGAACTGGCCGCGATCCTCACCCCGGACAAGGTCCAGCGGACGATGGCCGCGATGCACTCGGCCCCCCCCGACCTCCGCCGCGACCCCAGCAAGTTCCGCGAGTTCGCCGCCACCCAGCCCCCGGAGATCGTCCCCGTGATGGAGGCGTTCGGGCGGGTGACGAGCCCCCCGGCGCTGGACGGGTTCGCCCAGGACCTGCGGGAGGTCCGGAAGGTTTTGGTCGGCCAGCCGGGGGTCGACCCCCGCCGGACGGCCGCGGTCGGCTTCTGCTTCGGCGGCACGGTCGTCGGCCGGTTCGCCACCGTCGAGCCCGAGCTCCGGGCCGGGGTCATCTTCTACGGGCAGAACCCGCCGCTCGAGCGGGTGCCGGCGATCCGGGCCGCCCTTTTGGGCCTCTACGGTTCGGAGGACCCGGGGATCACCGGTACCGTCCCCGATCTCGAGGCCGCGATGCGCGCCGCGGGCAAGCATTTCGAGCACCACGTCTACCCCGGCGCGAAGCACGCGTTCTTCAACGACCAGCGGCCGAACTACCACGAGGCGAGCGCCCGCGACGCCTGGAACCGGGTGCTCGACTTCTTCGGCCGCGAGCTGCGCTAGGCCCCGAACGCGGGGAGCGGCGTCGTGCGGCGGCCGCGATGACGGATCCGCAAGGCCCCCCGGTGCGCCTGACGGTCAACGGGAACGAGGTCCTTGTCGCCGCGCTCCCCGACCGCAGCCTCCTCGAGGTCCTCCGCTCGGAGCTCGGCCTGACGGGGACGAAGTACGGCTGCGGGGAGGGCGCCTGCGGCGCCTGCACGGTGCTGCGCGACGGGGAGCCGGCCCTCGCCTGCCAGCTCTCGGTGGCCGAGGTCGCGGAGG
>JAVYSA010000038.1:0-10406 GCA_038729445.1 Thermoplasmata archaeon
GAGCATCGCGTGCTCGCTGATGAAGCTGATCGTCTTTCGGGCCTCCCGCTCGATCCGGACCAATCCCCGGCTCATCCCGCGCGCCTCGTCGGTGAAGACCCCCCGGGTGATCGACTCCCCTTGGGTGTCGGTGCCCGTGTGGGTGATCGTCACGGAGCTGTCGTAGGACTGCCGACGGTCCCCGTAGAAGGTCTGGAGGTCATGGACACGAGAACCGGTCCCGGACAGGAGGGTCTCGTTGCGGGCCTTGGTCGCCCGACCCCCAAGGCCAATCCAGATCCATGCGAGGCGGGACGAGGGACCCAGGACGGCCCGGCGCCGGTAGTAGCTCACCGTGTCGTACGGCGGTGCGTGCACCCCCAGAACGACGAGCTTCGCGTCGTCGCGCAGCGAGACACCGAGCGAGGACCCGTGGAACCGCTGGCCCTGTTCTTCGGACAATTCCCCCGTGGCGTAGACCTCCTCCGTGTAGAGGATCTGGCTGCCGGCGCCGGCCCGGAGTGCGCGGTCGACCGACAGGGCCTCGTGGGGGCGACTGAACAGGACGATGTCCCGGATCCGGACCGGCTCCGTCCAACGGTCCGGTACCGTCAGGCGGTACCCCCGGTTGACGATCGCCGTGCTGAGGGCGGTCAGCCGGTCCCCGGGAGGCTCGCGAGCTCCCAAGAGAGGAGCCCCCTCGTCGACCGGCGCCTCGGCGTCCTGAAGGAGCTCCGGGAGGGTCTCCACCCGAACGCCGGAGGAGGCGAGGTCGGGTGAGACGGTCGCCCGAGTTCCAGCGCCATCGTGCACGATCAGGATCGTTCCCGGTTCCCTGCGTTCGGGGACCGGAACCCGCGGGCCCGGGGAGGACGCGTCGATCCCCGTCAGGTCGACCCCGTAGAAGTAGCCGTAGTGGCGATACAGGGGATTCGGCTCGATGGGGAGCTCCCGGAACCGCTTGAGGGCCTCCCGGCGCACCTCCGAGATCCTCGTCGCCTCACCGGTCGAACGGCCCAGTGACTCCACCTGCTGCTCGTCGATCCACGCGGCGGTGGCGGTGCTCCCGGCCATCGGATTTAGTCACTCAAATGTGCTTATAACGGTCGCGCACTCTTCCGGCACGATGCCGCGGCGGCCCGGGGTGCCTTCGGAGGCTGCCGGTCTTGGGCCAGCCCGCGCTTGCGCTTTATACCTCTGCTCCGACTGTCCCAGCGAGGGTTCCGATGGCGTGGGACATGTACCAGGAGATGATCCTGCAACACTACCGGTCCCCGAGGAACTTCGGGCCGCTCGACGCCCCGACGATGGAGGGAGAGGAACGGAATCCCTCCTGCGGCGACCACATCACGATGCGCCTCCGGCTGGACCCTTCCGGAACCCGGGTCGACCAGGTCCGGTTCACCGGGGACGGCTGCGCAATCAGCATGGCGGGCGCGTCGATGCTCACCGAGCACGTCGCGGGTCGGCCGATCGAGGAGGTCGCCCGATTGACCCGGGACGACGTCCTGGGCTGGCTTGGCATTCCCCTCTCCCCGGTCCGGATCAAGTGCGCCCTCACCGGCTTTGCCGCCCTGGGGAAGGCGCTTCACCCGCGGCCGGCGTCGGACGGGGCAGCCTCCCCGGCATGACGCGGGCCATCCGGGCGCGTGGGCCGATGCCCCGGGGGACGCGGCGGGGAAACGGAGGCTGTCGGTGATCACCATCGATCCCGACGTCTGCGTCCTCTGCGGCCTCTGCGTGGGGGTCTGCCCTCCCGACGCGATGGAGCTCACGGAGGATCGGCTTGTCGTGCATCCGAACTGTACGGACTGCGGCTGGTGCGTCGCGTACTGCCCGGTCGGCGCGATCGGAGGGGGCCGCCCGGTCGCGCTCCGGCGGAGGGAGGGCCGATGAACCCCGTGGGAAGGGATCGCGCCGCCCGCCCTCCCCGCGTCCTGCTCGTCGACCCTTACGTGGCGCGGGAGGACCCGATGGAGCGGAAGTACATCGAGCTCTACCCATCGCTCGGGCTGCTCACGCTCGCCGCCTACCTGCGCGATCACGGGGCGGAGGTCCGGATCGTGGACCTCACCATGGCACGCAACCTTCGCCCGGTGACGGAGGCTCTCGAGCGCTTCCGCCCGGACCTGGTCGGGGTCCACACCAAGACCCTGACGGCCCGCCGCGCGGTCGAGATCGCCCGGCTGGCCGGCACGGCCGGCGCCGTCGCCGTTGCCGGGGGCCCGGACGCCGCGAGCCGGCCCGCGGAGTACCTCGCGGCCGGATTCGACTGCGTCGTCCCGGGAGAAGGGGAGGCGACACTCGCGGAGCTTGCGGAGGTCGCGCATCGCGGCGGCACCCTCGAGGGGGTGGCCGGGACGGTGGTCGCCCTCGGGGACCGGCTCGTCCGGGGCCCCCCGCGGCCGTTCCTTCGGGACCTGGACGCCCTTCCCTTACCGGCGTGGGACCTGATCGACATGGAGGCGTATCTCCATCGCTGGGAGCGCCGGACCGGGGAGAGGCGGGCCGCGGTGCTCACATCGAGGGGCTGCCCCTTCGACTGCTCGTGGTGCTCGAAACCCACCTTCGGCCGGAGCTTCCGGCAGCAGAGCCCCCGTCGGGTGGTCGCCGAGCTCCGAGCCCTGGTCGACCGGTACGGCGTCGACTACGTGCGGTTCTGCGATGATGTCTTCGGCATCTCCCGGAGCTGGCTGGATGACCTCCTGACCCGGATGAAGGAGGAGGTGCCGGATCTCCGGTTCGAGTGCCTCGCACGGGTCGACCTGCTCAAGCCGGACCTGCTCGCCCGCATGCGCGGCGCCGGCCTCGCCCGGGTCTACGTCGGGGTCGAATCGGGCAGCCAGAAGATGCTCGACCTGATGAACCGGGGAACGCGCGTCTCCCAGATCGAGCGGGCCGCGGAGGCCCTCCGCCGGGAGGGAATCCGCCAGTTCTGGTTCCTGATGCTCGGCTACCCCGGGGAGACCCTGGAGGACATCGAGACGACGCTCCGCCTCTTCCGGCGGTTCAGCCCGGAGGAGTACTCGGTTTCGATCGCGGTCCCCGTCCCCGGGACCCGCTTCTTCGACGAGGTGAAGGGGCGGATGCGGGCGGGGACCGCCAGCGCCCGGAACGGGGGACGCTCCCTGCTCTACGAGGCGCGCTACCCCGAGCGGCTCTACCGGTGGGAGCAGGCCCGCTTCCAGCTGGAGGGTGCGCTCGGGCGGGCACGGCCCAAGGTCGGCGATCGCATCGTGCGGCGCATCGGCCGGGTCGCGGATCGGTTCCACGAGCAGGTCGCCACCCCGCTGCTCACCGGGGCCCGCCGCCCGCCGCCCGGGGGCGGGGATCCGAGCCGGCCGATCGGCGGTCCGGCCCAACGCTCGGCGGGTGGGACGCCGGGAACCGAGCGGGGATGATCCCGGCCGGGGCCGCCCCCGTGCCGGTTCCCGCGGGCAACCGTGCACCGGACGGGGTACCTCGAGAAGGACGGTGGGGTCTCCGGGGAAGCGGGAGGGGCGATCCCCGGTCGGAGGGTGCAGCGACCACGGACCGGGATGCGGGTGCGACAGGTCGGATGCCCCTCCGGGCATGGACCGGGCCGACGACCGAGCAGGGGGTCGGTCTCCCCGGGGATGCGGGGGCGCCGGCATCGACGCCCTCTCTTTCATGGATCAGACGGTTCATCGGCCGATCGCGCGGGGTCCCCGGCGGCACCGGGGCGCCGGGAACGCCTCCCGCACGTCGTCGCGTAGGACCCTCCGCCCGCCCCGGGGTCCCGGCGGGGACGCGGCTCCGTCCGGACGGAGAAGTCAGGGTACCGCGGCCCAGGGCCCGTCCCCGGGCCGCTGCATGGCTAAATAGCGGTCCAGGGGTGCCCGGACGTGCCCGACAACGACGCCTCCCTCCTGTTCTGTCCGTTGGAGTTCCGGTACGGGCGTTCCGAGGTTCGTGACCTCTTTTCCCGGGAGGCCCGCCTCCGCCGGGCACTGAAGGTCGAGGCCGCGCTCGCCCATGCCCAGGCCGAGCTCGGCATCATTCCGAAGGCGGACGCCGAGGCGATCGAGGCCGCGGCCACCTCCGGTCGGGTCGGCGTCGCCAAGGTCGAGGCCCTGGAACGGGAACTGCGCCACGACGTGATGGCGATCTCCCGGTCCCTCGCGGAGGCCTCCGGGGCGTCCGGCCGCTGGGTGCACTTCGGGGCGACCAGCGCCGACATCACCGACACCGCATTGGCGATGGAGCTGGACGAGGCGATCGGGATCCTGCGCCGGGACCTCACGGACGTGGTGCGGGCGTTCATGGGGCTCGCCCGGCGCCACCGCACGACGATCGAGGTCGGTCGGACGCACGGGCAGTACGCCGTGCCCCTGACGTTCGGCTACAAGATGGCCGTCGCCGCGGCGGAGTTCGCCCGTCACCGCCGGCGTCTCGACGAGCTCCGCCCGCGGGTGGCGGTCGGAAAGATGGCCGGGGCGGTGGGGACAGGCAGCGGCTTTGCCTCGCACGCCCACGAGATCGAGGAAACGACGATGCGCCGCCTCGGATTGGCCGCGGATGAGGCCCCAATCCAGATCGTGATGCGCGATCGCCTCGCGGAGTTCCTGGCATGGGAGGCCCTGGTCGCCGCGAGCGCCGAGCGGGTCGCGACCGAGGTGCGGAACCTCCAGCGCAGCGAATTGGGTGAGGTCGCGGAGCCGTTCGACGAGGAGCACCAGGTCGGGAGCTCCACCATGGCCCAGAAGCGGAATCCGGTGGTGTCCGAGAACATCGCCAGCCTCGCCCGCCTGGTCCGTTCGTTCGCCCCGGTCGGCTGGGAGAACATGGTCCAGTGGCACGAGCGGGACCTCACCAACTCGGCCAACGAGCGGATCGCGGTGCCGCACTCAATCGTGCTGCTGGACGACCTGCTCGGCAAGCTCACGGAAATTGTGCGGAACCTCGAGGTGCGGCCGGACCGCATGCGGGAGAACCTCGCCCGAACCGGCGGGATCGAGATGACCGAGAGCCTGATGCTGGCCCTGACCGCCCACGGGATGCCCCGAGCGGAGGCGCACGAGCTCCTGCGCCGCCTCACCCGGCAGCCGGAGCGCCCCCCTCCCCTCGCCGAGAGGGTGCGCAGGGACCGGACGCTGCGCGACCGCCTCCCCGAGGCGGAGCTGGAGGCCGTCCTGGCCTCGACGCGCTATGTCGAGGCCGCGGCCGCGAAGGCGGACCGCGTCCTCGAGCGGCTCGAGGCGGAGTTCTCCCGGTGAGCGCCCCGTCGCCCTGGTCGATCGTCATCGGGCTCGAGACGGATGATCCCCGCCGGTGCGAGTGGATCGCCCGATCGCTCGGTCCGGAGGCCTCGCGGGAGGTGCCGCGGACGCGGGGAGCCGTCCGACCGATCGCCCCGACGCGGCTCGAGGTCAAGGTCGAGGCACGGGACACGGGGGCCGCCCGGGCGGCGACGAATGCCTACCTCGGCTGGCTGGCCCTCATCTGGGCCACACTGGAGCGCGCGGATCCCGCGACTCCCTCCGCGCGAGCTGCCGACGGGACCCCCTGAGCCGTCCCCTCGGGGTTCGGCGGGCCGAAGCCCTTATCTCGGCCGGCCGGTCCGGCCGGTCGTGGCGATTCCGGCGAAGCTGCAGAACGAGATCAAGCAGTTCCAGAAGGTGCAGCAGGACCTGGCGGCCGTGGCGCAGCAGCGGGTCCAGATGGACCTCAAGCTCCGGGAGATCACGCACACCTTGGAGGAGCTCCGAGCGCTGGCCGAAGGAACCCCGATCTACCGATCGATTGGCGGCCTGCTGGTCCGTGCCACCGACCGGGCCGAGGTCGAGCGCATCCTCACGGAGGACCGGGAGACCCTCGAAATCCGGCTCAAGGCCGTGGAACGGCAGGAGAACGGACTCAAGGAGCGCTACCAGTCGATGCAACGGGAGATCACGGAGGCAATCCAGGCCGCGGGCCTCTCCGGGGGCGGCGGGTCTCCTCCCCCATCGGCTCCTCCCAGCTGAACCATTGCCCCCGGCCCTAGCGGGACCGCTCGACCAGCCGGCGGACGATCTCCTCGAGGAGGGGCTTGCGGGCCGGAGGGATGCTCCGGCATTGCCGCAGGCGCCGGATCGACCGATCGGCGAGCCGCCGGATCGCCCGTTCGGAGTGTTCCACGCTGCCGGTCTCGCGAAGCACCTCGCGCGCGTCGGCGATCTGGGAAGGAGGGGCGTCCGGTCGGCCGAGGGCGGCGAGGAGCCGCGCCCGCTGCCGATCGGTGGCGTGGCGCCACGCATGGACGATCAGGAGGGTCCGCTTCCCTTCGATCAGGTCGTTCGCGCTCTTGTCGAGGGTCTGCGATCCGAAGCCGGCCCCCAGGAGGTCGTCCCGAAGCTGGAAGGCGATTCCGGCGTCGCGCGCGATCGCGGTGAGGTCCGCGAGGCGGTGGGGGACGGCCCCTCCGAGGAGGGCCCCCATCCTCAGGGGCGAGACGACCGTGTAGATGGCGCTCTTGAGCTCGTGGACCCGGTAGACGTCCCGCTCGGTCACGCGGGAGGGCGGCCGACGGCCGTTACGGATGTCGAGCAACTGGCCGAAGGCGGTGGCCCGGGTCATCCGGACGTACTCCTCCAGGGCCCTCAGGCGGGCCACCGCGGGGACCGGCGTCTCAAGGAGGGACCCGACCGTCGCCGGCTCCTCGAGGTCTCCCAATGTGATCCCGATCCCGCACCCGTAGTCGTCGGATCCCGGCCCCGTGGCGCCGGCCGGATCGAGCGCTGCCGCGGCGCGGTGGACGGCCGGACCGCCCCTCCGCTCGCGGGCGTGGTCGATGATGTCGTCGTGGATCAGCATCCAGCTCTGGAAGTGCTCGAGGGCCGCCGCCGCGGGGATGGCCGGCGCCGGGTCTCGTCCGGTGGCAAGGTGGAATCCCGCCAGGAGCACGATCGCCCGGAATCGCTTCCCTCCTCGGAGGGTGAGCTGCTCGTTGAGGCGGACCAAGGCGCGGGTCCCGGGTGGGGCCCCGGAACGGACCGCGCGGAAGTCGCCCGAGAGACGCCGTTCCAAGAGCGGCCGCAGCGCGGCCACCGTCGCAAAGTTCACGGGGCCCCCGCGATCGGGAGCACCCGCCGTATTAAAGGAGCCATCTTCCCATTCCCCCCACGATGGACGGTCGCTTCGTGGCGCTGGTCCGTGACCTGCTGGAGGCGATGGGGCAGGGTCTCGAGGAGGGCCGCCCGATCCCCGATGGGATGGCCGTCCGCACGCAGGATGGGTACCTCTACGTTGTCCTCTCCCGCGCCGATCGCGTCGACGACCGCGCTGTCGAACGGTGGAGGGAAGCCGCGCAGGACCCCTCGGCCCGGTTGGTGGTCTTCTCCCTCGACGAGCTTCCGGCGGACCAAGCGGCCCGGATCGCGGCGGGAGGCGGGCTGGTCCTGGCCGGCATGGCGTTCTCACGGCTGTTGGACAACCTGGGCATCGAGAGCGATCTCCTCCCGGCGGCCAGGGACCCCGACCATCGTCCCACGCCCGACGCGTCCTTGCCCAGCGCCGCCCGGCTCGACGCGGCGATGCGCCGGGCCAGGGTCTGGGAGCAGGCGGGGGTTTGGCCGCTGGCGGCCCGGTTCTTCTCGGAGGCGTGCACGACCAAGGCGGAGTTCGCCCCGGCCTGGGAAGGCCTGGCACGCGCGCTCACGGCCCTGGATCGCCGAACCGAGGCGGAGGCCGCATGGGCGAGGACGGCGGAGCTGCGGCCGGGCGACCCCAAGGTCCTCCTTGCCTGGGCGGTCGCCCGAGGTCGGGCCGGGGACTCCCAGGGCGAACGGCACCTCCTCGAGCGGGTGTTGGTTGCCGACCCGGGGTGCATCGCGGCCCGCGCCGAGTGGGTGACCTGCCTGCTGGAGGAGGGGGCCTGGATGCAAGCCGTGGGCGCGATCGATGAGCTGCTTTCCCGGGTCGGGCCGGATCCCCGGCTCCGGTTCCTGCGCGGCGTTGCCCTCGCGCGTGCCGGGGACTCGGGGGAGGGAATCCACGACATCGAATGGGCCCGCGCCCACGGCCTGTCTCCCGGGGAGGAGGAGCGCCTAGTCCGAACCCTGCCCCCGCCCCACGAGGGGTCCGCCCGGGAGACGGCCGCCACAGGCAAAGCCTTCTAAGCCGACAGGGCTCGAACCGGCCCGATGCGGGTCGTCTCGCTCCTGCCGAGCGCGACGGAGATCGTCGCCGCGCTGGGCCATGCCGGCGATCTGGTGGGCCGAAGCGCGGAGTGCGACTATCCCCCCGAGATCCGGAGCCGCCGGGTCGTCATGCGGCCGAAGGTCGACGACTTCGAGAAGGACTCCGCCTCGATCGATGCTCGCGTGCGAGAGGTGCGGAGCCGGGACGAGAGCCTCTACGCGATCGACCTGGATGCCCTCCGATCGCTCCGGCCGGATCTTCTGCTCACGCAGGACCTGTGCAGCGTCTGCTCCGTTACGGAGCACGAGGTCGTTCGGGCCTGCGCCCGGTCCGGTGTCTCTCCCCGGATCGTCTCGCTCCGCCCGACCCGGCTCGGTGAGGTGTGGGAGTCGGTCCGCACCGTCGCCCGGGCTCTGGGCGACGAGCCGGCCGCCGATCGGCTCTTGGAATCGGTCGGCGTGAGGGCCTCCGCGGCGCCCCCGTCGGGACGGCGCGTCGCGGTCGTGGAGTGGGTCGATCCCCCGATCGTGGCGGGGCTCTGGACCCCTGACATCGTCGCGTGTGCGGGAGGGCTCCCGTATGGCGCGGTCCCGGGGAAGCCGGGGGAACGGACCCGCTGGGACACGATCGTGCGGGATGCCCCGGACCTCGTTGTGCTCTCCCCCTGCAGCTTCTCCGTGGACCGCTGCCGGCTGGAGATTGCGCGGAGCGACGCGGGCCCCGCGCTCGATTCCCTCGCCTCCTCCGGGGAGGTCGTGCTGGCGGACGAGGCGTACTTCAGCCGACCGGGCCCGCGTCTGGCCGACGGGGTCGGCCTGATTCGCCGCCTGCTCGAGGGCGGCCCATGCACGGGACCGATGCCGGTCCGGCGGTGGGAGCACGGGGAGGAGGTGATCCCGTGAGCGGGGGACCGCCGCAGTACCGCTACACGATCGGCACCCCGTCTCCCGAGCCGGGCCGGATCACCACCTCTCCCCGAGAGCTGCGGGACATCGGGATCGCCTATGCCGTCCTGACGGCGGACATCTTCCTCATCCTCAGCGGATCGACGCTCCTTTCCCAGGCCAGCGGAATCGGGTTCGTCTGGAGCCTTCCGACCCTCATCCTCGCCGCCGTGGCGGCGCTCACCGGTTTCCTCCTCCACGAACTCGCGCACAAGATCGCCGCCGAGCGACGCCATGCGTGGGCGGAGTTCCGGATGTTCCCGGGCGGCCTCGTGCTCTCGCTGTTTACCTCGCTGCTGGGATTCCTCTTCGCCGCTCCCGGGGCGACGGTGGTCGGCGGGATGCGAAGCACGCGCGAATGGGGCGAGACGAGCCTCGCAGGACCCCTGACCAATTTTGGCTTCGCCGCGTCCTTCTTCGCGGCCTCGGACCTCGTGGGGATCACCGGCTCGCTCGGCGTCGTCTATCAGGCGCTCGTGATCCTCGCCTTCTTCAACGGGTGGTTCGCGACCTTCAATCTGATTCCGCTCGGACCGCTGGACGGGCGCAAGGTCCTCGGCTGGAGTCCCTTTGCATGGACGGCCTCGATTGTGGGGAGCGGCGTCGTCACGATCCTGGCGTTCGGAACGAACATTCTTGGGCATCCCCTCTTCGTGTGACGGATCATGCGGGATCGCGAGACAGGGCCCACGGTCGCCGAGCTCCCCGAAGGGCGCCGGATGATCGATCTCCGCTTCCGCGGCCGGCCGGGCCTGATCGCCTCGTTCCTCCTGCCCCTCGACGAGGGATGGGCGATGGTGGAGACCGGTCCGGCGCGGAGCCGACCGGCCCTTCTGGAGGGCCTCGCCACGGCGGGAATCGATCCCGGCGAGATCCGTCAGGTCTTCGTCACCCACATCCATCTCGACCATGCCGGGGGCGTCGGCGCCATCCAACGGGACCTTCCCCGGGCGACGTTCTTCGTGCACGAGGCCGGGTTGCCCCACCTGGTCGACCCGGCCCGGCTCGACGCGAGCGCGCGGCGGGCGTGGGGGCCCATCTACGATGAGGCCCTGGGGGGACTGACGCCGATCCCCTCGGATCGCCTGATCCCTCTCCGGGGAGGCGAGCGGTTTCCCCTGTCCGGTGGAGTGCTCGAGGTGGTCGCGACGCCCGGACATGCCCGCCACCATCTCTCCTTCTTCGACACCCGCAGTCGGGCGATGCTGACCGGCGACTCGGCCGGGGTACGGGTCGCCGGAAGCCCTCAGGCCCGTCCGGCCGTCCCTCCCCCCGATCTCGACGTGGAGGCGCTCCTTGCCAGCGTCGACCGGATGGCCTCGTTCCATCCGGCGGCGCTCTGGT
>JAVYSA010000039.1:0-10378 GCA_038729445.1 Thermoplasmata archaeon
ACCACCGACGCGGTGATCCGCAACGGCTCCCGGACGACGCGTCGGGTCGGGAATGCGCCCCCGTCAACGACCGGATCCACATCCTCGACGGCGATCGGTGAGGCTGGCAGCGATCGGGGCATCTTCGCACCTCCTATTCCCCCCCGCCACACCGCGACGTCGCGGCCGGACGGCGGCCGACGCAGGGATGGATGCGGTGACGCCCTATCGGCGGGACACTTATACGGTTTGAGCGGTTCCGGGAGTCCCCGAAGCCGCCGATCGCGGGTCCGGCCCTGCGGGGTCCGGTTCCCTCTTCGACCGAACTGGGCCGGGGCACCGTCCGTGACCGACCGATCCGAACTCCCTGCATCCGTGCCACGCCCGCAGGGCCTTCCCTCGCGCGACGACCTCTGGTGGTTCGGCGAAGGGACGCACTCCCGGGCCTGGGAGTTCTTGGGAGCCCATCCCCTCGCCGAGTCGGGGGGACTCGTCCGGGTCTCCGTCTGGGCGCCCAACGCGGCCGCGGTGAGTGCGATCGGGGATTGGAACGGCTGGTCACCAACGGCCGACCGACTCAGCCCGATCGGATCCTCGGGGATCTGGTCGGGACTCATCGAGGCCCGGGAAGGCGACCGGTACAAGTTCCGTGTCGTCTCCCGCTTCGGCGGATACGTCGCCGACAAGGCCGACCCGTTCGCGACCGCCGCGGAGTGCCCTCCCGGCACGGCGTCCCGGGTCTGCCGCTCCCGCTACCGCTGGAACGATCGCGCGTGGATCGAGCGACGGACCGGCCGCGATGCCCGGAGGGAACCGCTGACGATCTACGAGATGCATCTCGGCTCCTGGCGCCGGGTCCCCGAAGAGGGGGACCGGCCCCTCACGTACCGGGAGCTCGCGCGCCGGTTGCCCTCGTATCTGCTCGATCTCGGGTTCACCCATGTCGAGTTCCTTCCGGTGATGGAACATCCGTTCTACGGCTCGTGGGGGTACCAGACGACCGGATACTTCGCGCCCACCGCTCGGTACGGCACCCCCGACGATCTCCGGGCGCTGATCGACGCCCTTCATGCGGCCGGCATCGGGGTCCTGCTGGATTGGGTCCCCTCGCACTTCCCGCGCGACGGCCACGCCCTCGGCTTCTTCGACGGGACCCATCTCTACGAGCACGCCGATCCACGCCTCGGCATCCATCCGGACTGGAACTCGTTCATCTTCAACTACGGCCGGGCGGAGGTCCGCAGCTTCCTGACCAGCAGCGCCCACTTCTGGATCTCCGAGTTCCACGCCGACGGGCTCCGTCTCGATGCGGTCGCCTCGATGCTCTACCGGGACTACTCCCGGCGCCCCGGGGAGTGGATCCCGAACCCGGACGGCAGCCGCGAGAACTGGGACGCCGTCCGGTGGCTGCGGGACCTCAACGCCTCCCTCTATGCGCGGTTTCCGGGGGTCGAGACCTTCGCCGAGGAGTCGACGGCCTGGCCGAAGGTGTCGCGACCGGTCTACGATGGAGGGCTCGGGTTCGGATTCAAGTGGGACATGGGCTGGATGCACGACACGTTGAGCTACCTCGGACGGGATCCCCTCTACCGGAAGTTCCATCACTCCGAGCTCACCTTCCGGGCGCTCTACGCCGGAAGCGAGAACTTCGTCCTGCCGCTCTCCCACGATGAGGTCGTCCACGGCAAGGGCTCGCTCCTCGCGAAGATGCCGGGCGACCCGTGGCAACGCCGCGCCAACCTGCGCCTCCTCTACGGGATGTGGGCGACCATTCCGGGGAAGAAGCTCCTCTTCATGGGCCAGGAGTGGGGCCAGGAGCGCGAGTGGGACCACGACCGGAGCCTCGACTGGCACCTCGTCGAGGTGCCGGACCACGCCGGAATCCGGCGGTGGGTCACCGAGCTGCTCGGCCTCGTCCGCCGCCATCCGGCCCTCCATGCCCGGGACCATGACCCGGAGGGCTTCCGCTGGGTGGTGCCCGACGACGCCGGACAGAGCGTCTTCGCCTTCCTGAGGATGGCGCCGGCACCGGCGCCGCCACTTCTCGCGATCCTCAACGCGACCCCGGTCCCCCGCATCGGGTACGGGCTCGGTGTCCCGGCCCCGGGCCGATGGCGCCGCATCACGAACGGCGACGAGGAACGGTTCGGGGGCAGCGGGATGCCGATCGCTGACGAGACCGAGGCCGAGGCGGCCTCGTCGCACGGCCTGCCGTTCCGGTTGCGCACCGACCTCCCGCCGCTGGCGATGACGCTTTGGGAACCGGTCGGATGGCCGGTCCCGCCATGACCTTCCCGCCGGTCGGGGCGACGCCGGGCCCCCGCGGCGACATCGGGTTCTGCGTGTGGGCTCCCGCCGCGGGTTCCGATCGGGTCACCCTCCGGATTCGCCGGGCCTCCGGGGCGGTAGAGTCGCTCCCCATGGATCCGGCGCCACGAGGATACTGGACCGCGACCCTCCCTCCGCTCGGAGCCACGGAGCGCTACGGGTTCACCTGGGGGGAGCGCCCGACCCGTCCGGATCCCGCCGCCCGGGCGATGCCCGAGGGGATCCACGGTCTCTCGGCGGTCGATGACCCCGGCTCGTTCCCGTGGACCGACGACCGATGGCGCGCCCCGCCGCTCGGGAGCGCGGTGTTCTACGAGCTCCATCTCGGCACGTTCACCCCCGAGGGAACCTTCGACGCGGCGGCACGCCGTCTCGGACGGCTCGTGGACCTCGGGGTGACCGTGGTCGAGCTGATGCCGGTCGCCAGCTTCCCGGGGCAGCGGGACTGGGGGTACGACGGGGTCTTCCCATGGTCGGTCCAAGCCTCCTACGGCGGACCGGAGGGATTCCGCCGGTTCGTCGACGCCGCCCATGGCGCCGGGCTCGCGGTCGTCCTCGACTTCGTCATGAACCACCTGGGGCCGGAGGGAAACGTCCTGGCCGAGTTCGGGCCGTACTTCGGGGACGGGATCGCGACCCCGTGGGGCCCGGCGGTGAACCTGGATGGGCCCGACTCCGATGAGGTCCGGCGGTTCTTCGGGGGGGCGGCGCTTCACTGGCTTCGGGAGAACCATGTCGACGGCCTCCGCCTGGATGCCGTGCACGCGCTGATCGACCGCTCGGCAACGCCGTTCCTCGCGGAGCTCGCCGAGGCCGCCGAGAGCCTCCGACGGGAGCACCGGGGGCCGGCGTGGCTCATCGCGGAGACCGACCAGAACGACCCCCGGGTCGTCCGGCCCCGATCGGCCGGCGGCCTCGGCCTCGACGCCCAGTGGGCCGACGACTTCCACCACGCGCTGCACGTCGCCCTGACCGGCGAGCGGGACGGCTACTACGCGGACTTCTCGCCGATGGACCTTGCCTCGGCGTTCGAGAGGCCGTTCGTACAGGCCGGCCGCTACTCCGCGTGGCGGCGCCGTCGCCATGGGGCCGACCCGGGCGGGATCCCCTCCGACCGCTTCGTGGTCTTCGCCCAGAACCACGACCAGATCGGGAATCGCCACGACAATGCCCGGCTGGCCACGCTGGTGGGCGGGCCGACGGCCCGGCTGGCGATCGCCCTCACGATCCTCTCCCCCTACCTCCCGCTGCTCTTCATGGGGGAGGAGTACGGGGAGGAGGCCCCCTTCCGGTTCTTCACAGACTACTCTGATCCGGCCGTCATCCGGGGCCTGCGCGAGGGACGCCGGCGCGAGTTCGCGTCGTTCCATTGGGCCGGCGAGGTACCGGACCCGCAGGATCCCGCCGAATTCGCAGCCAGCCGGCTCGACTGGTCCCGAGCGGACGGCCCTACGGGCCGGCAGTGGACCGAGTACGTCCGCGCGCTGCTCCGGCTGCGCCGGACCGAACCTGCGCTGACCTGCGGCGTTCCGGCCCAGGTCGACCGGGGCGTTCCGGAGGGAACCCTGTGGGTACGGCGGCCTCATCCGTCCCGCCCTCTCCTCCTCATCGCGCGCCTCCCCGGCGCGCCTCCCGCTCCGTCCTGGCAGCGGCGCGTCGCGGATCGCCCGCTCCGGTTCGATTCGGCGGCCTACTTCGGCGGGCCGGTCGACCAGGGGGAGTTCGAAACGGGCGGACCCCGCCTGACGCTCCGGGAGGGATCGGACGGAGGCCCACGATGAGCGAACGGTACGTCTGCGTGCACGGACACTTCTATCAGCCCCCGCGCGAGAACCCCTGGCTGGAGTTCGTGGAGGTCGAGGACTCGGCCGCGCCGTACCACGACTGGAACGACCGGATCACCGCGGAGTGCTACGGCCCGAATGCCCGCGCCCGGATCCTCGACCCCGCGGGAAGCGTCCGCCGGATCCTTTCGACCTACTCCCGGATCTCCTTCGACTTCGGACCCACCCTGCTCGAGTGGATGGAGTCGGCCCGTCCCGAGGTCTACGACGCGATCCTGTCCGCCGACCGTGAGAGCCAGCGGCGGTACCGGGGCCACGGGTCGGCGATCGCCCAGGCGTACAACCACTCGATCCTGCCCTTGGCATCCCCGCGCGACCGGAGGACCCAGATCCGTTGGGGGGTGGCCGACTTCGTGGACCGGTTCGCCCGTCCGCCCGAGGGGATTTGGCTGCCCGAAACGGCGGTCGACCTCGGCGTCCTCGAAGCGGTCGCGGAGGCCGGATTGTCCTTCACGATCCTCGCCCCGACGCAGGCGCGGCGGGTCAGGCCGATCGGGGGAGGGGACTGGCAGTCGGTCGAAGGCGGCCGGGTCGACCCTTCGTGCGCGTACGCGGTCCGGCTCCCCTCGGGCCGGTCGGTGGCGGTCTTCTTCTACGACGGACCGATTTCCCACGCGATCGCGTTCGAACGACTCTTGGACAGCGGGGGCGCGTTCGCGGACCGGCTGCGGGGCGCCTTCGTTCCGGACCCCTCGGCCCGGCCCTGGTCCCAGCTGGTCCATGTGGCGGTCGATGGGGAGACGTTCGGACACCATCACCGGCACGGCGAGATGGCGCTGGCGGACGCCATCCACCGGATCGAGACCGCGGGGAATCCGCGGTGGACGAACTACGGGGCCTACCTCGCCGACAACCCGCCCGCGTACGAGGTCGAGATCGTCGAGAGGACCTCCTGGAGCTGTGCGCACGGGGTGGAACGATGGCGGTCGAACTGCGGGTGCTCGACCGGCCAACATCCGGAATGGAACCAGGCATGGCGGGGTCCCCTGCGCGAGGCGTTCGACGCGCTGCGCGACAGGCTCGACCCCCTCTACGAGGAGGCGGCCCGTCCCCTCGTGACCGATCCCTGGGCCGCCCGGGACGACTACATCGTCTTGACCCGGCATCGGGATCGGGCGAGCCGCGACGCCTTCCTGGCTCGGCATGCGACCCACCCGCTCGATCCGGTCGAGCGGGTGCGGCTCTTCCAGCTCCTCGAGATGGAGCGCCACGTGCAGCGAATGTACACGAGCTGCGGGTGGTTCTTCGACGAAGTCACCGGGATCGAGGGCCGGCAGGTTCTCCTGTACGCGGCCCGTGCCGCCGAGATCGCCACCGCCCTCTTCGGGATTCCGGCCGGGGAGGACCTCCTCCGCGACCTCGAGCGGGTGCCGAGCAACGTCGCCGCCTTCGGCAACGCGGCCGCTTTCTTCCGTGCCCAGATCGCTCCCGCGGCGGTCGATCTCCGGCAGATCGTCGCACGGCACGCCGTCCTTTCGCTCTTCCAGGGGCGGCCCGCCACGGGGTCCGACCGGACCTTCGAGATCGTCCCCAGGGACCAGACGATCCGGGCCATCGGCACCGGACGCCTGTCCTTCGGGGTCGCGTCGATCACGTCGCGGATCACCGAAGAATCGTCGGAGGTCACCTACGGGGCGATCCACCTCGGAGGGCTCAACTTGGTGGCCGGGGCCCGGACGTTCCGCGGGCCGGAAGACTACCAGGCGCTGGTTACGGCGGCGGAGCGAAGCTTCGCGTTCGGGGACCTGCCCGGGATCCTCCAAGTGATGACGCAGCAGTTCGACTCCCTTCCCTACTCGCTCCGTACGCTCTCGCCGGACGACCAGCGCTGGGTCGTCGACTGCCTCCTGCACGATACCCTCTTCGAGGCTGAGCACACCCTCCGGGGAATCCACGAGCGCAGCAGCGCGCTGATCGCGTACCTCATCGAGCGGAGGATCCCGGTGCCCGAGGTGTTCCGCAGCGCGGCCGGATACACGCTCAATGCCGACCTCCGCCATGAGTTCGAGCGCGAGGTCCCGGATCTCGGTCGGATCCGGGCGCTGCTCGAGGAAGCCGACCGCTGGCGGATCCCCATCACCGGCAGCGCACTCGCCTTCGCTCCGCGGCGCGCGGTAGAGCGCGCGGTCCGGCATTGGATCGAGTCCCCGTGGGACGTCGAGCGCCTGACGGTCGCCCAGACGATGGCGGATCTTGTGCGCGCCCTCCCGTACGACGTGGACCTGGAGCGGGCCCAGAGCGACGCCTTCCCGGTGTTGGCCCGCCATCGGGAAGAACTGGCGCACCGCGGAGAGGCGGACCCGAACGCGTCGGCATGGACCCGGGCGTCGGACGGTCTCGCCCGCGCCCTGCGATTGAGCCTCCCATGAGGAAGGGGGCGCCCGCGCCGCCACCCTCGAGCCTCTATCGCCTCCAGCTGACACCGACCTTCCGGTTCGACGACGCGCGACGGGCGATCCCCTATCTGGTCCGTCTCGGGGTCGGAGGGATCTACCTTTCCCCGGTCCTGCGGTCCGCTTCCGGGAGCGCGCACGGGTACGACGTCATCGACCCGACCCGGCTCTCCGACGAACGGGGAGGTTCCCGTTCCTTCCGCGCGCTGGTCCGCACGGCGCACCGTCATGGCCTCTCGGTCCTTCTCGACATCGTCCCGAACCACCAGGCCGCGATCCCGGAGAACCCGGCATGGTGGGATGTCCTTGCGCACGGGCCGGCAAGCCCCTACGCCCGCTGGTTCGACATCGATTGGGACGCGGCGACGCGCGGGCGGCCGGCGGTGATCTATCCGGTCTTGCCGGAGCGATGGGACCGCATGGTCCAGGCCGGTACCCTCCGATACCGTCCTGCGGAAGGCGGGCCCGAGCTCGATCTTCCGGGAGGCGTTCGGCTTCCGCTCGCGGCCGATCGCCCGCCGTCGGCGGACGGGGGAGGGCCGCGGGACCTGCGGGCGTGGTCTCGCCTCCTGATGGACCAGTGGTACCGCCTGATCCCGGGGTCCGAGGGCGACCGCCGGGTCAACTACCGACGCTTCTTCCAGGTGGCCTCGCTCGTAGGAGTCCGGGTCGAGGATCCCGCGACCTTCCGGTCGACCCATCGCTGGCTGCGGACCGCAGCCCGCAACGGATGGATCGACGGCGTGCGCGTCGACCACATCGACGGGCTGAGAGACCCGTGCGAATACCTCCGAAGGCTGCGGACGCTCCTGGGGCCCGGCCCACGGATCTGGGTCGAAAAGATCCGATGGAGGGACGAGCGCCTCCCCTCGGACTGGCCCATCGAAGGCACGACCGGCTACGACGCCCTGGACGCGATCACCGGCCTCTTCGCACCGCCCGATCTTGTGCGCCGGATGGACCGACAGTTCCGGCGTTCCGGGGCTGCCGCGACCTCCTTCGGTGAACGGGTCCGCCGGGCCAAGGTCGCCGCCGTCCGGGACTGGTTGATCGCCGACGTGGGTCGGGCCGCGCGCGCATGGCGCCCGTGGATCCCGTGGGCCGGTGGACCGCGACCCCCGCCCGAGGTGGAGCGGTCGCTGGTCGAGCTCTTGGCGGGGGTCCCGGTCTACCGAACCTATGTTTGCCCATCGGGAAGGAGCCATCCTCCCGATCGCCGTGCGATGCGGACGTGGGCCCGTCGCCTTCCGAGGGGCCCCCCGACCTTGGGGGCCCTGCGGCGGGCCCTGGTGCAAACGGCCCGCGGGCGCCCCCCCAAGGGGTTTCTCGGCGGATGGGCCACGGTGCAGCAGCTCACGCCCGCGGTCGCCGCCAAGGGGGTCGAGGATCGGGTCCTCTACGACTTCCCCCGGTGGCTTGCCCTCAACGAGGTCGGGGGCACGCCGGACCCGGATCCGCGGATCGATCCAATCCGCCGGTTCCACCGGTTCTTCACCATCCAGGCGCGGCAGAGCCCCCATGCCCTGACCACGACCGCGACCCACGACACGAAGCGGGGGGAGGATGTTCGGGCGCGGTTGCTCGCGCTGCCGTACTGCGAGGCCGCATGGTCCCATCTCCTCGCGTCGTTCGACCGGTGGCGCGCCCGCCGGCGCACGGTCGCTCGGCTGCATCCGGAGGATCGGTACGCCCTCCTCCAGACGATCGTCGCGACCTGGCCGGTCGCCGCGGTCCCCGGTCCGACGTACTTCGGCCGCCTAGCATCCTACTGGATCAAGTACGTCCGGGAAGGGGGGAGGCGGAGCCATTGGAAGGCCCCGAGGAAACGCTACGAGGCGACGGGAACGGCGGTCTTGGAGGCGCTCTCTACCGCCCCTGCGGACGACCCGATCCGGCAGGAGCTCCGATCCTTTGTGGGGACGCTGGCCCGCCTCGGGGCGGAGATCTCCTTGGCGCAGCTCGCCCTGAAGATGACCGTACCGGGAGTCCCGGACCTCTATCAGGGCAACGAACTCTGGGACGACTCGCTGGTCGACCCGGACAATCGGCGCCCTGTCGACTTCCCCGCCCGGAGGTGCGCCCTCCGATCGATCGCCCGCCAAGTCGCCGAGGAGCGTCCGGCGCTGGACGATCTGTGCTCCCGGTGGTGGGACGGCCGTGTGAAGCTCTACGCCACCGCCCGGTTCCTACGCCATCGACGGGAGCACCCGGGGCTCTGGGGGGAGGGGACGTACCGACCGGTGTTCGTCCGCGGAACGCCAACGCGCCATGTCGCCTTCCTGCGGTCGACACGACGCGACGCAACCCTCGTGATCGTCCGTCTCGACCCGCGGGGACCCCGGACCGCGGCTCCGGCCCCTGCGTCGGGTTGGCTTCGCCTCCCCGAGGAGGGAGAGGGACGGTGGAAAGAAATCTGGACGGGACGGACCCTGACGGTCCGCAGAGGGAGGCCCAGGATCCCACTAGCGTCCCTGCTCGACCGTTTCCCGATGGCGGCGTGGACGATCCGGTAGGGATGGAGGGTCAGCCTGCCCCGAGAGGGGGGCCGCCGCAGCGAGCCGGAGGAACACGATCGGATCGCTCTCCCGTGGGGGTTCCACGGGACACCGCGACAGAACAGCCCCGCAGGGAGGGCTCCCCCCGGCCGGCGGGCCGCCCGCGGCCGGATTCGACCGAGCATGACGCCGCGCACGACCCATGCCGCCGTCGGGTCGGGGGAGCCCATGGGGTTCAAGGGACCGACCCCTTCGGGGGAATCGCGCGGCCGCACTCCCCGCAGTAGGCGCTCTCGGGAGCGACGGGGGAACCACAACCCCGGCAGAGGGGTTCGCCCGGGCGAAGGGCACCCGCAGCCGGATCGGTGCGGGGCGATGCGGTCGCTCCGCCGCTGGCGTTGGCGGACCGATGGGTGGCGGATCGTTCCGGGCATGCAGGGCCGGAGCCCTCCGGCCCCAGCCCGCCTTGAAGCGACCGGCGGTGGTGCTGGCGGGTCGCGACGCTGATTCCCAGCAAGAATCCGAAGCTCGTCAGGTACAGCGATGCCACGAGCAGGACCACCCCGACGAACGTCCCCAGCGTCACCCCCGCGGGGGTCCTACCCCCGGCGGAAGGAAGACGGAATAGCCGCCCAAGAGGCCGTCCTCGAGGCTGAACCGGGTCAGGTAGAGGCCCAGCCAGAAGAGCGCGATCCGGACCGGGCCGCGATAGCTCCAGTGGCCGGCCACGGTCCGCTCGACCACAATGCGATGCTCGCCGTACCACATCCCCGCCTCGGTCGCGACCACCCCCACCGCGCTCAGGACGAGCGTCCACACCCAGCTGATGGCGTTGGAGGACCCGCCCGCGCGCACGACCTCACCGAGAGAAACGGCCCAGACGTAGAACGCCGCGAGGCCGTAGACGAAGATGTGGAGAAGGAGGGTCGAGGCATGGATCTTCGAGCCCCGGCGAAGGTCGTAGGACCACCAGATCGTGTACCCGATCAGGACCGGAAGGAGGACGAGGTCCGAGACCGCGACGTTCACCACCATCGGACCTCCGGCGACGACCGGCGGCAGGACCTAAGAACGCCGACCGTGGGCCTCCTCACCGTTCCCCGCGGTGGCGAGAGCGATACCGCAGGGAATTGAGGGCGGAGGCGGCGAGGAGGGGGACTCACCCATCCGCGCGAGCGGCCGCACGACGGGCCCGCTCGGCGTGTGCCCCGGTGCGACCAGAGCGCAAGGCGGCGGCTCTCCCCGCGGGGCTCCCCTCCCTTACGAAAGCCCAAGAGACCCACAAGGCGCCGTGCCGGTTGGCAGCGGACGACGACCCCGAGGCACCCAATCCGTCGCC
>JAVYSA010000040.1:0-10305 GCA_038729445.1 Thermoplasmata archaeon
GGCCTGCCGAACGCCACGTTCTGGGGGGTCCGCATCAATGGCACGGCGTACGGGACGACGAACAGCACCCTCTCGGTCCTCGAGCCCAACGGGACGTACGCGTACTCGCTCCAGTCGGTCGCCGGCTACGTCACGCCGGCCGGCGGGAACCTCACCATCGCAGGGGCCGGGGCCCAGCGGACGGCGGACTACCTTCCCTTCACCGTCCCGGTGACGGTCAACGAGACCGGCCTGCCGACCGGTACGCTCTGGTGGTTCAACGTGAGCGGGGGCCCATCGGTCTCCTCCCGTCAGCCGACCCTCACCGTGCGGCTGGCCAACGGGACCTATCCCTACGATGCCGTCAGCTCGGATCCCGCGTACGAGAGCGTCCGCGGGAGCGCGGCCGTCCTCGGATACCCCGTGACGGTGAGCATCGCGTTCCATGTCGGAATCTATGCGGTGACCTTCCTGACGGCCGGACGGGCGCCGGGCCTCTCGTGGACGCTCCTCTGGAACGGCACCTACTTCGTCACCACCAACGGGAGCCTCAACCTGTCCGCACCCGACGGGTCCTTCCCGTTCGGGGTCTCCGTGCCGCCGGGGTGGTCCGTCACTCCGTCCTCCGGCCAGGTGGCCGTGGACGGCGCCCCGGTGCACGTGCTCCTCACCTTCCGCCCGACCACCTACCGGGTGACGTTCCAGGAGAGCGGCCTTCCGGCAGGAACCGTGTGGTCGGTGACCTTCCGGGGCGCGCGGAATTCGACGGATGGCCCATCGATCTCCTTGCTCGCGCCGAACGGGACGTCGCGGTACCTCCTCTCCCCCGTCCCGGGGTGGACGACGGCCAACTCCTCCGGCGCGGTCGTGGTCCAGGGAGGGCCCGTGACGGTGAACATTGCCTGGACCGCGTTCACCTACCCGATCACGATCACCGAGAGCGGGCTTCCGTCCGGGACGTTCTGGACAGTCTCCGTCGGGGGCCGGACGATCGGAGGGTCGTCCAGCACCCTCGAGGCATCGGAGCCGAACGGGACCTACGTCGTGACCCCTGAGGCGGTGGCGGGATACACCCTCTCGCCCCCGAGCCGTTCGGTCGCCGTCCAGGGGAGCTCTGCCTCCGCGTCGTTCACCTTCCAGGCGTCGCCGCCGACCCCGGCGGGGCCCACCTTCTTCGGGCTCCCGCTGACGACGACCGAGGGCTACCTCCTGATCGGGGGCCTCGTGGTCGCGGTCGCGATCGGGCTGGGCGCCTGGGCGATCGCACGGGGGCGTCGCCGCGGCCCCGTCCCCTGAGCCGGTGGCCCCGGCCGGGCCGCGGCCGCTGGGTCCGACCCGGTCCGGCGCCCCCGGCCCTGCGCTCCCGCCGATGGCACCCGGGCTCGGCCCCGGGCCGGAAGACCGGAACCGGAGGATCCACACCGGGACGAGCCGGGCGATCGCCCGAGGATCCCCGCGGAACCCGGACCCCCGCCGAGGACGGATCGGGAGCGCCACCGTCCGGACCCTCCTTTCGGGAGCCCGGGTTCGGCGGGCGATCGCAGCGATCCGTGCCGCCATGATTAAATAGAACCGCTTTTCTACCGCATTTGACCTACCAGGGACCCTGGGGTCAGGGAAGAGCCATGCTGACGGGACAGACGCCGATTCTGGTGCTGAAGGAAGGGACGAAGCGGGAGAAGGGCCGGGGCGCCCTGTCGAACAACATCGCCGCGGCGAAGGCGATCGCCGACGCGGTGCGCTCGACGCTCGGCCCCCGGGGCCTCGACAAGATGCTGGTCGACTCGATGGGCGACGTCGTCGTCACGAACGACGGGGTCACCATCCTGAAGGAGATGGACGTCGAGCATCCGGCCGCGAAGATGCTGGTCGAGGTCGCCAAGACCCAGGACCAGGAGGCCGGGGACGGGACGACAACCGCGGTCGTCCTCTCCGGGGAGCTCCTCAAGCGCGCCGAGAGCCTGATCGAGCAGAACATCCACCCGACGATCATCAGCCAGGGCTACCGGATGGCCTCCGAGAAGGCGCTCGAGATCCTCGACCAGATCGCCCAGCCGGTGAAGATCGACGACCACCAGAAGCTGCGGGAGATCGCCGACACCGCGATGGCTTCGAAGTCGGTCTCGTTCAACCGGGAGATCCTGGGCGACATCGCGGTCAAGGCCGTCACGGCGGTCGCCGAGAAGCGCGAGAGCGGCTACTACGTCGACCTCGACAACATCCAGCTCATCAAGAAGCAGGGCGGCTCGATGAGCGACACCCAGCTCATCGAGGGCGTCATCGTCGACAAGGAGAAGGTCCACAGCGGGATGCCAAGCCGTGTCGCCAGCCCGAAGATCGCGCTCCTGGACGCCGCCCTCGAGATCAAGAAGACCGAGATCGACGCCAAGATCGAGATCAACGACCCGAACCAGCTCAACGCCTTCCTCGCGGAGGAGGAGAACATGCTCCGCCGGATGGTCGAGCAGGTGAAGAAGTCCGGCGCGAACGTCGTCTTCTGCCAGAAGGGGATCGACGACCTCGCCCAGCACTTCCTCGCCAAGGAGGGCATCTACGGCGTCCGGCGGGTCAAGAAGTCGGACATGGAGAAGCTCGCCAAGGCAACCGGCGCGAACATCGTGAGCAAGGTGAGCGAGCTCACCGCCCAGGACGTCGGCTCCGCCGGTCTGGTCGAGGAGCGCAAGATCGGGGAGGATTCCCTGACGTTCGTGACCGGCTGCAAGAAGGCCCGGGCGGTCAGCGTTCTGATCCGCGGCGGGACCGAGCACGTCCTGGACGAGATCGAGCGGTCGCTCGATGACGCCCTCAACGTGGTCGCGGTCGCGGTCGAGGACGGCAAGTTCGTCTACGGCGGCGGCGCGACGGCGAGCGAGCTTGCCCTGCAGCTCCGGGAGCACGCCGCGAAGGTGGGGGGCCGGGAGCAGATCGCCTTCGAGAGCTTCGCCGAGGCGCTCGAGGCGGTGCCGCGCACCCTCGCCGAGAACGCCGGGCTCGACCCGATCGACATCCTGATCGAGCTGCGCAAGTCCCACAAGGCCGGCAAGAAGACGGCGGGCGTGAACGTCCACGGCGGCAAGGTCGAGGACATGGCGTCGCTCAACGTCATCGAGCCGATCCGGGTCGGGCGCCAGGCGATCGAGAGCGCCACGGAGGCCGCGGTCATGATCCTGCGGATCGACGACGTGATCGCGGCGAAGGCGAGCCCGCCCCCCTCCGGCGGTGGCTCGGGGGGTGGCGGCCCCGGTGGCATGGGCGGAGGAATGGGCGGCGGGATGGGCGGAGACTTTGAGGACTGAGGTCCTCCTCGGCCCTTCCCGTTTCGGACCTCCTCGGCCAACCCTTTCCGTTCCCCCGGCCCGACCGGGCCGGGGGATCGTTCCACGGGCCACCGTTCGGGCCTAGCGCATGCGTCGCAGGCGGCCGGGCATGTGGCGCTTGACCCGTGTCCGGTACTGCAGGTAGACCTGCTCCCGGAGACGGCTCGGCAGCGCCGCGACAAGCCGGCCCGCGACCGGGTGCGAGAGGACCCGCAGCCGGAAGGGGACCCGCCCGCGCAGGGGCGGCCCGATGCGCCGGAGCGCCCCATGGCCCGGGGTTCCCGGACGGGCGTAGAGGACAAGGTTCTGGGCGTAGTAGACTGGGGTCGTCGGATCGGGCAGCAGCGCCGTCCGGAGCGGATCGAAGGCGTCGAAGCCGCGCCGCCGGAGCTTGCGGGCCCAGTAGTCGGGCCACTGCTCGTTGACATGGTGCTCTCCCCCCTGGCTGGGGACCGCGGCCGACAGGGCGATGACCGGTCCGTGGCGGGCGAGCGCGTCGACGAGCCGGTCGGCGTTTTCCGGCTCGATGTGCTCGGCGACCTCGAGGCAAAGTACGAGGTCGAACGTGCGGCCGAGATCGAAGCCCGCGTTCAGATCGAGGAACCGGACGGTCTCCCGGGGCACCTCGAGGGGGACCGTTTCGGCCCAACGGCCCTCGATCCCGACGACATCGGAGATCCCGCGACGGAGGAATTCCCGGAGGAAGACCCCGGTCCCGCATCCGACATCGAGCACGCTGGTCGGGTGCACGAGATCGATGAACGCCGGCACGAGCCGGGGCGCCGCCGTGGAGGCGTGCTTTCCCTCCAGTTCGTAGAAGAGCGCCGTGTAGTTCGCAGGATTCGGCGCCGAGTCCGGGACGGTCATCCGTTCGGCCCTCCCCTCCCAGCCCCTGCGGCGCGGTACGCCTCCCGGTAGCGGTCGATCAGCCGGTCCCAGCGCCATGGCGCCGCGGCGGCCCTCGTCCGCTCCCGCTCACCCTCGGGATCCTCCGACCGGCGGGCGAGCGCAGCTCGCACCGCCGCCGTGAACGCCGGCACCGACTCGGCGACGGTCCCGCCCCCGGCAGCGGCCAGTTCCGGGGCGGCACCGGCCGGGAAGGCGACGAAGGGGAGCCCGGAGGCCATCGCTTCCAGGAGGGCCAGGCCGAATCCCTCGTACGACGATCCCTGGAGGTAGACATCGGCTTCCCGGTACGCCGCGAGGAGCGCCTCCCGAGGGATCTCCCCCAGGAAGCGGACGGTGACCCCGTGATCCCGCGCGATCCGATCGAGGACCGGGCGCGCGAGGCGGCTGTGGGGGACATCGCGGCCCGCGATGAGCAGTGTGACCTGATCGCGGAGCGGGGCCAGCGACGCGATCACCCGGTCGAGGCGTTTGTTCTCCCATGTCCCGCCCGCCGACAGCGCGACGAAGGGCGTCCGAACGCCGTCACGCACCCACTCCCTCCGGGCTGCGGGGGGCCGCTCGAACTCGTCCCATTCGATTCCGGTCCCGACCACGTGGGTCTTCTCGCCCGGATAGCCGAACCCGACGATCTGACGGGCCTCCGCCGCCGTCATCGCGAGGTAGCCGTCGAAGGCGGAGAGGACCCGGGGGAGGTAGCGGGTGAAGTAGAGACGGTTGAGCGGTCCCGGGGCCATCGCGAGCTGGTAGAACCCGTGCGGCGTGATCACCTTCGGACCCGGGATCCGGCGCGCCCACGGAAAGAGATAGTCCGCGCACCAGACCCGGTTGCCGCTGAGGTGCAGGAGATCGTAGTCGAGCCGCCGCAAGATCGCCGGATATCCTCTCGGGATGCGGAACCGGCCGGCGCGGACGATCGGGATGCGCCGGATCGCGATCCCTCCGAGGTCCTCCTCCGCCGGGAGGCCCGGTTCGGCCTGGGTCAGCACGAGAGGGGTCTCTCCCCGCCGCTGGAGGGCGCGGGCGAGGAGGAGGGCCCACTGCTCCGATCCCCCTTGGACCGGATGGAATCGGTGGCTGATCAGGAGCACCCTCACCCGAACCTCCTCGACCGCGCGGAGTTCCCGGGCCGGGGGACCGGCCGGGGACCGGCGGAGGCCTTCTCGCAAAAGAGGTTGCCTATCCGGCGGGACGGGTCAGTCCGGTGCGCCTCGGCTCCGGACCAGGAACCGGCCGGCCGCCCGGAACGCGCGGGCCCGGTGGGAGACCCGGTCCTTCTCCGCCGTCGGTACCTCGGCGAAGGTCCGGGACCATCCCTCCGGGACGAAGATCGGGTCATAGCCGAACCCTCCGGAACCGCGGGGGCGGGGCGCGATCGAGCCCCTCACCTCCCCGGCGAAGAGGCGGACCGTCCGTCCGTCGGTCCACCCGACGCTTGCCCGGAACGTGGCACTCCGGGGCCTCTTCCGCAGGAGCTCGAGGATCGGCCCGAATCCCCAGATCCGAAGGACGTGCGCGCTGTAGACTCCCGGGAACCCATGCAGGGAGTCGATGAAGAGGCCCGAATCCTCGACGAGGACCGAGCGACCGGCCGAACGGGCGGCCCGGAGCTTGGATCGGGTGACCGCCGCGAGCGAATCGGCCTGGGGCTCGGGCAAGCTCCGGCGCTTCCACGCCACCGGGATGCCGAACTCCCCCAGGATCTGCCGCACCTCTCGAGCCTTGCCGGCATTCGTGCTGACGAACGTCACCGGCTCCACGGATCACCAAGGATAGGTGTCGTAGGCGATGACCTCGTCGGGGCTCTTTCGCCCCGCGTCCGGGTCGGCAATGGTCTCCGCGCCGGTCCCGTCGGCCGGGAACCCGATCGGGATGACACCGATGGGGTGCACGCCCTCCGGGGCCCCCAGGACCGATCGGACCTTCTCCTCGTTGAAGTCGATCATCCACAGGGTGCCAAGGCCCTGGGCTTCGGCGACCAGGCGAAGCGACTGGATCGCCACGGCGACGTCCAAGGGGTAGGCGGAGATGTACCCTCCGATGGTGATCGGGATGTCCTCCTCCACGGAGAAGACGACCAGTACCACCGGGGCCTCCCCGACGATCCGCTTGCGGGAGATCGCCTGGGCGAGGAGGCGCTTCCGCTCGTCGTCCCGCACCACCACGAACCTCCACGGCTGGAGGTTCCTCTGTGAGGGGGAGAGACGGGCGGCCGAGAGGACCGCCTTGAGCTTCTCCGGAGGGATGGGCCGCGGGGAGAACTGGGTGCAGGGGCGCATCCGCCGCACCGCCTCTTCGACGTCCATGAAGTTCACGCCAGCCGATCGATGGTCGTCGCTCGCCGGAGTCACTGCTCCGAAGGAGTTCGAGGCATTTCCGGGGAGGGACCCTTCGCCCCTCTTAAGCCCTTGCGCGGGGGGCATCCCGCCCGGGATCCTCGTTCCCTCGCGGCGGGGTTGTCGCGGTTCCGGTCGGCTTATCTGGCCGCCTGGGTCGACGGACCCGCACCCCGCGCGCGATCGCGGCGGCGGAGGGCCGGAGCCGGAATGCCGATCTGGATCGCCTCGAGCGCTTGGAGACGACCGGCGGTCAGCATGGCGACCTACGCCGGCAGGGTCCTCTCCGCGGCGACCGCGGCCGGAGTGGACGCCCGCCCGATCCAGGTTCCCCGCCCGTTCGATCTCCGCGTCGGAGGGCTGGTCCTCCCCGCGCTCCAGCGGCGTCTCGAGCGCTACGCGAGCCCCCCCGGGGATCTGGTCCACGATACCGACTTCCAGGGCACCTGCCGGGGGGTGTCGATCGGTACGGTCCACGACCTGTGGGCCCTCCACCGGCCGGAATCGCTGGTCGCATGGGCCGACCGGGACGCCCTCCGCATGACGGTCCGTCGTTCCCGCCGGATCGTGACCGTCAGCGAGGCCGTGCGGGAGGAACTGCGCCGCGCCTTTGGCCGGGAACCGGCGGAGAGGGCCCGAAGGGTCTGGGTTCCCTTCGAGCCGGTCTCGGCCGAACGGCTCGAACGACGGTTCGACGTCCTCTGGATCGGCACGACGGCCCCGCGCAAGGGGCTCGCCCGTCTCCTCGAGGCGGCCCGGGGCCTCCCGGACCTGTCCTTCGCCGTCCGCTGCAACGTCGGTCCGGGCCCCGACGCGGCCCCCCTCGTGGAGGAGATGCGCCGCCACCCCCACGTCACGGGGCTGCTCGGCCCATTGGCTCCCGACGAACTGGATCGTCTCTACCGGCAGTCGACCTGCATGGTCTCGACCTCCTCCTACGAGGGGTTCCAAGCCCCGGTCCTTGAGGCGTACCTGAGGGGCACCCGCGTAGTCGTTCCGGAGACCGGCGTCCCCGCCATCGAACCGCTGGCCGGGTGCGACGGCCTTCACCTCTATCCGCCCGGGGACCGGGACCGCCTTCGCACCACGATCCGGGAGGCGGTCGAGGCCGGCCCCCTCCGGCCCTCGGAGGAGGTGCGGCGCCGCCTCTCGTTCCCGGAGATCGGTCGGCAATTCCGCGCGATCTACGAGGAGCTCTCCCCATCGTGAACCCCCCTGTCATGCCCCGTCCGGTCGCAGGGTCGGGATCGCTCGTCGACCCAGCCCGACGGCGGACCACTCCCTCCTCTCCGGGGCGCGATTCGTCGGGTCCTTCCCGTTGCCGGTTCGACCATACGGTTAAATATGGCGGACAGAGGTCTTGAACCGCCGCCGACGAACGTCTGACAAACAGGCGGGGCCTGTCGGTGGATGGACCGAGATCCCCGAGGAACCTGCGATGTACCTGAAGCGGTTGAAGCTACGGAACTTCAAGTCGTTCGCCGGCGTCACGGAAATCCCCTTCGAGCCCGGCCTCACCGGGGTGGCGGGTCCGAACGGGATGGGCAAGTCCAACATCTCCGACGCCATCCTCTTCGTGCTCGGGCCCACGAGCTCGAAGGCGCTGCGGGCCGAGCGGCTCACCCACCTGTTCTTCAACGGCGGCGCATCGAAGAAGCCGGCGACGGAGTGCGAGGTCTCCCTCGTCTTTGACAATTCGGATCGCCTGCTGCCGGTCGACGCGCCCGAGGTGGAGCTGACCCGCTACGTCAAGCTCGCGCCGAGCGACCCGGACGGATACTACTCGTACTTCTACGTGAATGGCAAGCGGACCACCCAGACGGAGATCGACAGCCTCCTCTCCCATGCCCGGCTCGCCGGCGACGGGTACAACATCGTCCAGCAGGGGGACGTGAACAAGATCGTCACGATGGGTCCGGTCCCCCGGCGGGAGCTGTTGGAGCACCTCGCGGGCATCTCCCAGTTCGACGAGGAGTTCGCGCGGGCCGAGGCGAAGCGCGCGGACCTCGAGGCGAACCTCGACCGGATCAAGACGATCCTCTCCGAGGTGCGGAGCCACCTCTCCGCCCTCGAGTCGCAGCGGGAGCAGGCGCTCAAGTGGCGGACCCTGGAGGAGGAGAAGCGGCGCGCCCAGGCCCGCCTGGCCCGGGCGGACCACCGGCTCGCGAACAAGGAGGTGGAGACGTGTCGGGCCCAAGTGGAGGCGGCCCGACAGGAGATCGACCGGATCGCCGCCCGGCTCGACGAGAAGGTCGCCGAGCGAACGGCCCTCGAGGCCCAGATCCGGGAGCTCGCCAATCGCATCGCCGAGGCCGGCGGGGAGGAGGCGAAGCGCTTCCGGGCCGAGCTCGACGCCAAGACGCTCGAGCATGGCCGGCTCCAGGCGGGCCTCGAGCACCAGGAGGAGGCCTTGGCCACGGTCCGGGCGACGATCGAGGAGCTCGACGGCCAGATCGCCGCGGACCGGGTCGAATGGACCCGGTTCCAGGCCGACGAGGCCGAGCGGGCGAAGGCCCTCGACGAGGCGGCAGGCCGGGCCGACGAGGCAACGCGGGCCCTCACGGAGCTCACGCAGGGCTCCGAGCGCTCGCAGAAGAAGCTCGCGGCAGCCCGCAAGCAGCAGCTCGAGTGGGAGCGTCAGGAGCAAGAGAAGCGCCAGGCCTGGCAGGAAGCCATCGCCCGGATGGAGGCCGCCAAGGCGGCCCTCGACGGGGCGGAGCGGACCTTGGCCCAGGCCCAGGACGAGGAATCCGGCCGTACGGTCGAGCTCCGGGACATCGAGATGCGGCTAAGGGGGGCCGGCGCCCCGGGTGGCACGAAGGGGCCGTCGACCGGCGATCTCCAGAAGGAGCTCTTCGCCCTCAAGGCGAAGGAGACGTCGCTCTCCGCCGAGGCCTCCCGCCTCGCCAAGGAGGTCTCGGAGCTCAACCGGCAGTACATGGCGCTGGACGCGCGCCTCAAGGTGCGCGCGGAGGCCTCGGGCCGGCCCGGGGCCTACTCGGCCGTCGACTTCGTCCTCTCCCAGCGGAACCTCGGGAAGATCACCGGCATCCGGGGCACGATCGAGGAGCTCGCCCGCTTCGATGCGGCCCACCAGGTCGCGCTCGAGGTTGCGGCCGGTGCCCGCCTGCAGGCGATTGTCGTGGAGAGCGACCAGGTCGCCGAGCAGTGCATCCAGCTCCTGCGGTCGGAGAACCGGGGCCGCGCGACGTTCCTGCCCCTCAACAAGATGCTCGCCGGACGCCCGAAGGGAAAGTCGCTGATCGCCGCCCAGGGCGATGGCGCGGTGGGGTTCGCTCTCGATCTCGTCCGGTTCGACGAGGAGCTGCGCCCGGCGTTCTGGTACGTCTTCGGCGAGACGGTCGTGTTCGAGGATCTTGCCCGGGCCCGGGCCCAGATGGGCGGGGTCCGGCTCGTGACCCTCGCCGGGGACCTCATCGAGGCGACCGGCGCGATGAGCGGTGGGTCGTACGACCGGTCGAAGTCGGGCCGGGCCCACGAGAGCGCCACGGAGCTCAAGCGGATCGGGGAGGAGCTCAAGCAGAAGAGCGCGGCCGAGGCCGCGGCGCGGGCGGAGCTCTCGCACATCGCCGATCGGCTCCGCGAGATCTCGACGGAGCTGTCGAGCCGGTCGATCCAGGCGAGCGCGTTCGAGTCAAGCCGCAAGCTCCTCGAGCAGGAGCGGGCCCAGGCCGAGGAGCGCCTGAAGGCCGTGCAGAAGGCGATCCGCGACAGCACCGCGGGGCGGGAGCGGGCGGCCATCCTGA
>JAVYSA010000041.1:0-10271 GCA_038729445.1 Thermoplasmata archaeon
GACCTCGCGGCGGCCCAGTGGAGGATCGTGCCGACCGAGCTCCGGGCGCTGGCGCGCCTCGCCGCCCTCCTCGCCGGGGTCGCGGCCCTCGGGGGGCTCGGCGCCGCGCTCGGGCTGGGGGTCTCCGTCCCGATCCCGCTCGCACTGGCCGCCGGCGTTGCCCTGCCCGCCGCGGCAGGGGCAGGCGCGTGGGCTTCCGTCGTCCGGCTCCCCCGGGAGCGCGCGCTCGCGCGCCGGCGCCGGATCGACCGGGAGCTCCCGGTCGCCCTCCCGTTCCTCGCGGCGATCGCGCTCGCGGAGCCGAGCCCGGAGGCGATCGTCCGGGAGCTCGCGGAGAGCGACCTCGCGCCGGAGATCCGGCGCGAGGCCCTGTGGGTCGTCCGGGACACCGACCTGCTCGGCAAGGACATCCTGACGGCGCTGCGCGACGGGGGCCGGCGCACCCCCTCGCCGGCGCTCCGCGACCTGTTCCAGGGGATCGTCACGACGGAGGAGGGGGGAGGCGACCTGCGGGCCTACCTCTTCGCGGCCGCGGACCGCTCCGAGCGGGAGGCGGCGGCACGGCTCCCCGGCCAGATGGACCGGCTCGCGGCGGCCGCGGAGTCGTTCGTCACGGTCGCCGTCGCCTTCCCCCTGTTCCTCGGGATCCTCCTCGCCGTCTTCGCGATGATCGGCGGAGGGTCGGG
The DNA here is from genome assembly GCA_038729445.1 of Thermoplasmata archaeon. Taxonomy (GTDB): domain Archaea; phylum Thermoplasmatota; class Thermoplasmata; order Lutacidiplasmatales; family UBA184; genus Lutacidiplasma. Next base: position 687 of record JAVYSA010000041.1, read on the forward strand.
CGGGACGGTCTCGCTCCTCTGGCTCACCGTCCTCGGCATCGTGCCCGCGGCGGAGATCGGCTTCGCGCTGCTCTTCGCGCGCTCGGCGGAGGGGGGAGAATGACCGGGCTCTCGGGCCCTGCCGGCGGGACGCGCCGGCCGCACCCGAGGGATCCGGCACGGGACCGGCGGGCCGAGCGCCGGGCCGCCGTCGCCGGGGGGATCGCCGCCGCGGCGATCGCGGCGATCGCGGCGGGCAACCTCCTCGGACTGTGGACGGTCCCCTTCGGCCCCGGGGCGGAGCGGGGGAGCCTCGCGGCGATCGACGGCCTCGCCCTCGCCGCGGCGGCAATCCTCCTCCCGTACGGGGCCGTCCGGTCGCGGACGCTCGCCGGGCGGGAGCGGGCCGAGGCGGAGCTTCCGGCGCTGCTCGACGACCTCGCCGAGTCGGTCCGCCACGGCCTCTCCCTCGCCGCCGCCGTCGAGCGCGCCGGAGAGGGGAGCTACGGCCCCCTCTCGGCGGAGGTGCGGCGGATGGCCCGCGAGCTCCGCTGGGGGATCCCGGTCGACGAGGCGATCGCGGGCCTCGCCGACCGGCTGCCGACCCCGCTCCTCCGCCGGACGGCCGCCGTCGTCCGCCGGGCCGAGGCGAGCGGCGGATCCTCCCCCGAGCTCCTCGCCCGGCTCGCCCGGGACGCCCGCGCCGCCCTCCTCGGCCGGACCCGGCGGCGCGAGGCGATGGGGACCTACCTCGCCGTCGTCGTCCTCGCCTTCGGCGTCTTCCTCCTGACGGTCGTCGTCCTCGCCGCCGTCTACCTCCCGGCGCTCGCGACCTCGGGCGGGGTCCCGGCGGGGACGGGGGGCCTCGGCCTCGCCGGGGCCTCCTCGATCGCCGCAACCCTCGTCCTCGCGCTGACCGCCGCCGTCCTCGTGCACGGCGTCGGCGACGGGCTCGTCGCGGGCCTGATGGTGCGCGGCCGGCTCGCGGAGGGGATGGTCTACGCCGGGATCCTCGTCCTCGCCGGATGGTCCGTGATGCGGTTCGTCGTCGCGCCGGTCACGGGGGGTGCCTGACGTGGCCGCGTCCGACCCGGCCGCCGGCATGGTCCTGCCGCTCGACGGCGGCCCCGCCCGTCCCGGCCTCTCGCCCGAGGAGGAGCGGGCGCTGCGCGAGGTCCGCCGGCGCCTCCTCGACGTCGACCGCGAGCGGCCGGAGCGGCGGGAGGAGGCGGTCGAGTGGCTCCGGGCCCGGGTCGCCGCGATGGGCGCGACGGTCTCCCCCGCGCTCGCGACGGAGGAGGGCCGGGCCCGCGTCACCGAGCGGCTCGTCGCCGACCTCCTCGGGCTCGGCCCGATCGACCGGTTCCTCGCCGACCCCGCGATCGAGGACGTCGCCTGCGACGGGGTCGGGATCCCCGTCTTCGTGCACCACCGGCAGCTCGGCTGGCGGTCGACCGACGTCGTCTTCCGGACCGACGCCGAGCTGGACGGCTTCGTCCGGCAGCTCGCCCAGCGGGCGGGCCGGTCGATCTCCGACCGGTCCCCCCTGCTCGAGGCGACGCTGCCCGGGGGGACGCGCCTCCACGCGACCCTCGGCCGCTCGGTCACGCCGAGGGGGTCGACGTTCACCCTGCGGCGCCTCAGGGAATCGGCCCGGACCCCCTTCGCCCTCGTCGCCTCGGGCACGATGAGCGCCGAGCTCGCCGCCTACCTCTGGCTCTCGGTCGAGGCCGGCCGCTCCCTCCTCGTCATCGGCGGGACCGCGAGCGGCAAGACGACCACACTCAACGCGCTCCTCGAGTTCGTCCCGCCGGACCGCAAGATCGTCTCGCTCGAGGACACCCGGGAGATCCGGCTCCTCCACGAGCACTGGACGCCGATGCAGACCCGCGACGCCCCGGCGTCCCGGGGCGCGGGGGACGAGGCGATCGACCTGTTCGCGCTGCTCGCGGCGGCGCTGCGCCAGCGGCCGGCCTACCTCGTCGTCGGCGAGGTCCGCGGGCGGGAGGCCCACACGGTCTTCCAGGCGGCGGCGACGGGGAAGACCTGCCTCGCCACGCTCCACGCCGACTCCCTCGCGGGGATGATCCGCCGGCTCGAAAGCCCGCCGATCGGCCTGCCGCGGCCGGTCCTCGCCGCGGTGCCAACCGTCGTCGTGCAGCGCCAAGCCTGGACGGCGGCCGGCCCGGTCCGCCGCCTCGCCGCCGTCGTCGAGATCGACGGGGTCGATCCCGACACCGACGAGATCATCGCCTCGCCCGTCTTCCGCTGGGACCCGGCCGCCGACCGGCACGAGTACGTCGGCCGGACCCGGCTGGTCGGCCGGATCGCGGCGATGCGCGCGCTCCCCCCCGCCGCGGTCGAGGCGGAGTGGAGGCGCCGGGCCGACTGGCTGGCCCGGGCCGCGGCCCGCCTGCCCGACGACGAGCGCTCCTTCGCGGTGGCCCTCGCGGCCTACCGCCGCGACCCGGTCCACGCCGGGGCCGCGGGCGGACCGACGGACCACGGGGGGCCGGCCGGGGCGGAGGATGCCGCCGGCGCGTCGCCGTGACGCGAGCGCGCCTCGTCGCCCGGATCCGCCTGCCCACGCCGGGGGGAGGGTCGGTCGCCCTCTGGTGCGGCGACGGGGTCGAGGGGATCCGGCGCCGCGGGCCGTACGACGCGATCGTGACGTCGCCGCCGTACAACCTGCGGCAGCCGTACCGCACCTACCGGGACCGGCGGCCGCGGGAGGAGTACCTCGACTGGATCGGGTCGTTCGCGGACGCGGCCGCCTCGGCCCTCGCACCGGACGGGTCGCTCTTCCTCAACGTGGGCAGCGTCCCGCGGGACCCGTGGCTCGCCTGGGACGTCGCGCGCCGCGTCGGGGAGCGGCTCGTCCTGCAGAACGTCCTGCACTGGGTGAAGTCGATCGCCATCGACCGGGCGCTGGTCGGCCGGGAAAGCGGGGTCGGCCGGGACCTCGCGCTCGGCCACTACCGGCCGGTCGCCTCCCGGCGCTACGTCCACGGCGCCCACGAGTACGTCTTCCACTTCACCCGGACCGGCCGGGTCCCGATCGACCGGCTGGCGCTGGGGGTCCCCTACCAGGACGCCTCCAACCGCCGCCGCTGGCGGGGCGGAGGCCTCGGCCGGCGCTGCCGGGGCAACGTCTGGTTCCTCCCCTACGCGACGATCCAGGGGCGGGCCACCGACCGGCCGCACCCGGCGACGTTCCCCCCGGAGCTGCCCGCCTGGTGCCTGCGCCTCCACGGCCTCGGACGGGTCCGCCGCTGGGCCGACCCGTTCGTCGGGATCGGCGCGAGCGCGGTCGCCGCGTCCCGGCTGGGGGGGGCGGCGTTCGACGGGTTCGACATCGACCCGGTCTACCTCGCGGTCGCCCTCGCGCGCGTCCGCCGCCTCGTCGCGGAGGGAGCGGATGGCGCCGCCGGTCTCCGGCCTACGGCCCCTTCCGCTCCGGATCGTTCTCGGGCGGCGGGGTCCACGGCCGGATCGGGCGCTTCTGGACGCCTCCGGCCCGGGCGAGGAGGGTCTGGGTGCCGCTCTTCGCGGTCCGTCCGGCGGCGCTGAGGGCGCCGCGCGCCGCGACCGCGACCTCCCTCGTCTTGGCGCCGAGGGCGTAGCCGGCATCGGAGAGCGTCGACGGCAGGTTCTTGACCTCCTCCTCGACGTTCGCCTTGAGCCGGGCAAGGTCGCGGCGGAGGTCGGCGCCGGCCCGCTCGGCCTCCTGCCCGGTCGTGTCGCTCAGGCGGCTGATCCGCCGGTCGAGCTGCTGGATCTCGATGGAGAAGTCCCGTCCCAGGCCCCGGACGGCCCGCTTGATCTCGGCGAGGTGCTCCTTGAGCTGGCTCTGCTCGCGCGGGTCGGACATGATCGCACCGGCCCGTCTAGCGGCGAGGCAGCGGATAAAGGTTCATCCCGATTGGAGGGGGCCGCGCGGGATGCCTTGCCGCCCCTCACGGCGAAGAGGCCGGGGCCCAGCCGCCGCCCATCCGGCGGTCGGCCCTCCGCCGGCGCCCCGCCGTCCCATTCCGCCGGGGGACCGGACCGGACGGGGCCGACCCGGCCGGCTCGGCGGGGGCAAGGGGGCGCCGCTCCGTCGCCTCCGAACCGCCGCGGGCCCACCGGACCAAAAGCTCGATGCCGAGGCGGGCCGGGTCCGTGACGACGAGCTCCCCCCCGATCGTCCGGGCGATCGTCCGGGCGGCCGCCTCGTACTCCGGGTGCTCGGAGCGGAGGAGGATCATGGTGAAGCGGAGGGGAGTGAGGCGGGAGAGCGGGCGCGCGGAGAGGAGGGCCTGCTCCATCGCGACGTCGAGCTGGCCGGCCCGGACCCGCCCGTCGGGGGTCGTGTACGCCTCGGGCAGGCCGTCGGTGATCAGGAAGAGCTCCCGGCGGCTCGCCGAGCGGCCGGCGAGGAGCCGGTGGGCGACCCGCAGCGCCTCGGCGGTGTTCGTGAACGCCCCCGGCCGGCACTCCCACAGGTCCTTGAGGTCCATCGCGTCGACCGTGTTGTCGAACGCCAGCACGTCGATCGTGGCGGTCGGGTACTTCCTCCGGATCGCGACGTAGAGCGCGAGGAGCGCCTTCTTCGCGGCCGAGAGCTTCCCGCCCTCGGCCATGCTGCCGGAGCGGTCGAGGGCGAGGACGACGTGGACGCTCTCACCGGTCGCCTCCCGGTAGATGTAGCTCGTCGACTCGTCCAGGTGCCGGGATCCCGCGAGGCGCGCCGCGAGGAGGCTCCCGGGGACGTCGAGGCGCGCGACCTCCTCCGGCTGTCGCAGCCGGGCCTTCTCGTAGATCCCCGTCGCCGCCCCGCCGCGCAGCGCGAAGCGGATGTCGGCGGGGGCGGCGGCGGCTTCCCCCTCGAAGAGGAGGCGGGCGAACCGCTCGACGAGGGCGTAGGTCACCTCGAGCCCACCCGCGACCGGCTGGACCCAGCCGCGCTCCCTCAGCTCGGAGGCGAGCCGGCGGTCCTCCGCGTCGCGGACCGCGCGGGAGACCGCCTGCTCGTCGCGGGCCAGGGCTTCCCGGCGCTCCTCCTCGAGGCGTCGGCGCTGCGCCTCCGCCTCGCGCCGCTTCGCCTCGGCGGCCCGCCGGATCTCCTCTTCCGTCGACCGGACCTCGGCGCCGATCCGGTCGGCGAGCTCGGCCTCCTGCTCCGGGGTCATCCGCGCGAGCACCTCCCCGAGCTCCGAGGCGGCGATCGAGCGGCCGTCGGCTTGGGGGACGGCAAAGGGCACCGCGCGGCCCGGGCTCGCCCCCCCGACGGCACGCGGGCGGCGGCCGAACAGCCGGGCGAGGAGGGACCCGAGCCAGGCGAGGAACCGGCGGAGCGGGCCGGGGCGCGGCGGCGGCCGGTTCCACGACGCGCCCGGGACGAGGAGGGCCCGGGTCACCACCGGCCCGAGCTCGGGGATGGAGAGGGCCTCGCGGGGGGCCGCCCGGGCCCGGCGGAGCTGGGCCTCCAGCGCCTCGATCTGGCGGGCGAGCGCCTCCTCGCCCTCGCGCTCGGCGGCCCCGAGCGCCTCCTGCCGGGCGTCGTACTCCCCGGCCGTCCGGGCGAGCCCCCGCTGCGCCTGCCGGCGGACCCGCTCGCGCAGGCGCTCGAGCCGGCGGGCGAGCGAGGGGTCCTGGGCCGCCCGCTCGCGGAGCAGGGCCCGGGCCGCGTCGACCCCGCCCTCGGCCAGGGCACGGACGAGCTCGGACCGGGGCAGCGCGTCGACGAGGTCGTCGGAGACGACGTCGTCCGGGAACCGGTCGCACGCCGGCAGGACGATGCGGCCCTCAGGGGAGGGGAGCGTCGTCGTCGGCATCCTCCGGGCAGGCGAAGAGCGAGTACCGCTCGAGGAGGGCGAACGCCGCCAGCGCCGCGGGGAAGGTCGGGGTGCCCGCCGGGACCCCCTCCGTCTCGGCGACCCACGCCGCGAAGCGGCGGAACTCCGGGAAGAGGGCGGCGTTCCCCTCGGCGTCGGCGGCCAGCCCGGGATCGCTCGCGAGCCGCCGGCCCTCCGCGACGATGGCCTCCCCCCGGGGCCGGCTCTCGCCGAGCGGCCCGCGGAAGTAGCGGCACCAGTAGACGCCGGCGCTCCGCCGGAGCGCCGGCTCGGCGTTCGCCTCCACGAACTCCTGCACGCGGCGCTCGTTCTGCTGGAACGCCTCGCCGCTGCGGGCCCGGATGCGGCCCCGCATCGCGTGGAGGAGGCCGGCACGCAGGTCCTCCTCCGTGGCCCGGGCCCGGCCGTGGAGGAGGGCGATCGCGCTCGTGCGGGCCGCCACGTCGAGGAGCGTCCGGTTCGATCCGACCTCCCCGATGTCCGGATTGTCGTCGGCGTTCTTCCGCCGCCAGGCCTCGATGACCCGGATGCCGGCATCGAGGAGGATCTCCGGGACCGCCGGTCCGGTGAGGGGCCCCTGCGCGACCGCGACGATCCGCCGGTTGTCGGCGTGGCGCGGGTTGTAGCCGATGTGCAGGCTCGTCAGGCGGTCGGAGAGGGGGTCGTTGATGTTGTCGAGGTCGGAGAGGTTCGAGGTGCAGATCGCGACGAACTCGGCCGGGAAGCTCTCCCGGGTCTTCGCCGGCGTGACGGTCCCCTCCTGCAGGGCCTGGAGCAGGACGTTCTGGGTCCCGAGCGGCAGCTTGCCGATCTCGTCGACCAAGAGGAGGCCGCGGTTCGCCTGGAGCAGCTTCCCCGGTTCGAGCACGAGCGGGCTCATCGGGTCCCCGACCTCCTCGAGCCGGCGCAGGTTGATGTTCCCCGTGAGGTGGTCCGGGAAGACCTCGGAGCTCCCCTGCAGCCGGGCGAAGCCGTAGCCCTCCCGGAGCCGGACCCGCTCGGCAGGGACCGACCGGGCGTCGACCCGGCGCGGGTCGAAGGCCCCGTCGCCCCCCGCGCCGGCGAAGCGGCGCCGGCAGATCGGGCACGGCGGCGACCGGGCCGCCGCGGCCGGGTCGACGAGCGTGAGCGGGTCGTCCAGCACCGGACAGCCGTCGACCGCCCAGACCTCCCGCGGGAAGAGCTCCCAGATGTCCTTGGCGAGGCTGGTCTTCCCGGCCCCGGAGGGGCCGAAGAGGAGGACATGGCTGCCGGCGAGGAGGGCGGCGATGAGGTCGTCGTACGCCGGCGCGGGCAGCACGGTGTGCCGGAAGAGCCCCCGCATCGCCTCGGCGCGATCCGGGCCCTGCGCGGCACGGAGCGCGGCGATCAGCCGCTCGCGCAGGCGCTCGGCGGGGCCGGCGAATCGGACGCCGAGGCGCTGGAGCTCGGCGGCGGTCGAGCGCGTGCCGACCGCGGGCTCGGCGTCGGGGGCGGTCGCGCGGCTCGCCACGCGGGCCCGAGCCGGGCACGAGATATCTCCTTTTGCGGGCCCGGGGCCCGCCACCGCGGACGGGCCGGCGTCCGCCGCGCTATTCTTAAGTAGGGTGCCCCGCTCGCCGGGCCCCTCAGCGATGGCCGAGAAGGAGACGACCGGCAGCCGCAAGGCGACCGCCGCCCGCACGGTCAAGGACAAGTGGCGGAGCAAGGTCTGGTACAAGGTCCAGGCCCCGTCCCTCTTCCAGCACGCCGTGCTCGGCGAGACGCCGGCGAACGAGCCGGAGCAGCTGCTCGGCCGCACCCTGGAGACGACCCTCGAGGAGATCTCCGGGGGAACCGACGTCGCCCGGGCCCACGTCAAGCTCCGCTTCCAAATCACCGGCGTCGGCGCCGACCAGGTCGCCCAGACGCGCTTTGTCGGGCACGAGCTGACCAGCGACTACATCCGGCGGCTGGCGCGGCGCAAGCGCTCGAAGATCGAGATCACGGTCGAGGCGGCGACGCGGGACAGCGTCCGGTTCGTCCTCAAGCCGGTCGCGGTCGGGGAGCAGCGCCTGCAGACCCGCCTGCGCGCCGAGCTCCGCCACCGCCTCGCGGAGATCCTCGTCAAGGAGGCGGCGCAGCGCTCGGCCCCGGAGTTCGTCCGCGCGATCCTCGGCGGGGACCTCACCAAGCTCCTCGCGCTCGGCGTCAAGCCGCTCTACCCGCTCAAGAAGATCGAGATCCGGCGCTCCGACGTCCTGGGCCCGATCGCGGAGGAGCTGCCGGGCTCGGCCGACCCCGAGCCGGCGACCCCCGCACCCCCGCCCGAGGCGGAGTCGTCCCCGGCCTAGGCGGTCCGCGGAGGCGACGGTGGCGCCGGGGCCCGGTCGGTGCGCCGTCCTCTTCCCTGTCGGAGTGGCTCAGCCTGGTAGAGCACGGGACTCATAGCGCGCCGCGGCCCGCGGCGCGGGAGAGATCCTGGGGCCGGGGGTTCAAATCCCCCCTCCGACACTTGCGCCCGTCCCGACCTCGTCGCGCCCCGGGGGAGGCGATGGATCGGCCCCGTGGGGCCCCGGTCTCCGCGGTCCGGGAGGACCGGTCCGCTCAAGGGGCGCCATGGGCCCCGTCGGGCCGGAGACGGGGCCGTGGGCCGCTCCCGGAGTCCGGGACGAACTCCACGATCGACATGCCGAAGCCCCCCAGGACGGAGGAGCTCTCGATCGTCCGGGGCCGCACCTCGGGGCCGACGGCCCCGAGGAGGGCGAAGAGGGCGGCGGGGCCCCCTTCGGGCTGGAGCGCCTGCCACTTGCGCCGGTCGAACGAGAGGAGCGCCGCGTCGTCCCGCGCCCGGAGGAGCCCGAGGATCTCCTGCTCGAACCGCTCCCCCTCCGGCCGCCGCGCGCCGGGCCGCGGGTCGAACCGGTCGAAGTTGTGCGCGATCGAGCCGGTCGCCACCGGGGCGACGGGCACCGGCCAGGAGGCGAGCGCGGCGCCGATCGCCCGGCCCCAGCGGAGGTGGGTCTCGGGAGGGTCCGGGGTGATCGAGAGGGGGACCGTCGGCGTGCTGCCCTCGGGCCGGAGGTGGCGGAGCGGGGCCCACGCCCCGTGGTCGAGGCCCCCCGCCTCGGTCGCCTCGACCTCGATTCCCGAGGCCCGGCCCGACGTGACCAGGGCCCGGGCCAGCGCCGGGTCGCCGGGAGGGGAATCCTTCACCTCCGAGAGGCGGGGAGGGAAGCCGGAGACGTCGTAGATCTGGCGGGGGCGGCGCGAGGCGTTCGCCCGGAAGCCGGGGGCGGTCACCCAATGCGGGGAGGAGACGAGGACCGCGCCCGGGGCGAACCGCTCATCGACGCGGAGCCCGCGGATCGCCGCGACCGTCTCCGCCCCCACCCCACCGAAGGCGTCGGGGTCGATCCGGACCGGGGCGTTCGGGAGGTACGCCGCGTAGACCAGAGGCATGCGGCGGGCCCCGCCTCCGTCGATCGGACGCCCCGGTCGGCCGGCCGGCTCAGCCCAGCCCGATCTGGCGCATGAGCCCGACCAGATCGTAGAAGAGCCGCTCCTCGGTGATCTCGCCCCGGCCGGTCCACGTGGCGACCGTACAGAACTCCACGTGGAAGCTCTTGCCGGTCGGGGGGACGACCTTCCCACCGCCCCTCTTCAGGGGTCCCCGCATCGTCCCGGGGAAGTCCGCGACGGAGCAGGTATTGTGCCCGGAGGCGAAGAAGATCTTGTACGGCCGGTTCACGAGGCGGTTGTCCGGGAACGTCCGGAAGAACTCCACCGCCTCCGCGTCGTGCGAGTCCCG
>JAVYSA010000042.1:0-9688 GCA_038729445.1 Thermoplasmata archaeon
GTTCCCAATTTCACCGCCCGCCCCTCCTCGGGCAGAGTCACGGTGCCGGTCGGGCAAGGTCCCGCCCTCGAGAACGTGAGCTTTTCCCACAACGGCAGCGGGGGGGGGGCGGGGGCCTCCCGCCGATCCTGGGTCTCCCGGGATTGGAGGGATACATCGTGGTCGGTACGACGGTGGGCATCGCGGTGATCATCGGCATCCTGGTCGCGCTCCACTCCTATGCGATCGCCGGTGGCGCCACCGTCACGGGCGGAGCGGTCGGCCGTCGTGCCGTTCGGCGATGGAAGAAGCGCCAAGGGACGCGAAGGCCGGGAGATGCCCCCCGCCGAACGCTCCGCCCGAACAGCTCCCACCGAACCCTCAGGAATCGCCGGCGCCGTCCCCCCCTCCACCGGTTGCCGGGGCATCCCCGGCCCCATCTTCTCCGGCTCCTCCCGCAGCAGCGGCTGTCTCTTCTCCCGCCACCGTGGCCTGCCCGGAGTGCGGCAAGCCGTACGTCGGGACCGAGCGGTTCTGCACGAAGTGCGGACGAGCTCGATGAGTGTGCTCTGGATCGCCAACCCCCCGAAGTTCTTGCGCCATGGCGAAGGAAAACGCCGAGATCTCGGCGTCGTACCGATGAGCTGAATCGTTCTCCTGGGGAACGCATCGAATCGGTGTCCGGCATGCAACCCACGGCGCCTGAGACGTGCCCGTGGAGGGGCTGGTCCGACCGGCACGGGGGACCGGGCTCGGGCCATGAACCCCACGGCGGACCACCGAGGGCGAGAGGACGGACGGGCCCGGATTCGGGAGGTCCGGGGAGAGATTCACTCCCAGAGCAGGGTGCGCGCCACTCAATTTCGCTCTGTCGGTGAAGTCGACCACCTTGTGTCTCGCGGCGGGAGAAGCTCCGCCATCGTACGACCGTAAGGCATGGTCATTCGCCGGGATGCGAGCCATGCCGTTGAAGACGGGTGGGCCCGGACGGATTCGAACCGTCGACCAACCGGTTATGAGCCGGCCGCTCTGGACCGGGCTGAGCTACGGGCCCAAGGAACCGAGGAGGAGGCGCCGCCGAGCGGGATTTGGGACGGGCTCGGAGGATCGGGCCCACCTTTCGAACCGCTGACCTTTCGGTTAACAGCCGATCGCTCTACCACTGAGCTACGGCGGCACCGGCCCGCTGGACCCGACATCCCGCTAATAGCCTTTCCGGCGGACCGACCCGCGACCCCGGTGCGCGCCGGCCCGGCTCCTCAGGGCCTCGAGGCGGAGGCTCATCCGCTCGAGCGATCGGTTGAGGTTCGCCCAGTACTCCTCGACAAGGTCGGTGACGACCGCACCATCGGCCGACGGCTGGATGACGCCCTCCCGCTCCAGGAGGTGGAGCGAGTAGCGGACCTTGTGGATGGGAAGGTGCATCGCCTCGCTCAGGCGGATGATCCCCATCGGCGGGTTGTTCGCGAGGCGCTCCAAGAGCTCGACGTTGCGCTCCAGGAGCTCGAGCTCGTTGGCGATGCGGTCCGCCAGCCTCGCCCCTTCGAGGGGCCCCGCGGCCTCCTCGTCGCCCGGCATCGGGACGTCCGGTGGGCTCATCCTACCGTCCATCGAAGTCGTCCTAGATGTACTTTCCTTCACGGGGGGTCGGTGGGGGAGGGGGATCCCTGCGGGGCGGTCGAGGCCCGACGGCGCACCCAGCGGAACATCCAGGGGCCGACGATCGTCGTGACGATCGACATCACCACGATCGCGGCGAGGTACTGATCGGCGAGCAGTCCGGTCTCGAGCGCCGCGATTGCGAGGATGATCGCCACCTCGCCCCGGGCCATCAGCGCGGTCCCGACCGTCAGGGCCCCCTCCCGTCCGAGCGATCGCACATGCGCCGTGCCGGCCGCGAGCTTGCCTACGATCGCGATCGCCGTGATGAGCGCGGTGAGGGCCACCACGGGGGCGAGGATGTCGCCGTCGAGGAACAGCCCGATGTACACGAAGAAGAACGGGACGAACAGGGCGTTGAGGGCCTCGAAGGCGCGGTCGAGATCCGAACGCGCGACCAGCGGAGAGAGGGCCATCCCCGCGAAGAAGGCGCCCAGGACCGCCGCGAGCTGGAACGTGGTCGCGACGAAGGCGACCCCCAGGCAGACCAGGAGCGAGGCGGCGAGGATCCCGTCCTGCCAGCGGCGGTCCCCCCGCGAGCGGGCGGACTGCAGGATCACGCGGGGAGCCAGCCGGTCGGCCGCCGGCTCGGCGAAGAGGAGGAAGGCGATGACGAACCCGACCGCGAGGACGACCACGACAACGACCTGCTGGACGAGCCCGAGGCTCAGGGACGACCCGTGCGCGGCGAAGGCGAGGAGGATCGCGAGCAGCACGAACGCGATGAGATCCTCGAAGACGGCCGCGCCGAGGAGGAGCGTCCCCTCCCGCTGGTCGAGAAGCCCGTCGTCGTAGAGGAGGCGGGAGACGATCCCGAGGGAGCTGGCGGCCAGCGCGGTGCCGATCAGCAGCACGGCATAGAGGCTCGACTCGCCAAGGGCCCCGAGGACGACCGCGGCCCCCAGGGCGAAGGGAACGACGACCCCGACCGCCGCGATGCCGAGCGATTCCCGTGCGACCGAGCGGAGGGCGCCGGGGCGGACATGCAGGCCGACCGTGAAGACGAGGAAGACGAGACCGGCGTAGAAGAAGATCAGCAGGGCGGAGGCGTTGAGGCCCCCGGCTTCTCCCGAGGAGAACGGGTCGATCCCAAGGTACTCGGCGAGGTTGTACGGCCCGACCGTCACGTTGATGAGAAGGATCCCCGCGACGATCTCCCCGACGAACGACGGCGCCCCCGCCCGCTCGGCGACCCAACCGAGGAGGCGGGCGAGCAGGTAGACGACGAAGAGCATCCCGATCAGGAACGCCTCGCCGTTCATGGACCGGGCCGGCAAGCCTACCGGCGGTTAAGCCCGTTGACCCCAGCGACATGACGGCAGGGTTGGGAAGGCGGGATCGACCGGCCCCGCGGGGACGGGATCACGCCGGTGCGTCGTGGATCTGGAGCAGACGGCCGGTCTCGGCCCGGCGGGTCGTGCGGGGGGTCCGCTGGAAGTAGTGAATCGCCCCGTCGAGGATTCGGTCCCGCAGGCTGGCGAAGTCCGTCCAACGGAAGAGCGACGGCTCGAGGTAGCAGGCCAGGGCGCACCGGTTGCACGACTCGTAGGCGGTCCAGTCGAACCGGTTCCACAGCGAGCGGATGTCGACGTCCCAGACCGGCGCGGAGCCGTGGTACTCCTGGAGCACATAGCAGGGGAGGACGATCCGGCCCGAGGGATCGACATTGATCGTGAGCCACGGCTTGCAGCGCCAGCCCCGGCCCTCGTACCACGACCCCAGGATGGCGTCGAAGTACTCCGTCGACTCGAGGATCGGGGCCCCCGCGCGGCGCAGGTCCCTCAGCCGTTCGATGACCGGGCGCAGCGCCGCGCGCTCCGGGCTCATCGGGTCCGCCGTGCGGTAGTCGTAGGCGATCTGGAGGGTGAGGCCGACCCCGAGGGACTCCGCGAGCTCCACGACGCGCTCGGCATGGTCGAGGTTGTCCCGGGTCACGGTGTGGCTGATCACCGTCGGGACGGCCTCGCGGTTCGCGCGGATTCCGGCCACGGCCCGCTCGAACGATCGCGGGATCCCCCGCAGCTCGTCGTGGCGGGCCCCGATGCCGTCGATGGAGACGAACAGAAGGTCGAGGTGGGGGGCGATCTCGGCCCCGCGCCGCTCGAGGAGCCAGCCGTTCGTCACGAGCGAGGTGTGGAAGCGCGCATGCGCCTCCCGCAGGATGGCGGGAAGGTCGCGGCGCAGCAGGGGCTCCCCTCCCTCGAACCCCAGGAAGGAGACGCCGGCACGCGCGAGCGCCTCCTGGATCCGGATCTCGTCCGCGAGCGTCAGCAGCTCCTCGTCCGGCCGGCGCCAGAACGGGCACATCTTGCACTCGAGGTTGCAGCGGTAGAGGAGCTTGTGGCCCGCCAGGACGGGGGCCTTCTCCCCGCGGAGCGAACGCAGCGATCGCTGGAGACTCCGCAGGACGACCGGCTTCAGGACCGCCATGGTCCCTCGCGGATCCCACGGGATCCGCCGCGACCCGGGCCGACCTCCGCCAGGGCGCGCATGGCCCTCCCACGGCACGCGGGCAGATATGCCCGGTGGTCCGGCCCCGCGCCGAATCCGTATAACCCCCTGCGGCATGCGGGAGCCTCGCAGGTTCGACCGATCACGGGAGGCGTAGGTCCGTGGGGGGAAGAGCCGAGGGCCACAGCGTCGTGCTGACGAGCGACCGCGGGAGCTTCTCCGAGTACTCCCGGTCGACCGCGCTCGGATACTTCTGCTGTCTGCCCAGCCGCCTCGTCCCTCGCCTGCTGATGGACCATCTTTTCGCCCCCCCGGTTCCGCACGCGCCGGACGGGACCCCCCGCGCCGCCCCCTATGCCCTCCGCAAGGTCGAGGCCGCGCTCCACGCCCGCGGCATCACCGACGTCGCGGTCGTCCCTCCGGAGGGGCTGGGCCGGGCGGTGGGCCACCGGACCCGCGTGGTCGGGCTGACCGCCCACGATCCATTCGGGCTGAGCCCCGTGACGACCAAGCTCACGATGCTCTTCGGGGGCGGCGCGTCTTGGAACGAGACGTTCTTCCACGAGATCGGCCGCGAGGTCGCGGGCCTGCGCTCCCGCTACGGCTTCCGCGTCGTCGTGGGCGGGCCGGGGATCTGGCAGATGAGCTATCGCCGGCCGGAGTGGGTCGACACCGTCTTCCAAGGGGAGGCCGAGGTCGATTTTCCCGCGTTGGTCGGTTCGATCCTTTCCGGCGGGACCCCCCCGGCGATCGTCCATGGCCAGCCTCCACGGCTGGAGGAGATCCCGACGATCCTCCACCCCTCCCGGTTCGGGGAGATCCAGGTCACCCGCGGATGCCCGCGAGGGTGCGAGTTCTGCTCGATCACTCCGGAGAAGTACCGCAGCTTCCCTTACGAGACGATTGAGAGGGAGATCGCCGTCAACCGGGCCGCCGGCGAGGAGAACGTCGAGATCATCACCGACGATGTCCTGCTCTACGGGGCGCAGCGCCTGCGCACGAACCACGAGGCGGTGGTCGAGCTGTTCCGGCGCATCGCGCGGACCGGCGCCCGCCAGATCGGGTTCGCGCACGTCTCGGCCCCGGCGGTGCGGGAGAGCCCCCAGACGGTGCTCGAGATGGGGCACATCGCCGGCTGGGACCGGACCCGGGGCCTCACCCCGGTCGTCGGGCTCGAGACCGGCAGCACCCGCGTCTTCCGCAAGTACATGCCGGCCAAGGCGTTCCCGTTCCGGCCCGAGGAATGGAAGGACGTCATCCTGGACGCGACCGACATCATGAACCGCGCGGGGATCGACCCCTGCTACACGATGACCATCGGCTTCCCCGACGAGACCGACGCCGACGTCGGGGAATCGATCCGTATGGTCGAGGCGATCGTGGACCAGGGATACCGGGCCTTCGTCTTCCCCCTGCCGGTGATCCCGATCACCACGAGCCGGATCGCGGGGAACCCGATGCCGCACCTGGAGACGCTCCCCGAGCGCTACTGGGACCTGCTCGACCTCTGCTGGACCCACGACCTCCGCCTCGCCCGGGCGATGCTCCCCAGCCTGATCGGGCGCATGCGCAGCCCGATCGCCCGGCGGACCACCACCTACTTCGTCGAACGGATCGCCCCTCACGTCACGAAGTTCTTCGACGAGTTCCGCGCGACCCGAGGGCGGTCGGCCTATCGGTTCCGCGCGATCGAGTTGGAGGGCGTGGGGGGCGTGCTCCGCAGCGCGCTGTGGCTGGCGGAGGCGACTGTCCACGGGCCGGACGTGTCCGCCTCCTGAGACCGCTCAAGAACGAACCACCCGGGGGAAACCGAAGGCGACCTTCGGTGCGCCGGCGTCGCCACCGTCCGACCGTCGGGCAGTTCCCGCCGTCGGGACGCGCGCCCCCCCCTCGGGAGGCTGGCCCGGCATGGGCGGCGCGGAACGGACGGAAGGAATTGGCACCCAATCCCGAAATGCCCCGGATCGGATGGCATCCCGGGCTGACGAAGCCACCCCAGGTTCCCCGGTCGGCCCGCGGGCTCACACCCGGATCTTCGTGATTCTGGTGGTTCTCGCGATCGCCGCGTACGTCCTGTCGCTCGGATTCATCCCGTCCTCGTGGGTTCCGCAGTGGGCCACGTCGGGCTCTACGACGCCGTTCCTCCTTCTCTCGCTGCTGGTCGCCGCGCTCGCGTGGCGGTTCGACCGGGTGCCGTTCGACCGGGCGCTCCTCCTCTCCCTGTTCGGCATCGCGGTGGGGGTCGGGGGGATCATCGGGGCCTTCGGCGATCTGGTGCAGGCCTGCCCGACCACCCAGGCCATCGGTTGGGACTGCGGGAGCCCCTTCCGGTCCGAGAACGCCTTCGGCGACGCCGGCATCGCGGTCCTTGGCCTGCTGAGCGGGAAGAGCCTCGGAGCCGAACTTCCCGCTGGCCGCGGCGATCCTGCTCGGGATCTCGTACCTCAGCGACGCCGAGAACCATACCTTCCTGGGGATCGTGGGCAACGCCGGGGTCCAAGAGTACTACGGGATCTCCCAGCCGAGCGTCTTTGCTACGGCGACGGGGGCCCGCTCCTGTTCCTCGGCGACATCGCATCCGTGCGGTGGGCACCCGCGGCGGTTCCTCGCGCGCGGTGCCTCTACGAACGCATCGACTCGCCGACGACCTTCGCTTCCGCCCGACGGAGACGTTCAGCCGCCGCGCTGCGTCCGATGCCAAGGGACCGGCTCACGGCGGAGAGCCCGGCCCGCCGAGGGAAGCCGTAGTAGCCGAGCCGGTACGCCGTGGCGAGCGCCCGGGCCTGCCGTTCGGTGAGCGCCCCCGGGGGCCGGTACGGCCGCACGGGGACCACGGCGGGGGCCGTGCCCCGTGCGGCACGCTCGATCGCCTGGAGGATCGGACGGACCGAGGCGCGATGGGGGAGCACGACCGTCCATCGACCCTCGTCGGACCGCGGGTCCGCGACGAACCGGCAGGCCGCACAGTACGCGCCACGGTCGAAGAGGAGCGCGCAGATCGGATCCCTCGGTGCGACCGTCCGTGCCACCAGCCGGCCGGGGCCCGTGCGGGTCAACGCGAGCTCGCGGAGCCCGGGGTACGTGCGAAGGAATCGCTCGACCGATGCCACCGCGGGGACCGGAACCTCGATCTCGGCGAACTGCATGTACCCCGGATGACGCGTTCCGGTGGGTCGGCACGCCCGCAGGCGGATGCGGGCATCCCAGATCCGAACCAGCTCCCTCATCCAATGGGGATCGTGGGGATCGGGAAGCCGGAACTCGACCAAGGTCGGATTCTCCCTCTCCCGCCGAACCGGGCAGGAGGCGGTCGGTCGGGGAGGGCTGCCCCGGGAGGTCCGTGGCATGGGGGAGCGAACCGACGGGGCGCCAGGTCGGCGAGGCACGCCCCCCGGGGGCGTTCGAGGGCTATGAACGCCCCGTCGAGTGCCGTCCACCTGCTCCGGAAGGACGAAGGTCCGGTCCCCCTGCCGCGATCGGCGGGAGGGGTGTCGGCGGGGACATGGGACCGGGCGCCACGGGATGCTCCTCGGGACCGGGGAGGCCCAGGGCCTTCCGTCCGGAGACGAACCGGGACTTGCCGGAGGCGACGCACGCCATCACCACGGACTCCGCGATGTCGGCATCGGCCCCGGTGCGCCTCGCCCATTCCCGGGCCCGGAGGCGGACCTTCTCCTCCTGGACCGGATCCTCCAGCGGGAACGCCCGCATCGCCTTGTAGGCGAGCAACGTGGCCTGGACCCGTTCCCGCGTGGCCAGGACACGCACGAGCGACCGGTCGATTTGCGCGAGCCTTCGCCTCAGGCGGGCGACCACCGGGTCCCGGCGGTCGATCGCGGGCATCGGGGCGGCAGAGCGCCTCCTCCCAGATAGTCGGGGACCCGCACCGGTGCGGGGACCGGCTTACGGGAGCGCCCCGCCTGCCCCCGGTGATGGAGATCGTGCTGGCATCGAACTTCGACGACGTCCTGGTCGAGGCCACCGCCGACCTGCCCGTCTCCACCTTCTTCGGGAACTTTCCGGTGGGCCTGACGGGCGGGGGGCGACCCCCGCGCATCCTTCCCGCGATCGACGACGAACGGTTCCGGGCCCACGTACGGGCCGTCCATGGCTCCGGGAGGCGATTCAACGCGACCCTGAATTCGAACGATCTTGCCCTGCAGGAGTACCGTCCCGGGTTCGAGCGGGCGTTCCTCGCGGAGGTCGACCATCTCCTCGATCTGGGGGTCGACGGGTTCGTCGTGGCGCTGCCGCTGCTGATCGAGATCCTGCACCGCGCCCACCCGGAGGTTCCGATCTCCGTCTCCTCCTTCGCCCGGATCCGGACGGTCACCCAAGGGGAGTACTTCCTCCGCCTCGGGGCGAGCATCCTCGTCCTCGAGGAGGCGAACCGGGACTTCGCGCTGCTGCGGGGGCTCCTCCGCCGGGGCGCGACGGTGGAGATCCTCGTGAACCAGTCGTGCCTTCAGGGCTGCCCGTTCCGGGGCCACCACCTGAGCACGAGCTCGATCGCCTCCCAGCCGGGCCAACCGTGCCCGGTCCTCGAGTACCCCATCGCGGAGTGCGGCTGGGCGATGGTCGAGGATCCGCGGCGCCTGGTCAGCGCCATCTACGTCCGGCCGGAGGATCTTGCGGTCTACGAGGAGATGGGAATCTCCCGGTTCAAGGTGTCGGGCCGGAACAAGCCGACCCCATGGCTCGTCCGGGCCGCGAGGGCGTACGCCGCCCGCAGCTATCCGGGGAACCTCCTCGATATCGTGAGCTTCGTCCAAATCCGGGCGCCCCTCCAGTTCCTCCGGTCCCGACCGGGACCGCGGTCTCCGCCCGACCCCCCGGGGGTCCGGACCCTCCGGGAAGCCTACGAGCGGCTCGGCGAGGTCTCGATCGACAACCGGGCCTTCCCGAAGGGGTTCCTGCGGAGGATCGCGGCCACCGACTGCGAGCACACATCGTGCGATGAGTGCGGCTACTGCGGTGCGGTCGCCCAGAAGGTCCTCCGGATCGGAGGCCGCCCCGTCTCGGAGTACGCCCCTCCGCCCCACACGGTCCCTCTCGACCTGCTCTCGGGAATCCCCTCCGACCCGCCCGCGGTTCCCGCATCCTTCACCCCCGGGATGGCACCATCCCCTCGTGCTCCACGGCCCTGAGGCTCCTGCCGGCGGGTCCCGCGTGTTCGCCTCCGACGCGGCGCCGGTGGCCTTCCATCGGCCGATCCTCGTGGGTTCTGACCGGGCGAGAACGGGATGCCCCGATCGCCATCCCTGGTTCCCCCGTCAACGCCGGCGGTGGTGACGATCCCCTTTCTTCCCGGCCCCCGTCCGAAGGACCCCGATCACGATGCATCCAGAGGGCCCTTGTCCGAAAGGTGCCCCTAGTCTTGACGGGGCCGGTGAGAAGTCGCGGGCCCGCCGGGATTCGAACCCGGGTTTGAGGCTCCGGAGGCCTCCGTGATGTCCAAGCTATACTACGGGCCCATCGCGTCGGGTGCCTGCATCGGGTGCCCGGCTCGGGTCGCCATGAGTGATTGCTCCCTCGGGAGCGGGGACGCCCAAGCGGCACCCCAACGCAGCGAGGGGAAATTCGGGGTCGGTTTAAGCTA
>JAVYSA010000043.1:0-8841 GCA_038729445.1 Thermoplasmata archaeon
ACCCTGGTCGAGCTCGCCGACCGCGCCCGGGCCGCGAAGAAGTCGCTCCTCATCGGCATCGTCGACGAGGAGTCCGACCTCACCTACTACCGGATCCGACGGCCCTCGCCCCACGGGGCGGTCGGCGCCTCTCCCCTTCGGGAGCCCGCGCCGGCCGATCTCGTCCACGACCGCGTGGTCGTCCATGCCCCCGACGCCGTCGAGGCGCTCGGGGGCTCTCCCGGATTCGGCAGCCGCCTGGGTCGGCGCCTCGAGCTCAGCCTGATCGAGGCGGCCTACCTGGTGCGGCTCGGCCAGATCACGCTCCGGAGCGCAGCGACGGGCCGGCCGGTCCCGCTCCCGAGTCTCGAGCGCCGGGCCGGCCGGCTCGACCCGGCGTATCCGGCCCGGGCCGCGACCTACCGGGACCTCCGGGAGCGGGGGATGGTCGTCAAGACGGGATTCAAGTACGGCGCGCACTTCCGAGCGTATCCCCGCAATCCGGAGCACACGCACGCCCGCTATCTCGTCCATGCGGCGCCGGAGGGCCTGATCGGCCCCTGGCCCGAGGTCTCGGGCAGCGTGCGCGTCGCCCAGGGGGTCCGCAAGGAGCTCCTCCTCGCCGCCGTTCCGGAGGGCTCGGAGCGGCCAGTCCGCTACCTGGAGCTCGAGCGCGTGCGCCCCTGATCCGGGCCGGGCTCGGCGCGGCCGCCGGTCCGCCGGGCCGGCCGGCCGCCCCGGAATCCGCTTTCGAGCAGCGTCCGGAGCAGGAGCTCGTGCTTGCGCTCGTCCGCCTCCATGCTCTGCCAGAGGATCCCCATCACGCCGCCGAGGGACGCCCGCTCGAGGCCGGCGTCCCGACCGGACGACTCGGCGTCCCGTTCCTTCTGGAGAAGGCGGCGGATGTCGCGAGGGGTCACCCCGGTCGCCGCGGTCGAGGTCATCCCCCGGTCGAGGTGGCTCGCCAGGGAGGCGACGATCTCGGCATGGCGGAGGCTGTCGGAGGCAATCTGGCGGAAGATCGCGCGGGTCAGTTCGTCCCGGGAGCGCTGGGCGAGGCGCATGCAGTCCGCGACGGCGGCCTGCTCGATCGAGACGCGCCGGGTCAGGGCGGCCCCGAGGGAGGGTGCCATGGCCGCCTCCCGAGGGGCCGCCGCGGCAACGCGCTCCAGCGCTCCGGTGGGGCCCACGGATCGCCGCCCGCCGAGGGCCCACGCGGCCCCGAGGACGAGATCCGCCGCCAGCTCGCGCGGATGGTCGCTGGCCAAGAGCTCCTGGGCGCTTGCCCGGGCGATCCGGCGCGCCGATCGGTCCGCCGCGATCCGCCGGAGGGGATCGCCGAGCCGCTTGCCCGAGAGGTACTGCGAGACGGTCGACGGCACGACGCCGAGGAGGTCCGCCGCCTCCCGTTCCGAGGCCCCGTAGGTGTGCACGAGCTCGTGGGCGATCAGGGCTTGGGTGAGCTGGACCAGGACCGCCGGGGAACGGAGTTCCGGATCCATCGGCGCCCCACCGGTCGGTGGCGGCCTAGCCGACGGCCTGGAGCACCCCGTCGACCAGGAGGGCGTGGATCGAGAAGCCCCGGAGCATCTGCTCCCACATCTGGCGGCGGACCTCCGGCGTCGTCGCGAAGTCGGCGACGATCTCGCCGACCCAGCGGCTGTGCTCAACGTCCGCCTCGACGTGGAGGCGGTAGTACTCGAGCGCCTCTTCCGGGACCTGGTACTTCGTGCGGAAGGCGGGCAGGAGCCGCGCGCACAGCTCGACGTTCGGCGGCTCGCTCGAGCCTGCCGCGCTCACGAAGAACGGGTTGATCCGGTTGGTGTAGAGGAAGTCGTCGATGGCAACCATCGTGCTCGGCAACAGGGGCGTCGACTGGACCCGAGCGCGCGGCACGCCGAAGCCCTCGGCGAACCGAAGCCAGAGTTCCGGATGGCCGGGTTCCTTCCCCTTCGGATCCCCCGCCTCCTCCACGAGCTGGTCGAGGACCATCCGACGGTACCGGTCGTAGCGCGGGTCCCATCCGCAGTTCGTGAACCGCTCGGCCATCGCGATCGGGACGCAGGAGAGCCATGGGTAGAACTGCGCGATCCAGGCCTCCACGACCGGGCGGGGAACCTCCCCCCGCTCCAGCCGCGCGAAGAACGGGTGGGTACGGAACGGGTGGTTCTCCATCTTGTAGCGGGTGAGCTCGTCACGGAACTTGGCGCCTTCCCAGCGGACCCAGGGTTCCTCGGTCATCGGCCCGTCGAACCGGGACCCGTATTTGTCGCATCGGGTTCCCCTCTGAACCCGTCCTGTTATGGGGTCGGGCGCCACTGCCCGCCGATGCCTTCCGCCTCTCCGCCGACCGGCCGGATCGTTCCGCCGTTCGGTCCCTTGGACGGGGTGCGTGTCGTCGAGTCGGCCCGCTTCGTCGCCGGGCCGTGGGCCTCTGGCTACCTCGCGGAGTTCGGTGCGGAGGTGATCCATGTCGAGGTGCCGCCGTTCCACCGGCCGTATGCCGACCCGACCCGGACCCTTTCGCCCCAGCTGCCGGTCGACGCGCCGCCGTCGGCCCAGGTCTCCGAGTCGTGGGTCCAGTACTCCCGCAACAAGCTCTCCGTCGGGCTCGACCTCCGCGCGCCGGAGGGGAGGGAGATCTTCCTCGACCTGCTCCGTCATGCCGACATCTGGATCGAGTCGTCCCGCCCGGGGACCTACGCGAAGCTCGGCCTCTCCGATGCGGTCGCCCACGCCGCGAATCCCCGGCTGACCATCGTCCACATTTCCGGCTACGGCCAGGACGGCGTCCCCGAACGGGTGGCGGCCCCGAGCTACGACCTGACGGCCCAGGCGTTCAGCGGGTTCCTCTCCCTCCAGGGCGAGCCGGACCCATCCCCTCCGATGCGGGCCGGCACCGCCCTGAACGACACCGTGACGGGCCTCGCCGCCGCCGGGGCGGCGATGATGGGCTACATCGGCGCCCTCCGCACCGGGATCGGCCAGTCGATCGACGTGGCCCAGTACGAGGTCTTCTTCGTCCTCCTCGAGAACTTCGCGCTCGACTACTTCGCCCGGGGGGTCGTGCGGGGCCGCCACGGGGCCGCGCACCCGCGCCTGCACCCCTACGACCTCCACCGGGCCAAGGATGGCTGGGTGGTGGTGGCCGCGCCAAACCCTGAGGCCTATGCGCGCCTCGCGGCGATGATCGGATTCTCGGACCGGCGGTTCGAGGATCCCGAGTACCGTCTGGCGCACCGGGAACCGGTCGACCGGGCGATCGCGGCCTTCTGCGCGTGCCGGACGCGGGACGAGCTCGAGGCCCTCGCCCGGGCCCACGACGTCGCCATTGAGCGCGTGAGCGCGATCGACGACATCGCCCGCGATCCCCACTACCGCGCCCGAGGCATGTTCGTCGAATGGGATGACCCGGTCGTCGGCCGGGTCCGGGGCCCCGGCATCGCCCCGAAGTTCGACCGGACCCCCGGGAGGATCTGGCGGGGCGCCCCCTGGCTGGGCATGGACAACGAGGCCGTCCTCGGCGGGCTCCTCGGCCTTCCCGCGGAGAGGATCGCCGCGCTGCGCCGGGCGGGAATCGTGGGAGAGGACCCTCCCTCGGAGCGTAGGGACCGGGGGACCGGATGACTGCCGAGATCCCTCCCCTCCCCGACGACCCTCTCGGAGACGATCTCGACGGGCTCGTGGAACGGCTCCGGCTCCGCGACCGTGCCACCGCGCTCGACCGGAACCCCTCGTTCCCGTGGCCCGAGTTCCGCGCAATGGGCGAGGGCCGATGGCTTGGGCTCGACCGGCCCACCTCCGAGGGGGGCCGGGGCCTTCCACCGGTGCGGGCCGCCCGTCTCCTCTATCGGCTCGCCTACCGCGCCGGCACCGCGTTCGCGAAGCTCTCCCTCCAGCCCGGATTCTCGAGCGTCCTCGGCGAGCATGGCAGCCCGTCCCTGCGGGAGGCCTACTACCGCCCGCTGATGGAGGGCGCCGTCCTCGTGGGGAACCATCTGACCGAGCCCGACGCGGGATCCGACCTCGGCCGGATGGCCGCCACGGCGGAGCGTCGCGGAGGGAGCTACCGCCTGACCGGCACCAAGACCGAGGCCGCGTTCGCCGTCGATGCGTCGGCCGCGATCGTGTACGCCCGCCGTCCGGGGACCTCGGGGCTCCGGGGGATCACGGCGTTCCTCGTGCCGCAGGAGGGGTCCGGGATCGAGCGGGGGATCGTTCCCGACCTCGGGGAGCGATGGATGCGCCGCGGCTGGGTCCGCTACCGCGATGTCGAGGTGCCCGAGGACCATCGCATCGGCGAGGAAGGGGAGGCGATCCGCTACCTCGCGCCGGAATTGGCCCGGGAACGGGCCTACCTCGCGATGATCTACCTCGGGGTCGCACGGGCATCGTGGGAGGAGACGGCGCTGCGGGCCGGGGAGCGCCGGGTCTTCGACCGCCCCCTCGCCGAGCATGAGGCGGTCGGGTTTCCCCTGATGGAAGATTGGGGGGAACTCGAGGCGACCCGTCTCTACGCCGAGGAGGCCCTGCGGGCCCTCGAGGCCGGCCGGCGCGCCGAGGTCGAGACCTCGCTCGCCAAGGTCCTGGCCGTCCGCGTGGCGCTGCGGACGATCGACCACGCGATCCAATTCCACGGCGGGGCCGGCTACAGCCAGGCCCTTCCCCACGAGCAGCGGTACCGCGACGTCCGCAGCGGGGGGATCGCCCACGGCTCGAGCGAGGTGCTCCTCCGCGCGGCCGGGCGGGCGGTGTGGAGGAGATCGGGGGAGCCGTCGCGCGGGACGCAGGACCGAGGCTCCAAATAGGCGGGGTCCCTCGGGACCGGTCGTCATGCGGACCCCCGTGCGGGACTTCGGACTGGTAGGATTCGACCACCTCGATCTCCGCGTGAGGGATCTCGCGAAGGTCCGCCGTTTCTTCGTCGACCAGCTCGGCATGGAGGTGCTCGGCGAGGGCGAGGACCACTGCTACCTGCTCTTCGGGGGCCAGGTCCTCGGCCTGCATGCCGCCGGGGAGGGGAAGGAGCCCTCCGGCCAAGTCGACCATATCGCGCTGCGGGTCAGCGAATGGACGGGACTCAAGAGCCGGGTGCAGCGTTCCCGGGTCGTGATCACCGGCGAGACGGAGCGGGAGGAGTCCCGGTCCCTCTTCCTGCGCGGTCCGGACGGGATCCGGATCGAACTCGTCTGGCGTCCGGACCCGACGGTCCCGCCCTCCACCCACCGGGCCGGATGCGCCCCCTCCCCCGCCCGCCGGTCCTGACGGGGGGCCGGCGCTCGGGCCCCCGCGGGAGGACCGGTCAGCCGGGCCGCTGTGCCGACCCGGCGCTCGTCGGGGGACCGGGAAGGGGGACGCGGCGCTCGACAAAGTAGTGGACGCTGGAGGTTCCCGGCCGGAAGCGAAAGCTGTGCGGGACCCGGGCGGGGATGAGGTGGGTCGTCCCGGGACCGTGCTCCTCGGTCCGGCCATCGATCGTCATCGCGATCGAGCCTTCGACGACGATCCCCCACTCGACGTCGTGGGTGTGCGTGGGAACGGTCACCTCGGCCCGCCCGGCCGGTAGCTCCATGAACAGGACCTGACTGGTCCCGCCGGCGTCGTGGACGTAGACGTCGATTCCCGCGAGCGTCGTCTTCGGAAGGCGCCGGACGGGCTCCGGGAACGGCATCGGGGACCCCCTCAGGCCCGGGCCGCGGAGGCGCGCGCGATCGGCCGGGCCTTCGGCACCGGGGTGAGCCACGCCCGATAGCGTGCGTCCTCGCCGTGGACGGCCCGGTAGTAGACCTGCGCGATCTCCTTGGTCACCGGGCCGGGCACCGCGCTTCCGATCCGGTAGTGGCTGACCTCGCGGATCGGGGCGATCTCGGCGTAGGTCCCGGTGAAGAACGCCTCGTCGGCGCTCAGGAGCTCATTCACGGAGATCGGCTTCTCCACCACGGAAAGGCCGAGATCCCGCGCGATCCGGAGGACCGAGTCGCGGGTGACCCCCATCAGCATGTCGGATTCGGTCCCGGGGGTGTAGACCGTCCGGTCGGAGACAAGGAAGATGTTCTCCCCCGTGCCTTCCGCGACGTTCCCGCCCCGGTCGAGCAGGATCGCCTCGTCGTACCCGTCCTCCTGCGCGTCGACCCCGGCGAGGTAGCTGTTGAGGTAGTTCCCGGTGGCCTTGGCGGCCGCCGGCACGGCCATCGAGTGCGGCTTGCGGAACGGGGAGAGCTTCGCGCGCACCCCGGAATCGGAGGCGTCGCCGAGGTACTTCGCGGCCGGAATCACCCCGATGGCGAGGGAGACCTTGCCACGGAGGTTCTTCACGCCGAGCCCGGGCTCCCCGCGGTAGAGGATCGGCCGGATGTACGAGGGGAGGATGTCATTGGCGGCCTGGGTCTCGACGATGGCACGCTCGATCTCCTCGAGGCCATAGGAGACCGGCATGTGGTAGAACCGGGCGGAATCGATCAGCCGCTCGACGTGCTCGCGCAAGCGGAAGATCGCCGCTCCCTGGGGCGTCGGGTAGGCTCGGATCCCCTCGAAGACCCCCACGCCATAGTGGAGCGTGTGCCCGAGCACGTGCACTCGGGCCTGGGCGAAGTCGACCAGCGTCCCGTCCATCCAGACCTTCTTCGGTGTCGCCTGCTCCATGCCCGTTGCCCCCGTGCCCGGCGGCCTGCGGCGTCGGGAGCACGCCAAGCCATATATGGCCTGCCGCCGCCGGACCTCTCTCGTGCCATCGTCCGTTCTCGGGATGAGGCGCTGCCGGGCCGACCGGTCCACGGGGACGTGGATGTTCCCGGTCCGATGGACAACCGTCCAGCGAACGAGGGTTCTCTTCCCGCAACGCATCCCGCGCGGTGGCGCTCCGGCGCGCCGTTACTGACTTCGGTAACGTCATATCCTTGCCATCGATGGGCCTGCCGATGTTCAGTCGCCGCGAGCGGGAGTATCTCCTCTGGCTCTCCCACCGAGAGGATGCTGCGGGGGGTTCCGCCGGGACTCGGTGGAATCCCGGCTACCAGCGCAAGCTCCTCTGGGGGATTCGTCGCAAGGCCGCGGAGGGCGTCGCCGATCTGGAGCTCTATGTGGCCGCCGCCGAACGCGACGCCCGTGTCATCCCATCGGCCGGCTCCACGGCGCGCCCGGAGGTGATCTACACCGACCCGATCCTGCGGGCGGCCCGATCGCTGCGCCGGGCCCTGGCGCGGCTCCGGCGGGATGCGACCGGTCCGTCCTCCCCCTCATCGTCCTGGGGAACGACGAGGCAGAAGGGTCGGTGATTCGATGGTGTACGGGCTCCTTGGCGTCGCGGTGACGGTCGTCGTCGTGGTCATCGTCGTGCTGGTCATCTGGGGGATATCCTCCCGGCTGAACCGGCGGACCGGCAACCGCGGTGTTGCCCAGCTTTCCCGCCTGACCTGCCCTCACTGCGGCAAGACCTTCGATTACGAGTGGATTCCCGGTGCGTCGCTGACGGCCGTCCGGCTCGGTTCGTCCCGCTACATGGCCTGTCCGCTGTGCCACAAGTGGTCGACGTTCAACGTTGTCGACACCCTCGTGCCCCGCGATCCGGATCCCGCCCGAGCCCCGTAGGGGGAGCGGCGGCTCGAGGCGGCTCCCGCCCTCGATCGAGGCGCCTCCCCTTCTCCATGGCGCATGGTCCTCGGGTCCTGCGGGGGTTGCCGCCGGATCCGCCCGACGGTCGAGAGATGGAAGGAGACGCGGCCGGTGCGCGGGTCCCGGTGTACCAACCCTCTCCGGGACGCCAATAGAAATACTGCTTCGGCCGTTGCCATCCCACGGCCTGCCCTTGGGTCCGAGGCCCCTGTGGGCCCGCATCGACCGGGGGCTCCCGGAGGCGCATCTCGGGCGACCTCGCGCAATGGCAGCCGTCCCGAAGGGAGGACCATCTTCATGGCCGAAGGCTACCCAAACCGCGCCCTCCCCCTGGGTGTCGCGATCCTGGCGGTCCTGACCGGAATCTTCGGCGCGTTCGTCCTGCTCGCGGGCCTTCTGGTCACATTCTCCTCTCTCGCGATCGTCGCATCGATGGGTTGGACGGCAGGGTTTGGCGCGGGCATTGTGGCGGGCCTGGTCACGCTCCTCCTCGGCCTGGTCTTCCTCGCCGTTGCGGTGGGGCTCTGGAACCAGGAGCTCTGGGCGTTTGTGCTCGCCCTCCTCGCGATCGGGGCCGCCGTGCTCTGGTACGTGGTCCGGCCCCTGGCCGAGGGCCGAGGAATCGGATCCATCGACCTCCTCCCCTCGGTTGTCTCCATCGTCTTGCTCGTCTATCTTCTGGCGGTCCGAGACCACTTCGCGTGAGGTCCGGGCTCCGTCACAGTGGCTGCGGCCATGAGGTTCGGGATGCTGGAGGCCTCGCCGATCGGTCCCGTGGGTTGACGGCTTCGGAGTCCGAATGCACGAGGTCATGCGACATCTCCACATATGCGTATGCATATGTGTTATCAGGAGTCGCCACGGTGCTCGCTCCGTGCATCGATCTCCGGGCCATGGGGGGGGTCGGGAATCGGAGGTGTTGCACGGATGGGGGACGGAGTCTCGTGAGTGCGAGAACCGAGAGCCGGAGTCACGCTTTCTCCGTGACAAATGACCCAACGGCCGAAGAGCTGCTGCGGAGAGGGATTGGGCCGGGTCTGTGCGGTGTCGCAGGGTGAGCCTTGGGCTCCTTGAGATACGGGCATCCTCTTTGGGCTTTGGAACTCGGGAACCACGTCCCATTGTCCCATTCGGCTGCGCTATCGGCCCTTGGGGCCGCTTCTCCTGGTAGACCGTTCTCCTGGTAGACCGTTCCGACGCCGCCACGGATCATGGCTCGAACCGGCCCGGCCCCCTCCGCACAGGGCCGGA
>JAVYSA010000044.1:0-8808 GCA_038729445.1 Thermoplasmata archaeon
TCGGCCCGCGGGATCAGCAGGGCATCGATGTATTGCGACGTCCGGCCGTTCAGCCCCTCCTCCAGCGGGAGGTGGGCCACCGTGGCGAGGTCCGCTCCCCGGTCGAGGATGCGCAGGCGTTCGAGCACGCGGAGGGCGAGGTCGGCATCGTGCTCGCAGTACTCCATGACCCGCACCGGGTCCTTCGCCCATTCCTCGGCGATCGCCCGACGGTCGACGTCCAGCTTCGAATCGCCGAGCAGGGTCCGGGCCACGAACTGCAGGCTCTCCTGCTTCGGCCGGAGCTCACGATGGACCCACCACCACGCGTCGGCGACGACCCGTCCATTGATCCGCCACAGGCGGTCGCCCGAGTCCTTCGGCGGGGACCCGTCCCGGCCCAGGGCGAGTCCCCCGTCGCCGAGGCCGGTGGCCCCGGCCCGCTCGACCAAAAGGGGGAAGTCGTAGCCGCCGATGTTGTATCCGGTGATCACGTCCGGGTCCTCCTCGCGGATCCGGCGGACGAACCCCTCGAGGATCTGCCGCTCGGTCCCGTGCAGCCGGAAGGTGGTCCGCTCCCGGCCCCCTCCCGTGGCAACCCCGCAGATCGTGTAGATCGTCCGCTCCCGGATCGCGTTCTCGATGTCGAAGCTGAGGATCCGCAGGGACGGCCGGAACGGCTCGATGCGCCGGAGGTCGCCGGGGGCCCCGGCACGGATGCGGACAACCCTCGGCACGGAGTACTGCCGCCGGATCGGCTCCGCCTCCTCCTCCGCCTCGAACGCGACGCACAGGCCGAGCCCCTTGTCGTAGAGGAACCGGTGCACGAACGGGATGTCGCAGGCGATCACGTTCGGGAATTCCCCCGGACGGCGGAACGCGTCCCTCAGGTCGGGGACCATCCATGGCCCCCGGACGTAGACCCGGAGGGCCGGCCGGTCCGCCCCGGCGAGCCAGGTCGTCTCGGGGACGGTCTCGACGACGCGCTCGTCGGCCTCGAGGCGGGCCTTCTCTGCCTCGGTTGGCTCCACGAGCTGGAAGTACGGGCGGAAGCCCGCGTACCGGGCGACGAGCGCCTCCCCCTCGCGGGTCCTCCCGAAGAGCTCCACGAGGACCGCGTCCCCATCGACCCGGTAGCTTCCCTGCACGACGAACAGCTCGACCCACGCCACGCCGTGGGGAGGCGGGGGCCGTTAATGGGCTTGTCCCATCTCCGGCGGGTGGAGCCATTCCCGCAGGCGAAGAAGGTCCGACTGCCAGCGCGCGGCGAAGGCGCGGGACCGGAGCGCCGCCGCGGGGTGAAGGAGAGGGAAGACCGGGGGCCGGTGCCCGGGAATCGGTGCGCCGGCCGCCGCGAGGATCGGGGGGGCGCCCGGCACGAGCGCATGGAGCGGATGGCGCCCCAGCGTGACGATCCGGGACGGCGCGAGCAGCTCGATCTGCCGGTCGAGGAACGGGCGGCATCGCCGCGCGGCCGCCGGATCGAAGTGGTTCAGCGGGGGCCGGCACTTGAGCAGGTTGGCGACCCCAATCTCCGCCGTCGAGAGCCCGACCCGGGCGATTGCCTGGTCGAGCAATCGGCCGGCCCGCCCGACGAACGGCACCCCCCGGCGATCCTCCTCCGCTCCCGGCGCCTCCCCGAGGAAGAGCACCGAGGGGTGGGGCGCCCCGCGGTAGAGCACGGGGTGCGTGCGGGTCGCCGCAAACGGGCAGCGATGGCAGCCACGGACCTCCCGCTCCCACCGGCGCCACGCCGGGAGGTCGGGCAGGGAGGACGCGGCGGCGTCCCGGGCCACGGCCGGGAATCCGGGCGGCGGGACCATGCCGGCGGAGCGCACGGAGCCGAAAATCCTTGGCTACGGTTAAATAGTGGTGCCCTGTGCGAACCCCCCGCCCCGAACCATGGCTCCGTCGGGACTCCACACCGCAGGGAAGCTCTCCGCCCTTCGCCAGCGGCGACGCTGGTCGGACCGCTACTACAAGCGGCGGACCCTCCACCTCAAGGAGCGGTCGGACCCCCTCGAGGGGGCTCCCCAGGGGAGGGGGATCGTGATCGAAAAGGTCGGGGTCGAGGCGAAGCAGCCGAACTCCGCCATCCGCAAGTGCGTCAAGGTCCAGCTCATCAAGAACGGCCGCCAGATCACCGCCTTTGCCGTCGGGGATGGTGCCATCGGGTTCATCGACGAGCACGACGAGGTTCTGGTCGAGGGGATCGGGGGCCGCATGGGCCGGTCCTACGGGGACATTCCGGGGGTCCGCTACAAGGTGATCCAGGTGAACGGCGTCTCCTTGGACGAGCTCGTCCGGGGCCGGAAGGAGAAGCCGCAGCGATGAGCGACAGCGAGCCGGCGGCCGTGAAGAATCCGCTCGCCCCGCCTCCCGAGGAGACGGAGGGGCCCGTCGTCCAGCGTCCCCCGGCGCCGCCGCCCCCTCCGTTCCCCATTCCCCCGTTGTTCGGGAAGTACCCATTCGAGGGGCTGGAGGTCCACGATCCCGGCCTGGGGCCCTACCTCTACCTCCACCCGATCTACGCTCCCCATACCGAGGGCAAGCTCTGCGGTCGCCCCTTCCAGAAGACCCACATGCACGTGGTCGAGCGGCTCGCCAATCACCTCATGAAGGGCGGGCGGTTCACCGGCAAGAAGGCGAAGGCCCTCGCCACCGTCCGCCGGGCGTTCGACGAGCTCGAGGCGAAGGAGAAGAAGAACCCCCTCCAGTTGCTCATCGACGCCATCGAGAACGCCGCGCCGAGGGAGGAGGTCACCCGCCTCCAGTTCGGCGGGATCTCGGTCCCGCGCGCCGTCGACGCCGCCCCCTACCGGAGGGTCAGCGTCGCGATCCGCAACCTCGCGGCCGGGGCGATCCAGGCCAGCCACAAGTCGACCAAGCCGATCGAGAGCTGCCTCGCCAACGAGATCGCGCTGGCGGCGAAGGGCGATCCGGCGAGCTTCGCTGTCGCCCGGAAGGACGAAGTCGAGCGCGTCGCGCAGTCGGCCCGCTAGCGGGATCGACGCAGCGGGGGACGCGGGCAGGGGAAGGAGAGGACGCAGATGACCCACATCCGCAGCGAGCTGGCCAAGGCGATCCCCGAGATGATGCGGACCGTCGACCGGATCCGGAACATCGGCATCGTCGCCCACATCCACCACGGCAAGACGACCCTCTCCGACAACCTTCTCGCGGCCGCCGGAATGATCTCCAACGAGCTCGCCGGCAAGCAGCTCTTCCTGAACTTCGACGAGCAGGAGCAGGCACGGCTGCTCACCATCAACAACGCGGACGTGACCATCGTCCACGAGTTCGAGAACCAGCAGTACCTGATCAACCTCATCGACACCCCCGGCCACGTCGACTTCGGCGGGGACGTCACCCGCGCGATGCGGGCCGTCGACGGGGCGATCGTCGTCGTCTGCGCGGTCGAGGGCGTGATGGCCCAGACCGAGACGGTGCTCCGCCAGGCCCTCCGGGAGAAGGTCAAGCCCGTCCTGTTCATCAACAAGGTCGACCGCGCGATCAAGGAGCTCAAGCTGACCCCGGAGTCCTTCCAGCGGCGGTTCACGACGATCATCACCGAGGTCAACGAGCTCATCCGGCGCATGGCCCCGGAGGAGTTCGTGGACGAGTGGAGCGTCGACCCGCGCGACGGCTCCGTCGCCTTCGGCTCGGGCTACGAGAACTGGGCGATCAGCGTGCCGTACATGCAGAAGACCGGCATCAAGTTTCCGGACATCATCGACTACGTGGGCAGCGGGCGGGCCCGGGAGATCGCGCAGCGGGCGCGGATCAACGACGTCATCTTCGACATGGTCGTTCGGCACCTTCCCAGCCCCCGCGTGGCGCAGAAGTACCGGATCCCGAACATCTGGAAGGGCGATCCGGGCTCGGCGATCGGCGCCGCGATGGTCTCGACGGAGACCGACGGCCCGACCTCGTTCATGGTCACCGACATCACCATGGACCCCAACGCCGGGGAGATCGCCACCGGCCGGCTCTTCAGCGGGCGCCTCCAGAAGGGCATGGAGCTCTACGTCGCGGGCTCGAAGACCAAGAACCGCGTCCAGCACGTGAGCCTGTTCATGGGCCCGGAGCGCCTCATGGTCGACGAGGTGACCGCCGGGAACATCGCGGCGGTCATCGGGCTGACCGACGCCTTCGCCGGGACGACGATGGCCTCGGTCCCCGACATGGTTCCCTTCGAGGAGATCCGGCATGTCTCGGAGCCGGTCGTGACGGTCGCCATCGAGCCGAAGCACATGAGCGACCTGCCCAAGCTCATCGAGGTCATGCGCAAGGTGGGCAAGGAGGACGCCAGCCTCCGGGTCGAGATCAACCAGGAGACCGGGGAGCACCTCCTCTCCGGCATGGGAGAGCTCCACCTCGAGATCACCCAGTACCGGATCATCAACGACTACAAGGTCGACATCCAGGCCTCCAAGCCGATCGTCGTCTACCGGGAGACGGTCCGCCATCCGGGCGGCCCCTTCGAGGGGAAGTCCCCGAACAAGCACAACCGCTTCTACTTCGAGGTCGAGCCGCTCCCGGAGGCGATCGTCCGGGCCCTGCACGAGGGCGAGATCCCCCAGGGAAAGTCGTTCAAGGACCTCAAGACCCTGGTGACCAAGATGGAGGCCCTCGGGATCCCCCGCGAGGAGGGGCGCGGCCTGATCGCGGCCGAGGGAACGAACCTCCTCCTGGACGTCACGAAGGGGATCCAGTACCTCAACGAGACGATGGACCTCATCGTCGACGCGTTCAAGGAGGCGATGGGCCGCGGTCCTCTGGCGAACGAGAGGGTTCACGGCCTGAAGGTCCGCCTGGTCGACGCGAAGCTCCACGAGGACTCGATCCATCGTGGCCCGGCGCAGACGATCCCCGCGGCCCGCTCGGGCATCTACGGGGCGATGGTCCTCGGGGACCGTCTCCTGCTCGAGCCGATGCAGAAGGTCACCGTCAACGTGCCACAGGACGTCCTCGCCGGGGCGACGCGCGAGCTCCAGCGGCGGCGCGGCGAGATTCTCGACATGACGAGCGTCGGTGACCTGCAGACGATCGTCGCGAAGGTGCCCGTCGCCGAGATGTTCGGGTTCGCCTCGGACATCCGCAGCGCGACCGCGGGCAAGGTCCTCTGGTCCACGGAGTCGATGGGCTTCGAGCCCGTGCCGTCGGAGCTCCAGCCGACGATCGTGGCCGAGGTGCGCCAGCGGCGCGGCCTCAAGCCCGAGCCCTACGACGCGGCCTATTACTCCGGATGATCCCGCCGGGTTCAACCTACGACACATTCCGTAGGTTGGGGTTCGCCGGTCCTGCGGCCCCTTGGGCCTCGGCCCGGCGGCGCCGCGCGGCGAGCCGCCGGGCGGTCTCCTCGATCGTCCTCTGGCGGGGCCGGGGGCCCTCGGCGGAGCGGTTCCGCAGCGGCCAGGCCCCCTCCCGGTCGAGCAGCCAGCGCTTCCGCCACAGGCCGAGCCCGTAACCGGTGATCGCGCCGTCCGCGCCGACCACGCGGTGGCACGGGATGATCACGGGGATCGGGTTGCGGTGCATCGCCCCGCCGACGGCACGGGCGCTCCCCGGACGACGCGCGCGGCGGGCCAGCTCCCCGTAGGTGATCGTCCGGCCGCACGGGACCGAGCGCAGGGCGCCCCAGACCGCGAGGTCGAAGGCGCTGGACGATTCGGGCGCCGGGTCGAGGTCGAAGGCATCGCGGGTCCTCCGGAAGTACTCCTGGAGCTGGCGGGGGGGGCTCCCGGCGGGGAAGGGGGGGCGCCGTCGGACCGATCCCGGCGGGACCCCGGTCTGGGCGATGCCGGGCTCGACCAGGTCGACGACGCGCACGGTCCGTCCCTGGTAGACGATCCGGAACGTGCCGATCGGGCTCGGGACGTCGGCGAACTCGATCGGGTCGGCCATCGCGGGGTTCAAGGGGAGGGCGGCTTATCTCGGTTGTCGCCCGGCCCGTCGCGGCCCGCATCCTCGATGCCGCGGTCGGTGATGCGGAACGACGCGGTGCCGGGCGGGCGATCCCGGTGCTTCATCAGGGTGACCTGCCGGAGGGATCCGGCCGACCGGTCGAACCGCAGGATCGTCTTGGCCGCGTGCTGCAGGAAGAGCCCCGCGATCGGCTCGAGCGTCTCCTCGCGCCGGCTCTGGTAGACCTGGTTCGTGAAGACGACAGGGAGGTCGCCCCGCCGCGCGGCGAACGCGAGCTCTGCGATCTCGTCGGCGAGGGACCGGCGGGCCTCGTCCTCGTCGTCCTCCGTGCGGGCAAGCCGATAGTGGCGGGTCAGTGAGTCGACCACGATGAGGCCGACCGGCCGCTCCGCATCCGAGGCGAGGAGGCGGGCCCGGTGGACCGCGCGGTTCTGCGACGCGAGGTCCGGTGGGGCGACCACGAGCAGCCGGTCGAGGGCGCCGGGCGCCAGCCCTGCCGCCGTGGCGGCGAGGCGGTGGGGGCTCACCCCCTCGGTGTCGATGTAGAGGACCCAGCGTCCCTCGGCGACGGCCCGGACGGCGAGGGCGAGGCAGAAGACGGTCTTGCCGCTCCCTCCCTCCCCGTAGATCTCGGTCAGCGAGTCCCCCTCGAGCCCGCCCCCGAGCAGCCGGTCGAGCGAGGCGACGCCGGTCGGCCACCGTCCGTCGCCCCCCTCCCTCCCCGCCATGGGCCGTCCGCCCGGGCAGGGTGCGGTGGCTTAAGGGGGCGGTGGTCGAGGAACCGTCGGAGGGTGGTCAGCGGGCCTTCAGGGTCTTCTTGACGTTGGGGTGCTCCTTGGTGAAGATCTTCCCGCCGCAATTGTCGCAGCGGACGCCAAAGAGGTTCGCGTCCGACGGCAGCGCTTCCCCGCAGCGGATGCACCGGAACATGGCGCGTTGGCTCCGAGCCCCCGACCCGCCCACCGCTTAAGACTTTGCGGCCGGCCCGGGCTCCGACTCGACCCGCGCGATCGGCGGGGCCGGGGTGAACAGGTACGCCCCGCTCGCGAACTGGTGGTGGCACCGCCGGCAGGCGAAGACGCCGCTCGCGACGCGGTCGACCGTTGCGGTCGCGCACCGTGGGCAGACCGCCGGCCGCGAGCGGGCCCGGTCGATCTCGAGGACCCGTCGACGGATCCGGATCCCGTAGCGGGGGCCCATCCAGCCGGTGTTCCCGACCTTCTTCGTCCGCTTGCTCATGCCGACGCTCCCGCCTCCCGGACGATCGCCCGGAGGCGATCCCCGTGGGCGAAGGCCCTCTCCACGACGGCCTTAACGTCATCGGGGCTGAACGCCCCGATCAGCCCCTTCTGCATCGCGACGACCCGCCCGCTCTCGTCCGTGGCGACCGTGAGGCGGCCCTGTGCGCCCTGCTCTTCCTCGAAGGTGGGATCCACCACGATCGCGTCGCCCAGGCGGACGAAGGTACACTCGATCGGATAGTGCTCGATCGCGAGGGGCCGGTCGGCGTCGCCGAGGCCGAACCGCCGGTTCGGCATCGTCGTGTGGGTGAGGGCGGCCAGCGCCGCCAGCATCCCCGCATCCATGAGGTTGCCCGAGTGGTCGAGCACATGGATGTCCGTGTAGCAGACCCAGCTCTTCTCCCCCGGCGCGACGCACAGCTTGGTCAGGTCGATCGTCTCGGCGGCGCGGATCGCGCGGTCGATGACCCGAGAGACCTCGATCGCCCTCGGGTGGGGCGGTCCGGGCTCGAAGATCCCGTTGGAGAGGGGCACGAGCTCCGCGTTCGTCGTGAGCACCCCCGCGTTGGGGGTGTCGGGAAACGGCTTGCCCGGCTCGAGCTTGATCCCGCAGAGCACGGCTGTCGCGCCGATCCGCGCGAGGGCCGAGCCATCCGCCGTCTCGACGAACCCCGGCTCGATCGTCACGGGTCGGTACTCGTCGATCCCGCGCCCGTCCAGCCGTTTGCCGCGCGCCGCGAGGTCGATGAGGTGCGCGGTCAGGATGTCGGCCGTGACCTCGTCGCTCATGCCGCCGCCTCCGCCGGCCCGGCGTAGCGGTCCCGCAGCGCCTGGCGCATCTTCTCGTAGATCGCCTTGCAGCCGGTCACGCCGAGGTCGAGCGCCTGGGAGAGCTCCTCCCGCGTCATGTGCCCTTCCATCTGGAGCAGGACGAGGCGTCCGGACTGGGGCACGAGCGCCATCGGCAGGTCGGCTTCCCCGAAGTTGTCCTCCTCCTTCTTCAGGTCGAGCGCGATCGCCCCGGCGACCTTCCCGACCGCCACCGCGGGGAGCAGGTCGACCATCGGGATGCCGGCGTCGGCGAGCGCCACGCTCGCCGCGACGATCCCGGCGCATCGGGTGCCGGCGTTCGCCTGGAGGACCTCGATGTAGACGTCGATGCTCGTCCGGGGGAACTCCTCGACGAAGATCACCGACTCGAACGCCTCGCTGATCACCTTGCTGATCTCCTGGGAGCGGCGGTCGAGGCCCGGCCGCTTGCGTTCGTCGACGCTGAAGGCGGCCATGTTGTAGCGGCACTGCACGATCGCCTTGTTGTTCTGCTGGAGGTGGCGGGGATGCACCTCCCGCGGCCCGTAGACCGCCGCCATCACCTTGTTCGCCCCCCACTCCACGAACGCCGATCCGTCCGCCTGGTGCAGGGCACCGGCGACGATCCGGATCGGGCGCAGCTCGTCCAGCGATCGCCCGTCAATCCTTCGGCCCTCGGGGCTCAGCAGCACCGGGGTCTCCTTCGCTCCCACGCTTCCCATAGCTTCTCTCCGATGTACCGTGCTAGAATCCGTTCGAATCCGCCCCGTCCTCCTCCTCGTCGTCCGTCGGGGCGGGGGACCGGTCCATCGGGTCCTCCGCGGACGAGCCCGCGGGGGCCGGGTACGAT
>JAVYSA010000045.1:0-7912 GCA_038729445.1 Thermoplasmata archaeon
GGCCGTTCTACTCCCCCGAGCGCGAGGGGGCGATCCTCGACATCTACCTCCTGCCCCTCTACCGGCGCCGCGGCGTGGGCGAGTACCTGCTCGAGGAGATCACCCGGGCGCTCAAGGCGAAGGGGGCTGGGGTCGTGACGGCGGAGTTTCCGGTCCAGAACCAGATCGCGGTGGCGTTCTACCACAAGCGGGGGTTCCGCCCGACCACCGCGCTCTACTCGCGGTCCCTGCCGTAGCCCCCCCTGGGAGGGGAGCCGCCGTCGACCTTAAGTCGCGGTGGTCCGGTCGGGCCGGCATGACGTCCACCCCCCCCGCGAGGCCGTCCGCGACCGCCGCCCCGCAGTACCTGCGCCGAGGCAAGGTCAAGGAGGTCTACGCCGTCAGCGACACCGAGCTCGAGTTCCGCTTCACGAACGACATCAGCGTCTTCGACAAGCACATCCCGAGCGAGATCCCCTACAAGGGGGAGACGCTGACCCGGACCGCCGAGTACTGGTTCGAGCTCACGGGCCGGCTCGGCGTCCACCACCACTTCCTCGGCCGGAGCGGGCCGACCGCGATGCGCGTCCGCCGGGTCCAGGTCGTCCCGAACCCCCGGACGCTCGGCCCCTCGCCGAGGAACTTCCTGGTCCCGCTGGAATTCATCGTCCGCTACTACCTCGCCGGGTCGATGTGGGACCGCGTCAAGGAGGGGAAGGTGCGGGCCGCCGACCTCGGCTTCCCGAGCGGCAAGGAGCTCCGCTACGGTGAGAAGCTCCCCCAGCCGCACTTCGAGGTCACCACCAAGCTCGAGCCGGTCGACCGCCTGCTGACGATCGACGAGGCGCTCCGCCTCTCGACCCTCGACCGGGCGACCCTGGACGGGATCCGCGAGACGATCCTTCGGATCGACGAGGCGATGCAGCGCGACATCGCTCCCCGCGGCCTCCTGCACGTGGACGGCAAGAAGGAGTTCGCGATCGACGCCGAGGGGGCCCCGATGCTGGTCGACACCTTCGGGACCGCCGACGAGGACCGGTTCTGGGACCGGGACGCCTACGACCGCGGCCGGCCCGTCGAGTTCTCCAAGGAGTTCGTCCGGCAGCACTACCGCTCGATCGGCTACTACGACCGCCTGATGGAGGCCCGCAAGACCGGCGCGCCCGAGCCGGAGATCCCCCCGCTGCCGCCCCTCCTCGTCGACGAGGTCAGCCGGCTCTACACGACGGTCTACACCCGCCTGACCGGCCACCCGTTCACGCCGTCGGCGCCCGGCGCGTAGGAGCATCCCCCGTTTCGCGACCCCTCCCCCACCCTTATCAGGGGGGGCCGCGCTGGGGCCGTCGTGCCGCCGAAGCCCGCCCCCGCCAAGCCCGCCAACCCCGCTGCCGCCGAGCCTCCCGCCGCGCCCGGAGACGCCCGGCCGTTCGACCTCGAGGACCTCGAGGGGGTCGGCCAGGCGACGGCCGACAAGCTGCGCGAGGCCGGCTACACCGACCTCATGGAGCTCGCCGTCGCGAGCCCGGCGGACGTCGCCGAGGCGGCCGAGATCGGCACCGCGGTCGCCCAGCGGATCATCGGGGAGGCGCGGCGCCGCGCCGACGTCGGCGGGTTCGAGACCGGCACGACGGTCCTCGCCCGCCGCCAGAAGCTCGGCCGGATCACGACCCACGCCAAGGCGCTCGACGAGCTCCTGGGCGGCGGCGTCGAGACCCAGGCGATCACGGAGTTCAGCGGCGAGTTCGGCACCGGCAAGACCCAGCTGGGCCACCAGATCGCCGTCGACGTCCAGCTCCCGCCGGACCAGGGGGGGCTCGGCGGCGAGGTCGTCTACATCGACACCGAGAGCACGTTCCGGCCGGAACGGATCGTCGACATGGCCCGGGCCGTCGGCATGGACCCGGCCCAGGCGCTCGCCCGGATCCATGTCGCCCGCGCGTTCAACTCGAACCACCAGATGCTCCTCGTGCAGAAGGCGCAGGAGCTCGCCCGGGAGCGGAAGATCCGCCTGGTCGTCGTCGACTCGCTGACCGCGCACTTCCGCTCGGAGTACGTCGGCCGCGGCGAATTGGCCCCGCGCCAGCAGATGCTCAACAAGCACCTCCACGAGCTCCTCCGGTTCGCCGACGCCTACAACGCCGCGATCGTCGTGACGAACCAGGTCAGCGCCCGGCCGGACATCCTCTTCGGCGACCCGACGCGGCCGATCGGGGGGAACATCGTCGCCCACGCGGCGACGTACCGGATCTACCTGCGCAAGTCGAAGCCCCCGAAGCGGATCGCCCGCCTGATCGACTCGCCGAACCTCCCCGAGGGGGAGGCGGTCTTCTCGCTCACCGGCGAGGGGATCCGAGACTAGCCGCCGGCCGCGTCGAGCCGCCGCACCGCGACGGCCTTCACGTAGAGGACGATCCGGCGCCCCCGCCCGAGCCGGAGGGCCCGCGCCGCCTCCGCGGTGAGCGCGACCCAAAGCCGGCGGCGCCCCCACCGGACCATGGCGTTCCGGCAATCGGGCGCCCGTCCCGGGGCGATCCGCTCGACGACCGCGGGGAGGACGTTGCGGGCGCTCGAGGGGAACCGCCCCGGGGCGAGGAGGACCGCTTCCGGCGGGATGCCGACCGTCACCGCCTCCCCCTCCCGAGCGCGGAAGGCGACCGCGAGGTGGCCTCCGCCGCGGAGGGCGACCCGGGGCGGGGATCCCCCGCGGTAGGTCCCCCGCCAGCCCACGATCCGGTCGGGGCGTTCCGCCGCGGAGGCGGCCCGGAGGCGGAGCCCGAGCGCCGTCAGGCGGGTCGCCGGCCCGGCGCCGGCCCCCCGGCGCGATCGGGCGACCGGCCCGCCGTAGAGCCGCGCGAGCCGGGCCAGGCGGTAGACGGCCCGGTCCCGCGGGATGCCGATCCGCCGGGCGGCCCCGGCGACGCTCCCCGCCGAGGGGAGGGCCTCCAGCAGCCGCCGGTCCGTCGGCGTCAGGAACCGTTCCGGGCTCACGGCGCCCCCCGTTCTTCGCCGCCGAGCGGGACCGCCCGGGACGGGTCGACGGTGATCGCGACCGCCGTGCCGACCGGCGGGGGCGGCTCCGGCGCGGTGGCGTGGAGGGTCCCACCCCCGAGCGCGAGGAGGACGGTCCAGCCGGCCGGATCCCACCGGATGGCCGCGATCCGGGCCGGCCCCCCGGGGACCGGCCGCCAGCCGATCGCCGCCGCCGGCACGGCGAGGCCGCCCGGGCCCGCGCGGGCGAGCAGGCCCTCCCGCGCGGCGGGATCGGGCCAGCGCCCGAGCTCCCCGGGGCCGAGGCAGTTCGCGTAGCCGAAGAAGCGGGCCGTGAACCGGTCGATCGGTCCGGCGAGGATCGCCGGCGGGGGTCCCTCCCGGACCACGCGCCCCCGGGCGAGGAGGAGGTAGCGCGTCGCGAGGGCAAGGGCCGTGGGGGGATCGTGGGTGACCAGGACCAGGGGGATCCCCTCCTCCCTCAGGCGCTCGCGCAAGAGGGCGAGCAGGCGGTCCCGGGCCGCCAGATCGACCGCGCTCAGCGGCTCGTCCCAGAGGAGCGCGCGGGGCCGAGCGGCGAGGGTCCGGGCCATCGCCACGCGCTGGCGCTCCCCCCCGCTGAGCTCGTGGGGGTAGCGGTGGGCGAGGGGACGGAGGTCGAACCGGTCGATCCACCGGGCGGCCTCGGCGCCGGCGTCG
Source organism: Thermoplasmata archaeon (assembly GCA_038729445.1). Taxonomy (GTDB): domain Archaea; phylum Thermoplasmatota; class Thermoplasmata; order Lutacidiplasmatales; family UBA184; genus Lutacidiplasma. Next base: position 3,667 of record JAVYSA010000045.1, read on the forward strand.
GGGGCCCCGGCGAGGTCGAGGGGATAGCGGACGTTCGCGGCGACGGTCCGGTGCGGGAAGAGGCCGAGGCCGGGCGGGACGAAGCCGAACCGCCGGTGCTCCGGGCCCTCCCCGAGGAGGGGGCGGCCGTCGAGGGAGACCGACCCCGACCGGGCCGGATGGAACCCGGCGATCGTGCGCAGGAGCGTGGTCTTGCCCGCGCCCGAGGGGCCCAGGACCGCCGTCGCCTCCCCGGGGGCGACGGCGAAGCCGACCGGCCCGAGCGAGAACGGTCCCCGTCCGGCGGTCAGTCCCTCGACGAGCAACCCCGTGCCGGTCACGAGAACCACCCCCCGGGCCGGGAGGAGGGGGTCCGCCGGTCGATCCATCGGACGGCGAGGAAGATCGCGAGCGCGACCAGGACGAGGAGGCAGCTCGCGGCGGCCGCCGGCTCGAGGCCCCCTGCGCTGTTGTAGAGGTCCCAGATGTAGACCGAGGCCGGTGCGGTCACCGGGCCGAACCACGGGGGGCCCGGCAGGACGGCGTAGGCGAGGATGAGGAACCCCCCGATCTCGCTGACCCCCCGGGCCCACATCAGGAGCGCGCCGGTCGCGATCCCGCGCGCCGCCGCGGGGAGCGTCACGGTCGCGAACGCCTCGGCCGGGCTCGCCCCCAGCGCGCGGGCGCACTCGATCGTCTCCTCGTCGACCGCGCGGAACGCCTGCTGGCTCGCCAGGACGACGTAGGCCCCCCCGACGTAGAGCATGACCAGCACGACGCCGGCGATCGCGTCGAAGACGGGAAGGCCGATCCGGACGAGGAGCGCTCCCACGGGGGAGGAGGGCGCCACGAGGAGGAGCAGGGCGATCCCGACCACGAGGTGCGGGATCACCACGGGGAGGAGGACGATCGACTCGACGATCTTCCGGCCCGGAAAGCGGCGCCGCGCGAGGAGGTAGCCCAGGGGGACGCCGGTCGCGAGCCCGAGGGCGACCGCGATCGCGGAGGCGAGCAGCGTGAACTCGACGGCGGTCCAGAACGCGGCGTCGCCGACGGCCGCCGCGAGGCCCGACCCGCCGACGTACGCGAAGAGGGCGACCAGGGGAAGGACGAACAGGGCGAGGAGCGAGGCGGAGAGGACCGCGCCGGCGACCGGGCCCACCCGGGAGGCGGACGAGGGCATCGCCCCCCCTCAGACGAGGGCGGCGAGGTACGGCGGCAGCGGCGCCGACCCCGGCGGGAGGTAGGGGACGCTCCCCCAGGCCCAGGGGGAGGGCGGGAGGAGGAACCCGTTCGCCTCCCACGCCGGCGCCTCCCCGGCGGAGAGGAGCCAGGCGGCGAACGCCTCCCCGAGCGACGGATCGGGGGCGTGGACCGGGACCGTGAGCGCGAAGAGCGCCGGGGCCCCGCGCTCGACGACCGGCGCCCCGCCGCTCAGCACGGTGGTCGACGCGCTGGCGTACGCCGCGGCCCACGCCTCGCTCGTCCCGCCGAGGTTGACCGAGGGCGGCAGGGGCACGTAGGCGAGGTGGTCGACCCGGGCGTACGAGGCGTAGGTGATGTATGCCGAGACCTCGCCCGTCGCGAGGGCCAGGGCGGCGTCGGTCTCGGGGACGTAGCGGGCATGGGCGGTGATTCCGGCGAACCCGCCGGGGGTCCCCGTGAAGAACCGGGAGTACAGCGCGTCGCCGTACCCTCCCGCGGCATCCTCGAGCTCGAGGGCGAAGATCACGTTCGCCCCGAGCGGGTCGGCGCTCGCGTTGGGGACCCCGAGGACGACCCCGGGCCCGAGGAGCGCCTGCGGCCAGTTCGCGGCCGAGACGTTCGGCATCGCGGCGGGGTCGTAGGCCAGGATGAGCGGGTCGCTCCCGAAGACCACCTCCCCGGCCGCCGCGGGGGGCTGGGCCCCGGCGAGGAGCTTCGGGATCACGCGGAAGTCGGCGGAGACGAAGAGGTCGAAGGGGGAGGCGTTCCCGGCGGCGACGATCTGCTCCGCGGCCGCCGCGCTGCCCGTGTAGCTCTGCGCGGCCAGCGGCGCCGAGACCCCCGGGGTGCGGTTCGCCCAGGCGCTCGCGAACGCCGGCAGCAGATCCGGCGGGCTCAGGCTGCCCGCGGCGATCAGGGTGAGGGTGCGATCGGGGCCCACGGCCCCGTTCGCCGCGCCGCGGGCGATCCACCCGCCCGCGAACCCCGCGGCGACCGCGAGGACGGCGACCGCGATCGTCACTCCGGTCCGGGCGAGGGGGCGCATGGTGGATGTGGGAAAATCCCACATCCATTTGAGCCTGCGCCCCTCCGCGGGGCCGCCGTGGCCCGCCGGCTACGGGAGGCCGATCCCCGGGACCGCGGCGCGCACCGGGGCGATCAGCGACCGGTCGGCGATCGCGGCCGCGACCCGCTCGATCTCGGGGCCCGGGCTGCGGTCGTCGGTCCAGGCGGGGACGATCCGGCGCAGCGCCGTCCATGCCGCCTCGGAGCCGTCCCCGCCCCGGGCCGGTCGCCTGAGCTCGAGGCCCTGGGCGGCGGCGATCCACTCGATCGCGACGATCCGGCGCACGTTGGCGAGGAGCCGGTGGAGCTTCGCCCCCGCCCAGGCGCCCATGCTGACGAAGTCCTCCTGGTCGGCGGAGGTCGAGAGGCTGAAGGCGGTCGCCGGATGGACGAGGGTCCCGTTCTCGTTGACGAGGGCCGCGGCGACCGTCTGCGGGATCATGAAGCCGGAGGAGACCCCCGGACGGGGGGCGAGGAAGGCGGGGAGGCCCCGGTTCAGGCCCGGATGGACCAGCCGCGCGATCCGGCGCTCGCTGTAGCCGCCCAAGGCGTGGATCGCCAGGGCGAGGGCGTCCATCGCCCAGGCGAGCGACTGGCCGTGGAAGTTGCCGCCGCTCGCGAACCGGGCTCCATCGAGCAGGACCGGGTTGTCGGTGACCGCGTTGAGCTCCCCGTCCAGGATCGTCCGGCCCGCGCGGAGGGCGTGCCGCACCGGGGCGAGGACCTGGGGCAGGCAGCGCAGGGTGTACGGGTCCTGGCCCGCCCACTCCGACCGCGGCACCGCGAGCTCGCTGCCGCGGAGGAGGGCCCGCAGGTCGGCGGCGATCGCCCGCTCCTCCGGCGCGCCGCGGAGCTCCCCCCAGCGGTCGTCGAGGGCCTCCGGCGCCCCGCGCAGGGCGTCGAAGGCGAGCGCGGCGGCGATCTCGGCCGCCTCGAGCAGGGTCCCCGCGGCGTCGAGGCCGAGGGCAAGGTAGCTCGTCATGAGCGCGGTCCCGTTGACCAGCGCGAGCCCCTCCTTCGCCTCGAGCGCGATCGGGGCGAGACCGAGCTCCCCGAGCACGCGGCGGGCCGGGACCGCCTCGCCGCCCGGCCCGACGAACGCCCCCGTCCCGACGAGGGCCCGCGCGAGGTGGGCCAGGGGGGCGAGGTCCCCCGACGCCCCGACGGAGCCGGTCTCGGGGACCCACGGGATCCGGTCCGCGTTCAGGATCGCGAGGAGGTGGCGGACGACCTCGGGGCGGACGCCGGAGCGCCCTCGGGCCAGGGAGTTCGCCCGCAGCAGCGTCATCCCCCGCACGACCTCGCGGGGAAGGGGGGGCCCGAGCCCGCTCGCGTGGCTCTCGACCAGCGATCGCTGCAGCTCCCGGGCCTCGGCCGGGGCGATCCGGGTCGTCGAGAGGGCCCCGAACCCGGTGGTGATGCCGTAGACGGCCTCCCCGGCCGCGGTGGCGCGCTCGACGGCGGCCCGCCCCTGCTCCATCGCGGGGACGGCGTCGGGGGAGAGGACGGCCGGCCGCCCGCCCCGGACGACGGCGAGGAACCCGCCGAGGGTCAGGCTCCGGCCGTCGATCGGGAGCGGCGCGCCGCCCATCCGATCGGGCCCCCGGCGACCCCGCGCTCCGGTGCGCCGGGGGGCCTAGGCCGGGACGACCAGGTCGCCGCCCGACTTCTGGTGGGAGGGGATCCGGCGGGTCGCCACGTTCTTCGACTTCCAGAAGATCTCCGCGAACTTCTGGACGAGCTCGAGGAGCTTCTCGGCGTCGGCGAGCGCGGTCCCCTGACGGGCCTTCGAGGCCTGCTTGAAGATCTGGAAGACGAGGTCGGGCAGCTCCGGGAACTGCTTGAGGTGGTCCGCGGTGAAGTAGTCGCCGTAGATGACCCGGACCTCGTGCTTGGCCTTCTCGGCGTGCTGCTCCTTGACGGCGGTGTACCGCGCGATCTTCGACTCGTGGGCGTGGATCGCCTCCGCGCCGGCCCCGGCGGCCGGGGGCGTCGC
>JAVYSA010000046.1:0-7800 GCA_038729445.1 Thermoplasmata archaeon
CACGCTCCTGCGGGTCACGATCGAGGACGCACAGGAGGCGAACCGGCTCTGCACGATCCTGATGGGCGAGGAGGTCGAGCCCCGCCGCAACTACATCCAGGAGCACGCCGTCGAGGTCACCAACCTCGACGTCTAGAGGGGGAGGCGCGGCGCGCGTGGCCGGCGGCGCGACGATCGGCGGCGCGCGGAGGGCGCAGGGCCGGGCGGAGGCGGCCCCGCCGCAGCGGCCGACCGGCCCCGGGGGCCCCCGCGGCGCCCTCGTGCCGATCGCGCCGTTCGGGGCCGGCGCGGCCCCGGACTGGCGGGGGTTCGCCGCGGAGGGGGGCGGGGCCGTCTTCGTCGGCGGCGCCTATCTCGCGCTCGCCATCGCGCTGGTCGGCCCCGCGACCCCCATCCCCGAGACGGCCGCGCCGATCTCCTCGATGCCCGGCGCGAGCTACGTGGGCGGCGTCCGGGCCGTCGTCGTCCTCGTGGTCGCGACGGCGAGTCCGATCGGCATCCTCTTCAGCCCCCCCTTCCTCCGCCGGATCCTCCGGGCCATGCCGACGTTCGAGGCACGCAGCAGAGAGGGGCCGGTCGGCATCCCGGGGACGGTGCCGGCCGGGCGGGCCGGGATCCGCGAGGAGCCCCCCTCCCTTCCGCCGGGAGGTCCCCGGTGACGGGCTCCGCGCCGGCCGAGGCCTCCGGCTTCCCGGAGGGGCCGGTCGTGCTCCGCGGCGCCCTCCTGGTCACCCAGGACGACCGGCGACGGGTGCTCCGGGGGGACCTGCGGATCGAGAGGGGCCGCCTGACCCACGTCGGGCCGGACGCGCCCGGGGAGGGGGCGACCGAGATCGACGCCCGGGGCTTCGCCGCCGTCCCGGGCTTCGTCAACGCCCACGGCCACGTCGCGATGTCCCCCCTGCGCGGGATCGCCGACGACCGGGACCTCGCCGGATTCTTGGACGTCCTCTTCGCGGTCGACGCCCGGCGGACCGAGGAGGACATCGAGGCCGGTGCCGAGGCCGGCGTGGTCGAGATGCTGCTCGGCGGGACGACCTCGTTCCTCGACCTCTACTACGGGGAGGACGCCGTCGCCCGGGCCAGCCGCCGCTGGGGGGCCCGCGCCTTCCTGGGCTGGGCGGTCCTCGACCCGGAGTTCACGACCCAGACCGGCACGCCGATCGACAACGCGCGGCGGTTCATCGGCCGGTGGACCGGCGACCCGCTCGTGACCCCCCTGGTCGCCCCTCAGGGCGTCTACGTCTGCGGGGAGGAGACCTGGCGGGCGGCGCGCGCGCTCGCCGAGGAGGCCGGCACGCTGGTGCACTACCACCTGTCGGAGACCCGCCGGGAGGTCCACGAGCACGAGGCGAAGACGGGCCGTCGACCGGTCGACTGGCTCGACGCGATCGGCGTCCTCGGCCCCGGCCAGGTCGCCGCCCACGCCGTCTGGCTCACCGGCGAGGAGATCGGGCGGCTCGGCCGGCACCGGGTCGGGATCGCCCACTGCCCGTCGTCGAACCTGAAGCTCGCCTCGGGAGGCTGCGCCCCCATCGTCGAGCTCGCCGGGGCCGGCGCCGTCGTCGGGCTCGGGACCGACTCGGTGGCGAGCAACAACTCGCTCAGCATGCTCCGCGAGATGCACCTCGCCGGGCTCGTCCAGAAGAACCAGCGCTGGGACGCCGCGGCCGTGTCCGCGCAGCGCCTGCTCGACATGGCGACCCGCGAGGGAGCCCGCCTCCTCGGCCGGGCCGCCGACCTGGGCTCCCTCGAGGTCGGCAAGCGGGCCGACCTGTTCCTGGCCTCGCTCGATCACCCGACGCTCCAGCCGGCCCGGCCCGAGACGATCGTCTCGCACCTCGCCTACGCCGCATGGGAGGAGGCGATCGACACCGTGATCGTCGACGGGCGACGCGTCATCCACCACCGCCGGCCGACCGGGGGGGACGTCGCCGCGATGTGGGCCCGGGCCCGGGACGCCGCCGACCGTCTCTGGGAGCGGAGACCGCCGGACCGTCCCCCCGGGGGCCCCTCCTAGGGCGCCGGGCCGGTCGGCGGGCGGGGGAGGCCGAGGCGGCGGCCGATCGCCGCGGCGATCTCCTGTGCGATGGCCTCGGGCGTCCGGTCGATCCCGAGGTCGTCGGTGCCGACCAGCTCCTCCGGCCCGGCCGGGGTGTCGAACGCGAAGATCGCACGGCAGAGCTCCCGGTCGATCCGGCGCGGGACGGCCGCGTGGTGCAGGAGGGCGCCCGCCGCGAGGTGCTGGGCCGCGCCGGAGAGGACCCGTCCCCCGTCGGCGATGGCGAGGACCCTCCCCCGTCCGCCGAGCGGGCAGCACTCCGGCGATCGGGAGGGGGACGGGATCCAGGCCGAGGCCACGCCGTATCCCGCCAGCCAGTCGACTGCCCCGGCGCCGAGCCGGCCAAAGGCCGCGGCCCGGTCCGGCCCGATCCGCGGATCCCCTCGGGGGAGGACGACCGACCAGACGACATCCCCCGGGCCGTGGAGGATTCCGGTCCCGCCGGTCGACCGGCGGAGGACCGGGACCCCGAGGTCCCGGGCCCGCCGGACCATGGGGGCCTCCTCCCTCACCCCGACCCCGATGGAGAGCGCCGTCCGGTCGAGGACCGCGGTCCGGACCGAGGGCCGGCCGCTCCCAAGCGCCTCGGCGTCCCGCCGTCCGTTCTCGGCGGGCCCGATCCGCTCCGCGACCGGATCCGGCGGGGCCATCGGGCCCGAGGACACCTCGAAACGATAAGAGAGCCCGGCGGCTCGCCGGCGGCATGGCCGAGCTCGCCACCTTCCGCCTCCGTCCCGGCGACCGCGCCCCCGACTTCGACCTCCCGAACGTCGACGGCCGGCGGGTCCGACGGTCCGACTTCGCCGACCGCCGCCTCCTCCTCGTCGTCTTCTGGTGCAACCACTGCCCGTACGTACAGGCGTGGGAGGGCCGGATGATCGAGCTCGGGCAGCGCTACCAGCCCCAGGGCGTCGGCATCGTGCTGATCAACTCGAACGACGTGAGGGCCTACCCGCAGGACCGTCCCGAGATGATGGCGAAGCGGGCCCAGGAGAAGGGCTACCCGTTCCCGTACCTCTTCGACGCCACCCAGGAGGTCGCCCGGGCCTACGGCGCGCTGGTGACCCCGCATCCGATGCTCTTCGACGCGCAGCACCGGCTGCTCTTCCAGGGGCCGATCGACGACAACCACGAGCGCCGCGAGGAGGTCCGGTCCCGGCCCCTGGCCGAGGCGATCGAGGCCGCCCTCGCCGGGCGGCCGATCGCCCGGCCGGCCCTTCCGGTCCGCGGCTGCTCGATCAAGTGGGCCGACGGGGCCTGATCCGCGGCCGGCCCCGTCCCGGCGGCGCCGCCCGGGGCTCCCGGGCGGTCCCGGCGGCGACGGCGCGCGCCCGCGCCTCGAACGCGTCGGCGAGCGCCGGCGCCACCGGCCGGCCGGCCCGGTCGAGGCGGGCCGCGATCGCGACCGTGCCGGCAAGCGCCCGGGCGAGCCGGCCGCGGGCCCGGCGGCCGGCCGACTGGATCCTCGGGTGGAGGAAGAGGATCCCGTGGCGGGGTGGCGGTGCCCTCCCCCGGAGGTGCTCGAAGAACGCCTTCTCCGCGCCGAGGACCTGCACGGTGCTCGCCGGAAGCCGGCTGAGCCGCTCGAGCCCTCCGGCGGCGGAGACGATCTGGGCGGCGAGCTCCGGGCCGAGCAGGGCCGAAAGGTTGGGGGTCCGCTCCGCGCCGCCGGACCGGATCGCCGCCTCGATGGCGCCGCGGGCCTCCTCGAGCCCGCGGTAGGCCCCGGCGAGGGCGTTCCGGGCCTTCTCGAGGCCCGGTGCCGGGGCTGTCCGGGGGTCCGCGGTCCCACGGTCGCCTCCTTCCTCGCCGAGCAGGGTGCGACAGGCCCGCGCGGCGTCGCCCGGATCGAGGCCGGGATGGTCGCGCGACGCCCAGCTCGCCACCCGCTCGCCGAGGAGGTTCAGGGCCCGGTCGGTGTCGCGCAGCGCGCGGACCGCCTCGTCGACGTGGATCGACGGATCCCATCCGGCGGCCAGGGCCCGTTCCGCCTCCGCGAGCAGGACCTCCCGCCAGAGCCTGCGCGGCGGCGGGTCCACGGTCCCAACGGCCGACCGGGCCGACGCGCGCCAGCGGAGACCGTGGGAGGCGATCCGGCGGTCCGTGGTCTCGAGCGTCCCGGGGGGGGCCGCGGCGATCGCCGCCTCCTCCTCGGGCGTCAGGGCGCCCTCCCGGCGGAGCCGCACCCGCAGCGCGAGGGCCTCCGGATCCGGCGGGACCCGCTGGCGCGCGACCGTCGCCCCCCGCTCGTCGCGCACGACCGTCTCGTCCCAGCGGCTCTCGATCGTGAGCGGCATCGGTCCCTCTCACCCCATCCGAAGGCCGCCGTTGACGTGCACGACCGTCCCGGTCAGGAACGAGGAGCGTTCGGAGGCGAGGAAGGCGATCGCCTCCGCGACCTCCTCCGGCGTCCCGATTCGTCCCAACGGAACCTGGGCGACGCGCCGCGCGCGCCGCTCGGGGGTGTCCTCCGCGAGGATCGCCGTGTCGATCGGCCCCGGTGCGACGACGTTGACCCTCACCCCCGGGGCGAGCTCCCGGGCGAGCGACATCCCAAGCCCGACGATCGCCGCCTTCGCGGCGGCGTACGGGGCCCCCCGGCGGGAGCCCTCGAAGGCGAGGACGCTCGAGACCAGCACGATCCGCGCGCCGTCGGCAAGGCGCGGGAGCAGCCGTCGGATCAGCTCGATCGGGCCCAGGAGGTTCTGGGCGAAGCAGTCGGCGACGACCTCGGGAGTCGCCTCGGGAAAGGGGGTCCGCGGGTAGGTCCCCGCGTTCATCACAAGGACGTCGAGCGCCGGGACGGCCGCGGCGACCTCGTCCGCCAGCCGACCGACCGCCGCCCGGTCGCCGAGGTCCGCCGTGAGGAGGGTGGCGCGGGCCCCGTGGGCGCGGACCTCCTCGGCGACCGCCTCGGCCTCCGCCCGGTGCGTCCGGTAGTGGAGGAGGATCTCCGCGCCGGGCTGGGCGAGCCGGCGCGCGGTCGCCGCGCCGATCCCGCGGGAGGCCCCGGTGACGAGAGCCCGCATTCCGCGAGGCCATCGGCCCGTCCTAGGTTACGGTTGCGGCCGCCGGCCGCGGGCGCCTAAATACGGCCGGCCCCCTCGGAGGGCATGGCGTCCCCGTCCGGACCGGTCCGCCTCGAACGCGATGGCCCGATCGCTTGGATCCACCTGGCGTCGCCCCCCGTGAACGTCCTCGCCCGCCCCGTCCTCGACGCGCTTGCCGGGGCCCTCTCCGAGGCGGAGGGAGATCCGGCCCTGCGGGTCGTGGTCCTCCTCAGCGACCTCGAGAAGGCCTTCGCCGCGGGGGCGAACATCCGGGAGATGGCGGAGCTGACGCCGGAGGGAGCCCGCGCGCACGGCGGGCGCGGCCAGGCCCTGACCCGCCAGATCGAGCGCCTGCCGCTTCCCGTGATCGCCGCGGTCGACGGCGTCTGCCTGGGCGGCGGGTGCGAGATCGCGCTCGCCTGCGACCTCATCGTGGCGACGCCGAGGGCCGCGTTCGGACAGCCCGAGATCAAGCTCGGGGTGATGCCGGGATGGGGCGGGACCCGTCGGCTCCCGCGCCGGATCGGCGCCGCCGCGGCCCGACGCTGGATCCTCACGGGAGCGACCGTCCCTGCGGAGGAGGCGCACCGGGCCGGACTTGTCGACCGGCTCGTCCCCCCCGACGAGCTCCGGGGAGCCGCCCGCGCGCTTGCGGAGGAGCTCGCCCGGCTTCCCCCGGTGGCACTGGCCGCGGCGAAGTACGCCCTCCTCCATGCCATCGATCCCGGGATCGACGAAGGGCTCGCCTACGAGCTCGACCTCTGGTCGAGGCTCTTCGGCACCGGCGACCAGAAGCGGGGGATGGCCGCGTTCCTATCGAAGCAGCCGTTCTCGGTCGGGTCCCGGGAGGGATGGGCACGGGAGAGCGCGGGGTTTCCGTGGGCTCCGGGAGCCTCGGGGGCGGCCGAAGGAACAGACCGGGGCGGAGGCGGAAAGCGGAAGAACTGAGACCGCTCGCCCTCCCTCGTTGCCGCGGTGGCTTAGCTGGCAGAGCGGCTCCTTGGTAAGGAGCAGGCCGAGGGTTCAAATCCCTCCCGCGGCTCTTCGTCGACTCCCCGCGCCAGCCCCTTCCGCCAACGAGGATGCCAGAGCCGTGCGCCCGTTGGTTGGAACTTCGAGCCCCATTGAGGGACCGTGGACGCTCGGTACAGAGATCGGAAATTGCTCGCAAGGACTCTCCTTCGGCCGGAGCGGGCGCTCCGGTCGGGTCCCGTCCGGACACCGACCCTCGCGGGAATGGGAACGATTTCCCCTCCCTGCGCGGCAGGAATCGGACTGCCTGTGCCGATGACTCCCAACGGCGCCCTCCCTCGCCTTCCCATCGCACGGAGCCCTCGAGGGTCGGACGGCTGGAACGCGGGGTCAGCTCCCCGGTACGGGCCCCGTCGGAGGGCCGTCCACCGAGGCGTTTCACCCGCTCGAGTTCCTTCCTCGTCGATCGTGGGCTCGGGACTGGGGCCACGACGCACCGTGCCACCGGCGTACGGGCTCGGTGTCCCCCGGGGGAAGGGGGATTCCCTGCCCTGAGGGCCGCCCTTCGTCTTCCTACGACGGAGGATGCGGCGCCGCCGGGGGGGAACTCGGTTCCGGGCCCGTCGGAGCGCCCGCCGGCTGCTCCGAGGTTGCCGGTGCCAACCCAGGCTTCCTTGCCCGACCTTCGGCGATTCCTCCGACCAGGAGGAGCACAAAGGCCGCCAGTGCGACGTACCACCCGTAGGTCGGTCCCCAGCTCGAGCTCACGGTCTCCCCGCTGCCGAGATTGGTGGAGTTCGAGCCGAAGAACGACCCGGCGGGCCCGTCGCTGCTGCCCGTGTCGGAGTGGAGCGACATCGGCTGGGTCGCAAACTGGGTGATCGGAGCCGCCAGCGCGACCAAGCCCGCGACGACCAGGATCGCCATCGCCGCCCGGGCCCGTCCAGGGTTCCGCCGGGTCGCGGCGGCGACGATCACCCCGATGACGCCGAGCGCGATCGCGGCGAAGACGAGGTACTGCAGGAGGACGCTCCCTTGGCCCGTCTTGGGAAGCGGCTTCCCGCTGACGTTCCCGTAGTTCGTCGGGGGCGGACAGGGAGAATAGGCACCCGTGCAGGTGTACTGGATCGCGTTCGACCCGTTGCCGATGTAGAAGGACGTCGTCTCGCTCGCGGAATAGGGCCCGCTCGCCGACAGTTGGTACATGTACCACGGGACGAACAGGGAGGCGGCCAAGAGGGCGAACGCGACGATTCCCAACACGATGCCGACCGGACGCTGCCCCGGATGGGCGGGCTCGGATCGCATCAAAACCGACCGCAGGGATGCGGGAACACCGTGATAAACTATTGCATGCCGGTTCGCAGGCCGATCCACGGGCTCCCGAGCCGATGCCGCTCTCCGTCTCCCCTCCCCCGGATCCATCGCTCGCCCCGGGGACTTCTTGCCGGGAATCCCGCGCGGCACCGGCGCGCCACGACGGTCCGTCCCCGATCGACCCGCCCGGGCGGGCGGAGAACGGAACCGGCCGCGCCGGCCTTCGGGGGCCGCCCGCGCCGCTTATAGGGGCGGAGTCCTAGGGACCGCCGCAGCGGGGTAGGGTAGTCAGGAAAGCGGGAGGGGAGTCCGCTCCCGTCCTGAAATCCCGACGGGCTCATAACCCGTAGATCCATGGTTCAAATCCATGCCCCGCTACTCTCCCGGGGCTTGAGTGGA
>JAVYSA010000047.1:0-7243 GCA_038729445.1 Thermoplasmata archaeon
GTCCCGGTCGACCAGAAGCCGGCGCCGATCCCGATCCCCTCGGAGGGGCCGCGGTCGCGTCGCCACCGGTCGGCGAGGGCCCGGGCCCGCGCGAAGCATTCGGCGAGCCCGAACGGACCGACCGGCTGGCCGAGGTGGGTCCGGTCCCCCTCCCGCCAGGCGTGCCGCTCGCGGAACGCCGCGGAGTCCTCCCCGAGGCGCTCGGCGAGGTGGTCCATGTGGGACTCGGCGACGAACGCGCCCTGGGGGGCGAGCGGCGCCCGGTGGGGTCCCAGCGGGGGCTTGCCCGTCCGGATCGCGTAGCCCTCGAGCTCGATCGCCGGGACCCGGTAGGGCCCGGCGAGGAAGCCGATCCCGTAGCCGGCGGCGAAGTCCCGGCCGGGAAGGCTCGCCCCGGCGTCGAGGCGCCAGAGGATCCGCCGGCCCGTGATCGCGCCGCCCCGCACGGACGAGGCAATCCGGACGAACGTCGGCAGCGTCGAACGCCCGAGGAGGAACTCCTCCCGGTAGGTCAGGGCGAGCCGGACCGGACGGCCCGCCGCCCGGGCGAGCAGGAGGGCGTACGGCTCGAGGAGGACCGAGCCTTTCCCCCCGAACCCCCCACCGACCCATGTCGCGTGGACGACGATCCGTTCCTCCGGCACACCGAGGGCCGCCGCCAGGTCCTCTCGGACCCCGAACGGGCTCTGGGTCGAGGTGCGGACCGTCCACCGTCCCGACGCCTCGTCGACCTCCCCGATCGCCGCGTGGGGCTCGAGGGCGACCTGCAGCACTCCGGCGGTCGTGTACGTCTCGGTCAGGACGAGGTCGGCGGAGGCAAACGCCGCCTCGACGTCGCCGTGGCGCGCGTGGACGTGGGCGATCGTCTCGCCGGCCGGCCCCTCCCCCGTCGGACGCGCCACCGGCGCCGCCGGGTCGATCCGCACCCGGACGGCGGCCGCGGCGTCCCGGGCCTCGGCGAGGGTCGGTGCGGCGACCGCCGCCAGCGGCTGGTAGGGGTAGGCGATCTCCTCCCCCTCCCGGGGGAAGATCGGACGCTCCGCGTCGGTCGGTCCATCCCCCCGCAGCGACGGGAGGTCGCCGGCGGCGATCGCCACGACGCCGGGCCGGGCCGTGGCCCCGGAGAGGTCGACCGACCGGAGCCGGCCCCGCGGCGGCGGCGCCAGCACGAGCGCCCCGAAGAGCATGCCCGGCCGGGTGAGGTCCATCCCGTAGGGGACCGCCCCGGCCGCCTTCGCCCGCGCGTCGGGCCGGACGGCGACGCTCATGGCGGTGCCTCCCCCGTGCGGGCCCGCAGGGCCGCGGCGACGATCGCCCGGTAGCCGGTGCAGCGGCAGAGGTTCCCCTGCAGGTCCGCGAGGAACTCCTCGGGGGAGCCGGCCGAGCCGCGCTCCTTCAGCAGCGAGGCGAGCGCCATCACGAGGCCCGGCGTGCAGTAGCCGCATTGGACCGCCCCGGCCCCGACCATCGCCTCCGCGGCCCGGGCCCCCTCCGGCTCGTCGGCGATCCCCTCGACGGTCGTCACCTCCGACCCCTCGAGCTCCCGGGTCAGCACGAGGCAGGAGAGCACGCTCTGGCCGTCGACGAGGACCGTGCAGGCGCCGCAGTCCCCGCTCCGGCAGCCCTCCTTGGTCCCCCGCAGCCCGACCCGCCAGCGGATCGTGTCGAGCAGGCGCTCGGAGACCGGCACCCCGGCGAGAGGGAGGGGGGCGCCGTTCAGGGAGAGGGACGGGCCGGACGGGCTCACGGCGGGACCTCCGATCGGACCAGGGGGGCCGGGAGGAGGCGGACCCGGTCGATCGCGCGGCGGATGAGGACGCGGACGAGTCGCTGGCGGTAGGCGTCGCTCCCGCGCCGGTCCCCCGCGAACGGGCCGGAGCCGGCGACCGCCTCCGCGGCCTGCCCTACCCGCTCCGGCCCCGGGTCGGCCCCCGTCCCGAGCGCCGCCTCCGCCTCGGGGATCCGGCGGGGACCGGGAAGGATCGAACCCACCGCGATGCGCCACCGGCCGTCCCGGGGCGAGCGGGCGACGGCGACCCCGACCTGGGAGATGTCGTTGACCGGGCGGATCCGCTGCCAGAGGTAGGCGCTCGGGCGCGGCTCGGGGATCCCGACGGATCGGACGAGCTCGGCCGCGGCCATGCGGGGGCTCCGGGAGCGGTCGAGGAGCCCACCCAGGTCGACCCGCCGGTCCCCCTGCGGCCCCGTCAGGTCGACCTCGGCGTCCAGCGCGAGGAGGATCGGGAGGAGGTCGGAGGAGGGCGAGGAGCGGACGATGTTCCCGCCGAGCGTGGCCCGGTGCCGGAGGGCGACCCCCCCGACGGCGCGGATCGCCTCCACCAGGCCGGGGTGCCGCTCGACGACCCGCCGGTCGAGCTCGACCGCGCGCAGCGGCAGGGTGCTGCCGATCCGCAGGGATCCCTCCGGGGACCACTCGAGGAAGCGCCAAGGCAGCCGTCGGAGGGAGAGGAGCCGGCGGGGCCGCAGCCGTCCGGCCCCCAGGTCGAGGGCGAGGTCGGTCCCGCCGGCAAGGACGACGGTCTCCCCGGGAGGGCTTGCGCCGAGTGCGGCGATCGCCTCCCGGGGCGTCGAGGGGGTCAGGAGCTCGGAGGGGCCGTCCATCGGGCCCACCACGCCAGAGACTCCGATATCCTTCACGGGGACCGGAACGTCCGCCGAAGGAGCGTGCCTCTTGTATCCGCGCGGAGTACGGGGATGGGAATGCCGTTCGACCTCCAGGTGCGCTACAGCACCCCGCTGACCCCGATCTCCGATCCGGACGAGGTGTTGCGGGAGTTCCTGCGGCTGATCGGCTACCTCCCCGACGGCGACGAGGGGCGGGGAGGCGAGGGCCCGGTCGACCAGAGCCTCGCCTACCGCCTGGTCCGGCAGTGCATCCTCGGCGAGCCGAACAGGGCGTGGTACATCCAGGAGATGGTCGACCTGCTCGGCACGTCGAAGCCGACGCTCTACCGCCACATCAACAAGCTCAAGACGCTCGACCTGCTCGAGGAGGTCGGTGGCCCCGGGGGCGCGAAGGGCCGCAAGGGCTACCGCCTGCGCTACGGCAACCTCGCCCGCGCCTGGGACTTCACCGAGGCGCATGCCCAGAACGCCCTCAAGCGCTACCGCGAGACGGTCGACCACCTGCAGAGCCTGATCGACCGCGGGGCCGTCGCCGCGCCGGTCGGCAGGGCCGCGGCGCCCCGCCCCGGCGCGAAGGGGGGGAGCCGATGACGCCGGCGGCCCCCCCCGAGGCGGAGCGACGGCCCCCGAGCCTCACCGTCGGTTCGCGCGTGCGGGTCCTTTCCGCGGGCGCCGAGGAGGCGGGCCTGTCGAGCGTCGGGATCTACCGGGGCCTCGTCTCGATCGCCGGCGAGAGCGCCCTCGCGATCGAGCTCGACGCCGTGCCGGGGGAGCCACCGCGGCTGCGGATGATCACGACCTCGGCGCTCTGGGCCGTCGACATCCTCGAGTGGAAGGCCGAGGAGGACAGGCGGACGGAGAAGGCCGGACCGACCCCCGAGTACTTCCGCTAGCCGCCCGGGCCGGGCCGGCCCCCGTGGGAAAACCATCTTGGAGGAGGATGCCCTGCCGGGGAGGCGCGGGGTCCGCGGCCGATGGAGTGGGTTCCCGGTGACCGGCGGTGGAAGGCGCTCTACCTCGGCCTCCACGTCGTCCTCTTCGGGCTCGCGGTCGTCTTCCTCGCGGCGTTCATCGCCGGCATCCTCCTCCAGGCCGGGATCTTGGCCGCCTCCCCGTTCGCCATCGATCACCATCTCGGCCTGCACGCCTGGCAGCTGCCGGTCCTCTTCCTCGCCGTCTTCGCCCTCCTCGGGATCGTCGTTGGGCTGCGGCGGGTGCGGCCGGTCGCCGAGTCGGTCGGCTTCTCCCCCGAGGGCGTCGCCGTCCGCTTCCCGCTCGGCTTCCTCCAGGTCGAGGCACCGTGGGAGCGCGTCCACTGGCTCGACCGCTACCGGGTCTGGCTCGACACCGACGGGGGCCGGGTGCGGATCGTCCTGACCGCCCAGCAGTCGGACCGGATCCTCCGCTACCTCGCCGAGACGCACCGCGAACTCCCACCGGCGGCGGCCCCCGGGGGGCAGTTCACGGTCTGATCCGACCCCGCCCCCGGCGCGGGGCGGGCTTGCTGGGAGGTCCGCCCCCGGGCCGCGCCCGCGGGATTTCGAACCCAGGTCGTTGGCTCCGAAGGCCAACAGGATAGTCCAAACTACCCCACAAGCCCGTCACCCGGCCACCGGGGCCCCCGTATTTGGGGGTTGTGCGCCCCCGGGGCGCCCCGGGCCCTCCCCGAACCGCTCGAGCGTCGTCTGCTCGACCGGGGCCGGGAAGAGCGTCGCCAGCGACTGGACCAGGATCTCGACCCGCTGCCGGACGTAGGGAGGAATCCCCGGGGTCGCGACGAGCGAGGAGCTCAGGCCGAGGTACTTGCGGACCATCCCCTCGTAGACCGTGGGAAGGAGCTCGCCGTCGCACCGGCCCCGGGAGCCCGGGCCGGCCGGTGCACCGCACCGCCCGGCGAGCGGCGGGCGCCGGTAGCTCGTCCCGCAGCGCTTGCAGCGGAACCGCTGGGTCGCGAAGCTCTTGAGGTTCCCCATCACGTCCGGCAAAAAGTGCGTGTTGAGCATGCGGCCGATCGCCTCGACCGCGTCGACGGCCCGGATCTGCGCCATCAGCGCGACGGACTCCTCGACGAGCTCCTGCATCCCCCGCCGGTCCCGGTAGGCGGAGCGGACCGGCCCGTCCGCGAGGTCGGCGGTGTCGTGGGTGAACCCGTACCGGTCGAGCGGGTGGGGCCCGTCGAGCCGGTGGCCGACGGTGTCGAAGAGGGCCTCGACGTCCTTCGCCGGGGCGCGCCGGGCCGCCGCGTGGTAGAAGCCGAGGGGATAGCGCGAGCCGACGTCGAGGTGGTGCGCCTCCTTGTCGACCTCCGTCGCCGAGAGCCGCGTCGTCAGGACGAGGGGCTTGTCCATCAGGGCCCCGCGGCTCTCGGGCAGGTAGGCCCGCGAGAAGTTGAGCAGCGCGTCCAGGAGGAGCGTGACGGAGTCCTCATCGCCGTCGCAGTTCCGGCGCTTGGCCGCGTGGAAGATCGGGTGCGCGAAGCACGCCTCGGCGTCGGTGAAGCCGATCAGGCGTCCGGTGACGGCCCCCGACGTGTGCGGGGCGAGCGCCGCGACGAGCGCCCCGACCAGGTCCTCGGGGGCACGCGCCCGGTAGAAGGGGGCGATCCCGTAGAGGTGCGCCAGCTCGTCGTCGACGAACCGTGCGATCTGGACCAGGTAGCGGCCGCACGACCGGGCGACGACCAGGTCCTGCGGCAGCACGGCGATGAGCTGGTCGTCGGAGACGAGCGGGGCCCCCGTCCAGTCGCGCTCGTAGCCCAGGGCGCGCAGGCGGTCGACCGGCGTCCCGATCTCCCGGGGCCGCACGTGGGTCAGCGGCAGGTCCATCATGTCGAACCGGGCGGTCCCGTCCTGGTAGACGCTCACCCCGTGCTGGGCCCGCAGGATCCCCTTCTCGATCGGCTCGGGGATCCGGGCGGCGCTCGTCAGCCCCTTGACGCCCTTGACGGCCGGGGGGGAGAGGAGCCGCAGCCGGCCGAGGGCGTCCCGCCAGATCGATCCGACCGGCAGCGCGAGCGGCGCGGAGGTGCCGGTCGGGACGGTGTGGGCGCCGCAGGCGCACCGGGCCCACACCGAGCTCTTGCCGCACGACGGGCAGCGCCGCAGGCCCAGCGGGACGACGACGCCGTCGCTCCCCTCCGTCCGGCGGGCCGCCTCGGCGACCGACCGCGACGGGCCCCCCGCCTCGCCGACGGGGAAGAGGGCGTGGACGTTCGGCTCCATCGTCCGCTGGTGGGCCTTCTCCGGCCGGCCCACCCGGGCCCCGATCCGCGACGGGCCTCGGGCCATCACCCGCGCCCCGAGCAGACGGCTCGCGTAGCCGAGGGGCTCCGGGTCGACCGGGTCGAGCGGCGCGGCGCGGCGCAGCGCGCCGGCGTCGGGCACGAGGCCGAGGGTCGCCGCGAGCGGGACCGCGTCGGCCGCGGCGACGAGGAGGGACCCCTCGGGGCCGGGCCGGTGCGGCACGCCGAGGCGCTGGAGCATCTCGCGCCAGGCGTCGTCCCACGGGAGGCGCAGGGACCCGTCGGGCGAGAGGCTCCCCTCGCGCTCCACGTGCTCGGAGAGGGCCCGGATCTCCGCGCTGGTCAGGTCGTGCCAGAAGAACAGCCACCGGGGGTGGAGGGGGACGTCGTGCTCCCGGGCGAGGGCGAGGGCGCGGGAGAAGTCGCGGCCGCCGTCGTCCGCGTCGCGGGGCACGCCCGCCCGGCCGAGCTCCTCGCGGTGCCAGTCAAGGGAGTAGGCCCCCGGGACGAGGGGGTGGTTGTTCTCGAGGAACTCCCCGTAGGCGACCAGGATCTCGCCGAGGTCGACGATCCGCCGGACGCGGGGCAGCAGGGCCTCGGCCTGCCGGCGGTCGTGGACGGCGAGGAACGTCCCGTCGTCCAGCTCCACCATCGGGCCGTCCACGAGGTCGCACAGGCCCATCGCCGCCGCCTTGCCCGGATATTCGATCTTGAGCTGGGTCCCGATCGCCACGAACCGCCGCAGGAGCACCATCGTCGCGGGGTTCACCGCACAGGCGGCCAGCCCCGACGTCCGGCAGCGGCCGTAGACGAGCCGCAGGCCCCCGGGCCGGCTCGGGTGGGCGAGGATCGGCCGCCCCCCCACGCCCGCGTCGGCGAGGTACTTCGGCACCGACGCGGTCTCCTCCCCCTCCCGGGAGTGCCCCAGCTCCGCCAGGAACTCCCAGCCCGGGACGCCGAGCTTCTCGACGATGCGCCGGAGCTTGCCGGCCTTCTGGCAGAGTCCCTCGGCGACCACGAGGCAGGCCCCGCCCCGCAGGCCGTTGGTCGGCACCCGGGGGAGGTTGCGGAAGGCGCTGACCTCGGCGTCGCCCTCCGTCGCCTCGCCGGTGATGCAGACGCCGGCCCGCTGCACGACGGTGGCGATCTCCTCCGGCGTGGGGGTGTACTGCAGGTGCTGGAAGTGCTTGTAGAGCGGGATCTCCTCCTGGTACCGGCCGATCTCCTCCCGGGTCGGGCGGTACGCCGCGAGGCCGAGGTCCCGGCGGATGATGTCGGCGAGCAGGACGCTGAGGGCCTGCGCGGTCCCCCCCGCGGCCCGGATCGGCCCGGCGAAGTAGAGCTCGACGTAGGGAC
>JAVYSA010000048.1:0-6356 GCA_038729445.1 Thermoplasmata archaeon
ATGGAGCCACGCCCGATTGGGCGTGGAGACGGGTGGGTCCACTGGGCGCATCACAACGGTTTCCGCGCTTCAATGGAGCCACGCCCGATTGGGCGTGGAGACCGCAGGGCCTCAATTTCGGGGAGGGAAGGGGGTCTGTTTCGAGCACCTCCCTCTCGGGACCCCCAAGGTCGAGAGCCCAGAGACGACCATGCAACCCCATTGGGGGACCTTGTGTATCGGAGAAACCGCTGTCCTCGACCTCCGCGAGCACCTGCGGGAGGAGGTGTTGCCACCTCACCTCTCGATCATGATCGGATACTTAAGCGAATGCGGTTGGGTCATACGATGGTCGGCCCCTTCTCCGGAAGCGCTTCCGGCCGACCGAGGAATTCCACCCTCTCCACCGCAAGGCCCGTGGCCGGTCCCAAGTCCACGATCATCACCCGATCTTGATCGGTGTGGATCAGATCCTCCAAGATTGACACCATTCGCACCCGCTGCGCATCGCTCAGATCGCAGACGAAGACTGAGTACTGCAGCGCCTTCCCGAATCCCTTCATCGCACGATGGACCTTCTGCCAGCGCTTCGGATCTGCGATGTCGTAACTGACCAGGATGAAGTTCGGCATCGCTCAGCGGGTTAGGAACGCGGGATAGAGCGGGATCTCTTGCATTACGTGGCGGGCAAGGAGCCTTGCCTGGACCTCGATCAGCCGCCGGTAGCTCACCGTGTAGCCGAAGACCGTGTGCCTCACCTCGCTGGCCATCCGCCGTTCGTAGGCGGTGAGCACCTTCTTGCGGCCCTCCCCGGTCAGCGCCACCGCAGGGCCTCGCCGGATGAAGTCGCCCATGCCGACCTCCCGGTTGTTGATCATTGAGAGAGCGGTCGAATCGGCCACGAGGGGCCGAAATTCCTCCATCAGGTCGAGCCCCAACGAAGGTCTTCCGTAGCGGGGACGATGGAAGAATCCCATCATCGGATCGAAGCCGACCGATTGAAGAATGACAGTCGTGTCCTTGGCCAAGACGGCGTAGAGGAACGACAGGAGAGCGTTGACCGGGTCGGTCGGGGGACGACGGTTGCGCGACCGGAAGTCGAATGGGAATGGGCGGTCGCTGGTGGGCTTCAGGAGCTCGCCGAAGTGGGCGAAATAGGTCTTGGCGGCTGCTCCCTCGAGGGCGAGGAGTGTCTCCGGTGAATCGGCGTTCTCCACACGGTCGGCGATTCGGGCGAGCTCATCCAAGGCGGCTCGGATCTCCCCCGGATGGTTCCGCCGAAGGAGGGTCCGGCAGTTCCGGACCTTGCCCGAGATCATGCTTCGGGAGATCGCAAGGGAATGTCTCGGATCCTCTGCCACCCGGAACTGGCTCAACCTGAGTTCCACGTTCTTGTGAGAGTGTCCGGAAGTGATTCCGTAGAACCAGCCACCGAAGGAGAAGTGGCAAACCGGAATCCCACGCTCGCACAACAGATGGAGCGCCGCAGGGGAGATTGTGACCGAACCGAAGACGGAGACTTGGGAGACCTCCATCACCCGGGCTGTCGCGAGGACCTCCCCCTTCTGACGGACTTCCAGCACGTCGCCCTGCTTGGAGAGGGTCGTCCCTTGCGCTTGGACATACAAGGGCAGCGCGTCGTCCCGCGGGACGAGGAGGGGACGAACCTGCGTCGCGTTCCCATCCGTGGGGCCCTGCGACAGGAGGTGGACTTCGTCCGGTAGGCAGATCCCGACCAGCGAGCATCGGGGGCACTTCGGGCTGTCCACCAGAGGAGGAGGAATCGTCGCCGTCTTGGCGACCGCGAACGCCCGCTCCGCGGTTTCCCGGACGAGCCTCTCGAGCGAATCGCTCCATGCCAACACGACCCGCTGGCGCGTCTCGGCGTAGTAGAGGTATCCTCGCTCGCATGGATATCCGTTCTCCCGGAGGAGGAGCATCTGGGCTCCGAGCTGTACCCGATCGGCGTCCCAGATCCCGTCGCCTCCCTCGGGACCGCGACCCCGCTTGTAGTCGACCGGGCAGACCGATCCCGCTTCGTCCTCGACGAGATCCAGCTTCGCAGCGAATCGGAGCCGGTCGCTTGACAGGGAGACGGCCCGGGCCCGGATCCGAAGACCGGGAGCCCACTCTTCGGGATCCGGCAGGGCCCCCCGCTCCTGATCCACCGCACGGTGGACCCGTCGACCGTCCAGGGTATCGGGGCTCTCTGCGAACTCTCCCTGCACCCACTCCAAGTAGAACAGGCGGGGACAATAGACGAACGCGTTGAGCATCCGCGCGGGCAGAGTGTCGGGAATGCCGTCGTCTGTCCCCATGGAGTCGGTGGCCCGCGATGGAGAGCTGTAGGGGAGGCTAATCAATCTGCCTTTGGAGGAGCGGGGATCGCCATTCTTTCGGCTCGGGCTCGCGATACCCGGGCGGCCGATCGGGCCGGAGAGGATGTACTGAGCGCACACGTGGAGCGTGGATTGCCGAAGGGAGGGAAGGAGGTGGCCGCTCCGCTCATGGGAACGAGCTCGTTGCAGGCTCCTTGTAGGTAAGGAGGTCATGCCTTCGGGAGGTGGCCCACGAATCGGAAGTGGTGCTCCCACAGACGGCCCAATCCTCGACGAGCCCGATCTCTTCGATGCTCCGGTGCTTGGTACGTGGATTCGGTTCGCGCCCATGGCAGAAAAGGATCGGTCGTCAGTTCGAGAAGGGGCCCGAAGAATCCGGCCCACCGAGCCCTGCGGGTGTGGCGGCACCGGGAGGGAAGGGCTTGGCCCTCTCCGGATGGACCTCCGCGGTTCCGTCCAAGAGATACCTCCACGGTCGCAGGATTGGCTTTCTCGGCTTGGACGAGGGACGGAACGGTCGATGGCGGAGATAGTGCGGTTGTCGGGATTCGAACCCGAGTAGGTAGCTTGGGAAGCTACCGTCCTAACCACTAGACCACAACCGCGCGCTGCTCCCGGAACGGCCGAATCTCATGAAGCCTTTGGCGCGGGGGTGGGGTCCTACAGGAGGAGGCCGACGGACTCGCTCGGGACGGTCGGGGCGCCGGAGACGAGGTCGGCGTTGGAGACAAGGCGCTCCGCCGACTGCGAGATGAGGCGCGCCCGCTGCAGGGTCGTGCGGGCCCTCACCGGGTCGTTCGTCGACAGCCCGACGAGCACCCGGTTCCCCTCCCGTGCGACGAGGATCGCCACGCTCTGGATGTTGACGCGCGCGTGGGCGAGGGTCTCGAGGACCTTGAGGAAGCTGCCGGCCCGGTCCTCGAGGCGGACCGCGATCATCTCGCGGGACTCGACGGCGAACCCCCGGGAGGCGAGGAGGCTCTCGGCCCGCTCCGGGTCGCTCACCACCATGCGGACCCGGCCGCGGGACGGCGTCGAGTCGACGCTGATCGCGGCCAGGTTGATCCGCTCCTTCGCGAGGAGGCGGGCGACCTCCGCAAGGTTCCCGGGCCGGTTCGGCAGGGTCAGGGAAATCTCCCGGAGCGTCATCGCGCCTGCGCGCATACCCTCCGTCGGGGAAAATGGTTCCGCCGGGGAACGGCGTTCCTTCCTGTCCCGCCACGCGTATTTATAGCCGGCACCGGGTCGAACGCACGCCGGGGGGCTCTCCGGCGGGGGTGGAGGGCGCCCGATGGGGGCGGGAGTGGGTCAGGTCCGCGCGGCCGCGCTCGTCCGGCGGGCCCGGCCCCGGGACCGCCGAGGGGTCGCCACCGTTCTCGGCGCCCTGCTTGTCCTCGGGATCCTCGTCGCCGCCTTCGGGCTCGTCCTCACGCAGGCCGTCCCCGCGTGGATGGCCCAGGAGGAGTCAGGCCTCGAGGCGGGGGTTGCCGGATCGCTCGAGGGACTCCAGGCAACCCTCGCCCTCCAGGCCGGCACGGGGGCCCCCCCGGTCGCCTACCAGGGGATCTCCCTCTCCTCCGGGACCGTCCCCCTCCTCGCGTCGCCGACCGTCGGCTCCCTCGTCTTCTCCCCGCGGACCCCCGGGGCGTTCGTCAACGTCAGCTGGTCGTCGGGCGGGGCCCTCGTCGGGTGGGAGAACCGCTCGCTCGGGGCCCTGACCGTGGCGCTCCCCAACCGCTACCTCCCGCCGGTGGACTACACGCTCCAAGGAGGGATGGTCGTCGCGGCGGCCCCCGGCGGGCCGGCATACCGGCTCGTCTCCCCCCCGCCGATCGCCTTCTCCCGGAGCGGCGGGACCGAGACGATCGACGCGACGTGGGTGACGATGGAGGGGCCCGGCGTGTCGACCGGAGGGGCCGGACCGCACCAGATCGTCGACCAGCTCCTCGGCCGCACCGTCACGACCGGGCCGGCGACGACGGCGTCGGCCGGGACCCTGGCGGTCTCGTGGACGGTCGGTGGCCCGCTCGCCTGTCCGTTCGCGGCATGGGCCGCCTTGGCGCTCGCCGGAGCGGGGGTCCCCCCGAGCCAGTACTCGATCACGGCCCCGGCGGCATGCGGCACCGGGGGCGCCGGCACGGTCACGATGGTGGTCGTCGCCGGGATCGGCTCGTTCACCCTCCGCAGCATCGACGTCGGCCTCGGGATCACCGCGGGGACCGGGGGGGGCCCGTGAGCACCGCCCCCGCGCCGCGCATCGTCCCGGCGCCCCCGAGTCCGGCGGCGGAGCCCACCCCGATCGCACCGTCGGTCGGCCCCCTTCCCGGGCCGGAATCCGGGCCGATCGCGTGGGACCCGGTCCGCGGCGAGCTGGTCTACCGGACCGGGGACGGCGAGGAGCTCGGGCCAGCCGAGCGGGAGGCGTTCGCGGCGCTGGCCGAGGCGCTGCCCGCGATCCTCGCCCCGTTGGAGCCGGGGGCGGACGCAGCCCGGCGGCGGGAGCACCTCGGGAGCGCCATCGACGGCTACCTCCTCCGGCGGCACCCCGGCCTCGCCCCCGAGGGGCGGGAGAGGATCCGCCGGCGCTTCCTCCGGGATGCCCTGGGATTCGGGCCGATCGACCCGCTCCTCTCCGACCCCGAGGTCGAGGACGTCTCCTGCTCGGGGCCGGGGCTCGCCGTCTACGTCCACCATGCCCGCTTCGAGGGGCTCCGCACGGACGTCGTCTTCCCGGACGAGCGGACGCTCGAGGGGTTCGTCCAGCGGCTGGCCCAGCGCTGCGGCCGCCCGCTGAGCGTGGCCCACCCGCTCCTCGACGGATCGACCCCCGAGGGCCACCGGGTTCAGGCGACGTTCGCCCGGGCCGTCTCGCCCCGCGGCCCGTCGTTCACCCTGCGCCGCCTGCGCGAGCGCCCCTGGACGCCGGTCGACCTGATGCGGGCCGGCACGGTCGACCCGGCGATCCTCGCCTACCTCTGGCTCGCGGCGGAGGAGGGGGACTCCGCGATCGTCTGCGGCGGGCCGGGCGCCGGCAAGACGAGCCTCCTCAACGCCCTCACGCTGTTCGTCCCCCCCTCGGCGCGGATCGTCTCGATCGAGGACACGCGGGAGCTCCAGCTCCCCCACCCGAACTGGATCGCGGCGGCGACCCGCGGCCCGCCGATCGAGGTGCCGGGAGAGTCCCCGGCGGGGCCGACGGAACGGATCGGGATGCACGAGCTCCTCGCGGCGGCCCTCCGCCAGCGGCCGACCCACCTTCTCGTCGGGGAGGTCCGCGGCCGGGAGGCCCACGCGCTCTTCCAGGCGATGCAGACCGGCCACGTCACCCTGGCGACGGTCCACGCCGACTCGGCGCGCGGGCTCGTCGCGCGCCTCACCGGCCCTCCGGTCGGCGTGCCGAAGCCCCTCTTCGGGGCGCTGCGGACGATCCTGGTCGAGTCGGTCACGACCCACCCCTCCGGCCTCCGCCGCCGCCTCGCGGAGGTCGTCGAGGTCCGCGGGGTCGATCCCGTCACTGAGGAGCTGTGGACCGACCCGGTCTTCCGCCACGATCCCGCCACGGACCGCTTCGACTTCCTCGGCAGGGCCGACCTCTTCGACCGGATCGCGGCGGGGCTCGGGACCGGCACCGGCCCGGTGCTCGCCGAGTTCCGGCGCCGGGCCGAGGCGCTCGCCGGATGGCTCGGGTCGGACCCGCCGTCGCCGGCCGAGTTCTGGCGCTGGGCCCATGCGACGCGGTCCGGCTGGCGCCGGGAGGCCGCCGGACGATGAGCGGCGCCCTCCCGGCCGGCGCGACCGCGATCGCGTCCGTTCCCGGGGCGGCCCGGCCCGCCCCCCGACCCGGCCTCGCCACCTGGGCCGAGCGGTGGCTTGGCCCGCGGTCGCTTCCGGCCGACGCCGCGGCGGCGATCGCCCGCGACCTCGCGGCGGCCCAGTGGCGGATCGTGCCGACCGAGCTCCGGGCGCTGGCGCGCCTCGCCGCCCTCCTCGCCGGGGTCGCGGCCCTCGGGGGGCTCGGCGCCGCGCTCGGGCTGGGGG
>JAVYSA010000049.1:0-6058 GCA_038729445.1 Thermoplasmata archaeon
GCCTCGCGGATGACCGCGGCCCGGATGCCGAGCGGGGCTGGCGCGGGGGGAGGCCCCGGAGCCCGCGCCGGTTCCCGGGTAGGGGAGGAGGGAGACCGGGCCGTCGCGGCCGGGGGACCGGGACGCTCCCCGGGGTCCGCCCGGGGGAACAGCGGGGCGACCGGGCCGAGCGGCTGGCCCGGGGGCACCGGGCGCAGCGCGTCCTCCCAGCGGGCGGGCGGACCGGCAAAGCCGAGCATCCGGTGGATCCGCTCGGCGGTCGACGGGAGGACGGGGGCGAGCCAGGTCGCGATCGCGCGCAGGCGCCAGACCGTCTCGTAGAGGATCCGGTGCTGCACCGTACCGGTCCGGCGCCACGGCTCCGCATCGTGGAAGGCCCGGTTCGCCGCCCGGACCTCCTCGAGGGCCGCGTCGAGGGCCTCCTTGAGGAGGACCCGGTCGTAGGCCTGCCCAATCGCGGCGTGCGCCCGGGCGATCGCGGGACCGGGACCGTCCAGCGCCTCCTCGGACCAGCCGGGGCCCGGGTCCGGCACGGCGCCCCCGGCGTGGTCCCGCACCAGCACGAGGGTCCGCTGGACGAGGTTGCCGAGCTGGTGGGCGAGGATCTCCTCCCGGACCCGTTCGAACTCCTCCGGATCGAACTCGGTGTCGTGGTTCTGCGGCGCGAGGTGGGCCGCGTAGAAGCGGACGACGTCGGCCGGATAGCGGTCGAGCAGCGAGGGCAGGAAGACGTCGAAGCCACCGGAGCGGGACTTCGACAGCTTCGCGCCGCCGAGGTTCATCCACTCGTTCGCCGGCACGTCGTACGGGACCTGGAGGCCCCCGACCCCGAGGAGCATCGCCGGCCAGACGATCGTGTGGAAGAACCGGTTGTCCTTGCCGATGAAGTAGTACTGGCGGACCGGCTCCCGGGCGTCCCAATAGCGGTGCCAGGCCCCGGGGTTGCGCGCGCGGATCGCCCACTCCCGCGTCGCGCTGAGGTAGCCGATGAGCGCCTCGAACCAGACGTAGAGCCGCTTGCCCTCGTAGCCGTCGAGCGGGATCGGGACCCCCCAGTCCAAGTCCCGGCTGATCGAGGTCGGATGGAGGCCCTCGGCGAGGAAGTTCTCCGTCACCCGGCGCGTCCCGGCCCGCCAGTGGGGCCGCTCGGCGACGAACGCCGCGACCGCCTCCTGGAGCCGGTCGAGCTCGAGGTAGAAGTGCTCGGAGGGCCGGAACTCCGCCGGCGTGCCGCAGAGGGCACAGCGGGGCTCGCCGAGCTCCCGGACGTCGACCGGGCGGCCGCAGCGGTCGCACTCGTCGCCCCGGGCGTCCTCGGAGCCGCAGTGCGGGCAGCGGCCCCGGGCGTACCGGTCCGGAAGGAAGCGCCGGTGCTTCGGGCAGTACGGCCCCTCCGCGGTCCGCCGCCGCACGGACCCCTGCTCGAGGAGCCGCAGGAAGACCTCCGCGACGGTCCGGGCGTGGTTCTCCGTGTGGGTGGTCGTGTAGAGGTCGAAGGAGATCCCCGCCCGCGCGAAGGTCTCCCGATGGACCTCGTGGAACCGCCCGGCGACCGCCTCCGGCGTCGTCCCCTGCGCCTCCGCCTGCACCAGGATCGGCGTGCCGTGCATGTCGGAGCCCGAGACCATGAGCACCTCGTCGCCGACGAGGCGGTGGTACCGGGCGAAGATGTCGGCGGGCAGGTACGTGCTCGCGAACTGGCCGATGTGGATCGGGCCGTTCGCGTACGGCCAGGAGGTGGCGACGAAGATCCGGGGCATCGCGCTCGCCCGGGCCCGAGCCGCGCGCCCGTTAAAAGGCCCGTCCCGCCCGCCCGGGCGGTCCGGCGGCTTTATCGCGGCCGGCCGGCTCCGCGGGCCCGATGGCGGACGACGGACCGGCGCTCGAGCGCCCCCGGGTCGCCGCCGCCGACGCGGAGCTCGGTCGCCGCCATCCCGTCCTTGGGCACGGCTACGTCGCCCTCATCGACTACATGGGCAACGACGACGCGATCGTCCAGGCGGCCCGGGTCTCCTACGGCAGGGGGACGAAGACCGCCCGCGACGACCGCGGGCTCATCCGCTACCTCCTGCGGCACCGCCACACGACCCCGTTCGAGATGGTCGAGTACAAGTTCCTCGTCCGGCTGCCGATCTTCGTCGCCCGCCAGTGGGTCCGCCACCGGACCGCCTCCCTCAATGAGGTCAGTGCCCGCTACTCCGTCCTGGAGGAGGAGTACGAGATCCCCCCGCCGGAGGAGGTCCGCCACCAGTCGACGCGGAACCGGCAGGGCCGCGGCGACGCCCTTCCCGCCGAGGCGGTCGAGGCGTTCCGCCGCGACCTGGAGCGGATCGACCGGGAGGCGTACGCCGCCTACACCCGGGCGCTCGAGGCCGGCGTCGCGCGGGAGACGGCCCGGCTGCTCCTGCCGGTCTCCTTCTACACCCAATGGTACTGGAAGATCGACCTCCACAACCTCTTCCACTTCCTCGCGCTCCGGCTCGACCCGCACGCGCAGGAGGAGATCCGCCTCTACGCGGCGGAGGTCGACCGGCTCGCCCGGCTCGTCTGCCCGACGGCGTTCGAGGCGTTCGAGGAGTTCCAGCTCGAGGCGCTCACGCTCAGCCGCCGGGAGCAGGCCGCGGTCCGTGCCCTCCTCCGCGGGGCGAGCGTCGAGGCGGCCTGCGCCGAGGCCGGCCTCGCGCTCCACCGGGAGGATGGCCGACCGCTCGCGACGGGGGAGGGGCCGGAGTTCCTCGCCAAGCTCGGGCGGCTAGGCGGGCCGGGCTGACCGGACACCCCGGCAACGGTTTACGGCCGCCGGCCGGTGGGGGGCCATGCCCGACGCCCCCCTCCCCGGTCCTTGGATCGACAACGCCTACCTCCCGCCGGACGGCCGCCCCCGGATGTCGGTGGTCGACCCGGCCGACGGATCGACGGTCGGAACCCTGTCGGCCGCGACCGCCGACGACGCCCGCGCCGCGATCGACTCGGCCCACCGCGCCCAGTCGGCATGGGAGGCGATGGGGGCGGCGGCCCGGGGGGCGATCCTGCTCCGGGCCGCCGAGCGGATGCGGGCCGGAGCCGAGGATCTCGCCCGCCTCATCACCCGGGAGATGGGCAAGGTCCTCCACGAGAGCCGGGGCGAGGTCGCCGGGGCGATCGACAACCTGGAGTACTACCCGTCGTTCGCGCGGACCCTCACCGGCGAGGAGGTCGCCGGGCTGCCGCACGGCGAGACGATGCGGCTCGTCTGGCTGCCGCGCGGCGTCGTCGTCGCGATCACCCCCTGGAACTTCCCGGCGGCGACCGTGACCCGGAAGATCGCCCCGGCCCTCCTCGGGGGCAACACGATGGTCCTCAAGCCGTCGAGCAACACGCCGCTCTCCTCGCTGTGGATCGCCCGCTGCCTCGCGGACGCCGGCCTGCCGCCCGGGGTCCTCAACGTCGTCCCGGGCCCGGGGGCCTCGCTCGGCCCGGCGCTCATCGGGCATCGCCACTGCTCGACCGTCACCCTCACCGGCTCGACCGCGAGCGGGGTCGAGGTGCTCCGCCTCGCCGCGCCGGGGGTCGTCAAGTGCCTCCTCGAGCTCGGGGGGAAGGCGCCGGTGCTCGTCGCGCCGGACGCGGACCTCTCCCGGGCGGCCCGCGCCACCGTCTTCGCCCGCTTCTGGAACGCCGGCCAGGCGTGCATCGCCGCGGAGCGGGCCCTGGTCGCGGCGCCGGTCGCCCCGGCGTTCGTCCGGGAGGTCACGCAGCTCACCCGCGCGCTGCGCGTCGGCCCGGGGCTCTCGCCCGGGGTCGACATCGGCCCGCTCTACAGCCGCGCCGCCCGCGACGCGGTCGACGCCGCGGTCCACCGCGCCCTCGACGGCGGGGCCCGCGTCGCCACCGGGGGGATCCCGCCGAAGGGACCGGCGTTCGACCGCGGCGCCTTCTACGAGCCGACGGTCCTCGACGAGGTCCCTCCGGACGCCCCGATCGCGCAGGAGGAGATCTTCGGCCCGGTGCTGCCGGTCTCGACCTACGAGGACTTCGACGAGGCGCTCGCGCTCGTCAACGAGAGCCGCTACGGCCTGTCGAGCTACCTCTTCACCCGCGATCTCGCGCGGGCCGAGCGGGCGGTCCGCGGCCTCCGCTACGGGGAGACGTACATCAACCGGGCCGGTCCGGAGTCCCCCCAGGGCTACCACGCCGGCTTCCGCCAGAGCGGCCTCGGCGGCGAGGGGACCGTCTGGGGGGTCCGGGACTACCTCCAGCTCAAGACCGTCTACGTCGACTGGCGCGAGCACCCGGTCCCCGACGGCTTCCCGTACCCGGGCTGACCGGCTCGGCGAGGCCGACGTGGAGGTCGGTCACGTTCGTGCCGGTCGGCCCGGTCCGTACGAGCCCGCCGAGCCGCTCGAGCACCGGCAGGCTGTCGTGGCGGGCGAGCGCCGCCGCGAGGTCGATCCCCTCGGCCCGGGCCCGCGCCGCGCTGGTGCCGTCGACCCAGCCGCCGGCGGCGTCGGTCGGCCCGTCGATCCCGTCGGTCCCGATCGACAGCACGAGCGCTGGCCGGCCCGCGATGCACCGGGCCGCAACGAGGGCGAACTCCTGGTTGCGGCCCCCGCGGCCCGGGTGCGGCGGGAGCCGCACGGTCGTCTCCCCGCCCCCGACCACAGCGACCCTCCCGTGCCCCTTCGCTGCCTCGGAGAGGAGGCGGGCGGCGAACCGCCGTGCGGCCCGGTCCGTCGGCCCGACGATCGGGCGGGGGAGGCGGACGACGCGGAACCAACGGGCCCGGGCCGCCCGGGCGGCGGCGTCGACGGCGGTGGCGTTGGTCGCCGCGAAGGCGAACGGTCCGCCGCCTCCGCGGCGGCGCCGGCTTGCCCCGGTGCGGGCCTCGGCGGCGGCACCGGCCCTGAGGTGGGAACGGACCGAGGAGGGGAGGCGGGCGAGGATCCCGTAGTGCCGCGCCGCGGCGAGCGCGTCGCGGAACGTGGTCGGGTCCGGCACCGTCGGGCCGGAGGCGACCTCGCAGGGCTCGTCCCCGATGACGTCGCTGATCGCGACGGTGGCGAACCGGCCGGACCGGACGCGCGCGGCGAGGCGACCCCCCTTGAGCCGGGAGAGGTGCCGGCGCACCGCGTTGGCGGCGCCGATCGGCATGCCCGAGGAGAGGAGGAGCTCCGTCGTCCGGGCGACCTCCCGGATCCCGATCGGGGGCCACGGCAGCTCGGCGAGCGCCGACCCCCCGCCCGAGATGAGGAAGAGGACCGCGTCGGCCGGACCGAGGCCATCGACGAACCGGGCGACGGCCCGGCCGGCCCGCTCGGAGCCCGATCCGGGGACGGGATGCTCCCCGATCCAGGTCCGGATCGGCGGGGGCGCCGTTGGGCTCCCCCGGGAGGTCACGGCGATTCCGGGGACCGGCCCGCCCAACGCCCGGTGGGCGCCGGCGACCATCCGGCCGGCGGCCTTCCCGATCGCGACCACATGCCAGCGTCCCCCGGGGCCGGGGGCGACGCGCCGGCCCCCCACGGCCAGGGTCTCCCCGTGCCGGCGGATCGCCCGCGCGGTCGCCCGTTCCGGGTCGACCGCCCGGAGGGCCGCCCGGGCGAGCGAGAGCGCGCTAGAAGCGAGGCGCATCGCCGCCCTCCAGCGTGAACCCGGGCCGCGGGGGCCGCGAGGGGGTCCCGGGCGGGAACCGGGCCGGGTCGACCGGGGCAAGGCGGGCGGCGGCGGGGCTGTCGGGACCCTCCAGGATCCGGTCGGCGAGCCAGCCGGCGACCCCGCCCGCGCGCATGACGCCGAAGCCGTTGAACCCGACGAGCGCGTAGAGGCCGAGCGCCGGGTCGACGGGACCGACCAGGGGCCGGCGGTCGGGGGTCGACGTGCAGACCCCGGCCCAGGCCCGGACGAGCGCGCAGTCGGCCCAGCCGGGCAGGCGGCGCCGGAACGTCTCGGCGAGGTGTCCGACGAACGCGTCGTCGCCGGAGGGGATGAACCGGTCGGGGTCGGCCTCGACGTGCTCCGTGCCGTCGCCGGCGAGGATGCGCCCGGGGCCCTCGGGACGGAAGTAGACGTCCGTGTCGAC
>JAVYSA010000050.1:0-5446 GCA_038729445.1 Thermoplasmata archaeon
TCTTGGAGCTTGACCATCGCATCGGTCGGAGAGAGGGGCTCGGCGACCATGGCGGCCACCCTGCGGGCCCGAAGCGGTTCGAGGGGGAAGTTCCGGACGAGAGGGTTCGTCCCGAGGTACTCCAAGATCCGGTAGGGATCCCCCACGCTGGGGCGGTATTTAGTTTGTATTCATGGCCAGTCTGAAATGGGGCTGCCCGAATTTGAATCGGGGTCCCGAGCTCCCAAAGCTCGAAGGATGGACCAATAGAGCGGGGGGAGGAGGGCCTCCTCCCGTATCTACCCCACAGCCCCGCACGGCCCCTAGACCGCCTCGACCTGCTTGAGGCTTCGCCCGATCCGGCACTCTGCCGGAGCGGGGAGGACCCGGACGATGTGGAACGTCTGCTTCGGCGGCAGGGTCGGTCCCGCGCAGTCGTTCCAGTGGGGGCAGTCGAGCCGGGAGCATGGGAAGCGCCCGACGTCTATCCGCGCCCCGGCGGTCGCCGCCCGGGCCTCGACCAGGAGGGTCCGGGGGACGGCCCGGACCTCGACGACCTGCGCCGTGGTCTCCTGCAGCGCGCACGGGTGGGAGACCGGGCGGACCCGCACGACCGTATACCGGCGCCCCGGATCGAGGGTCAGGCAGGCCTGCCGGAAGGGACAGGTCCGGCAGACCGGCGCCCCGCCCTGGTAGACGAACTCGAACCCTTCCTTCGCCTGTGGGCTCGCCAGGAGCGTGATCTCCGCCATGGTCCTACTCGATGACCTCCGTGACCCGGGCCAGCCGCTCGGCCGCCCCCGGCGCGAGGCCGTGGACGCCGAGGATCGTGTAGCGCTCGGGGCGCAGCTTCGGTGCCTGGACCAGCGCTTGGACGATCTCCCGGGGCTGGACCCCGAGGCCCCGGGCGTCGGTCGGGGCGCCGATCGTCCGCAACGCATCCCGGATCCGTCGCCAGTCGCCACCGTGCAGGTGCATCATCATGATCGCACCGACCCCGCACTGTTCCCCATGGAGCGCCGGCTGCGCGGCGATCCGGTCCAGCGCATGGCTGAACAGGTGCTCGCTGCCGGAGCAGGGACGCGACGAGCCGGCGACGCTCATCGCGATGCCGGCGACCAGGAGGGGGCGGATCGCGATCCAGGCCGACTCCTCGAGGTTCGGCTTGATGAACGGGGCGTGCTCGATGATCTCCTCCGCCGCATACTCCGACAGGGTTGCGGCGGTGCTCGAGTACTCCTCGTTCCGGAGGCGGACGGCGAGCTTCCAGTCGAGCAGCGCGGTCAGGTTGCTGATGACGTCGGCGCAACCGGAGGCGAGCAGGCGGAACGGGGCGCGGATGATCACGGAGGTGTCCGCAAGGATCCCGATCGGGACGGCCGCCTCGATGCTGCTCGACGTCTTCGCGCCGTGGAGCGACGCCCGCGGGCTCGAGATCCCGTCGTGCGCGGCCGAGGTCGGCACGCTGACGAAGGGGACCCGGCGCCGTCCGGCGATGACCTTCGCGATGTCGATCTTCGAGCCGCCGCCCACCGCGACGACGAACCCCGGGCGGTGGGGAGCGATCTCCGCGTCGATCCGGTCGACCTCCGCCTCCGTGGCCTCGTGCGCGATCGCCGTCTGGACCTCGAAGCCGGCCCCGGCCAAGAGCTCCCCGCAGCGCCGCCCCGCGAGATCGAGGGTCGTCGGACCGGTGACGAGGGCGCCGCGGGAGGGGAAGCCGAAGTCGGTGCACATGCGCCCGATCTCCTCGAGCACGCCGTGGCCGGCCCGGACGACCCGGGGGAAGACCATCGAGCGGGACTTCCCGAAGAGCCCGTCGGCCTCGCTCTCGGGGTCCCGCGGCCCCGCGGCGGAAGGGACCGACATGACCGTGTGGGAGGGGTGAGGGTTCTTTAACGTATGGAGGAGCCCCCGGGCCGCGGTTCGGCGCCTACCGCCCGGGGACATCCCCCCAGATCACCTTGTGCGTCTGGAGCATCACGCGCACCGGCATCCGCTCGGCCAGGACGCGCTCGGCGAGCGGCCGGGGGTCGGCCCCCCAGACCGGCTGGAGGACGGCCTGGGCCCGGAACGGGTGCTCCCGGAGGACCGTCCCGACATAGTCGAGGTCGTGCCCGTCGGCGACCACGAACTTGACGACATCCCTGCGCCGCAGGAGGGGAAGGTTGGCCCACCGGTTCGCCCGCTCCATCCGGGACGAGGGGCACTTGACGTCGACGGAGAGGATCACCCGCGGGATCCGGAGGTACGGGGACACATCGAGGGATCCCCCGGTCTCGATCACCACGGTCGCACCCTCGGCCGCCAGCGCCCGGACGAGGTCGACCGACTCCGACTGGAGCAGCGGCTCGCCCCCGGTCAGGCAGACGTGGTCCGCGCCGAGCCGGCGCACCTCCCGCAGAAGGCGGGGGAGGCTCCACGCGGTCCCCGGGCCGAAGGAGTACGGGGTGTCGCACCACGCGCACCGCAGGTTGCACCGGGCGGTCCGGACGAACGTGGTCGGCACGCCGGTGAGCGGGCCCTCCCCCTGAATCGAGCGGAAGACCTCGATGATCCGCATCCCCGGCCGGACGATCGGGTCGCCGTAAAACCCCTTGGTGCGGGCGGCCCGGAGGAGCTCCGGGCATGCACCGCCTAAATAGGACGGCCGGTTCGGCGCCCCTCGCGATGGAGCGGGAGCGGGAGGCCCATTGGCAGGAGGCGTGGCGGTCCGCCGGCCTCGCCCGTGGCGAGCGGGATCCCTCACGGCAGAAGTTCTACGCGATCGTCGCCTACTCGGGCACGAGCGGGTTCGTCCACCTCGGCCACTTCCGCGGCCTGGTCTACGCGGACGCATTGCACCGCTACCACCGGATGCGGGGGGCGCGGGTCTTCTTCCCCCAGGGGGTCCACGCCTCGGGCCTGCCCGCCGTGACCTTCGCCCAGAAGGTCAAGGACCGGCACCCGGCGACGATCCGCGAGCTCGAGCTGCAGGGGGTCGACCCGTCGGTGTGGCCCCGGCTCGAGGATCCGGAGACCGCAGCCCGCTTCCTCGGGGAGACCTACCTCCGGGCCTACCGCTCGATGGGGCTCCTGGTCGACGAGGACGCCTACCTGACCACGATCGACGCGGACTACCGGGCGTTCATCCGCTGGCAGTTCCACCGGCTCAAGCACGCCGGAGCGTTGACCCAGAAGAGCCACTTCGCCCCGGTCTGCCCGACCTGCGGCCCGGTCGCGGTCGACCCGTCGGAGACGGACCTCTCGGCGGGAGGCGATGCCGAGGTCGTCCGCTTCCACGCGATCGCCTTCCGCCTGGACGACGGGCGGATCCTCCTGGCCGCCACCCTCCGCCCGGAGACGATCTACGGCGTGACGAACCTGTGGATCCCCGCGGCGGAGCCCCTGAGCGTCTGGCACCACGAGGGCCGGACCTACCTCGTCTCCCGCTCCGGCGCCGAACGGCTCGCGGAGCAGCACGGCGGCCGGGTCGGCCACGCCGTCCCACCGGGGGAGCTCGAGGGGAAGTCGGTGGTCGTCCCGCTCACGGGCGTCCGCGTCCCCGTGCACGCGAGCCCCCTCGTCGATCCCCGCATCGGCACGGGGGTCGTGATGTCGGTCCCGGCCCACTCTCCCGCGGACGCCCTGGGGGTCGCGGCGCTTCCCCCGCGGGTGCGGGAGACCCTCCGTGCCCCTCCCATCGTCCTCGCGGTCCCTCCCGCGCACGAGCTCCCCCCCTCGGAGCAGGCGCTGGTTGCGGGCACGGGAACGCCCGCGGAGCGGGCAAACCGCCATGTCGGCGCGAAGAGCCTCGACCAGACGGAGGCGGTCGCCGAGGCGACCGAGCGGCTCTACCGCCTCGAGCACGCGCGCGGGACGATGACCGTCCCGGACCTGCTCGGGGTTCCGGTCCCTGAGGCACGGGAGCGGGTGATTGCCTCGCTCGGCGCGGCGGGAAGCCTCCTCGATCTCCAGGAGTTCGACCGGCCGGTCCTCTGCCGCAACGGCCATGCAGTGGTCATCCGGCGGATCCCCCACCAGTGGTTCCTCCGCTATGGCGACCCGGCGTGGAAGGCCCTCGGGCGGCAGGCGCTCGACCGGCTCCGGGTCTCGCCGGACGACTACGCCCGGGAGCTCCCCGAGATCCTCGAGTGGATCGACGACCGCCCGTGCACGCGGCGGGGTCGCTGGCTCGGCACCCCCTTCCCCTTCGATCCGGAGTGGGTGATCGAGCCGATCGCCGACTCGACGATCTATCCGGCATACTACCCCGTCCGCCGGGTCGTTCGGGCGCGGGGGATCCCCCCCGAGTCGCTGACCGACGCGTTCTTCGATTACGTCTTCCTCGGGCAGGGGGAGGGAGAGCCGGGCGTGGACCGGGCGGTGCTCGACGAGGCCCGGGACGAGTTCCGCTACTGGTACCCCCTCGACCTCAACATCGGGGGCAAGGAGCACAAGCGGGTCCACTTCCCCCCGTTCGTCCTCACGCACGCCCGCCTGTTTCCTCCGGAAGCCTGGCCTCGGGGGATCCTCTGCCACGGGTGGGTCGTCGGCACGACGGGGGAGAAGCTCTCGAAGAAGGACGTCGGGGCGAAGGGCGGCGCCATTCCCACCCTGCGCGAGGCCCTGGAGCGGTGGGGCGCCGATGCCCTGCGCCTCGTCTACGTCTCCGCCGCGACGCCGGCGCTCGACATGGAGTGGGACCCCGCACTCGCCGACACGGCGACGGACCGGCTCTCGGAGATCGAGCGGCTGGCCCGCGGGACCCGGGGCGACGGGGCCGGTGTCCCCGAGCTCGATGCCTGGCTGATGAGCGAGATGCACGGGATCGTCCGCCGCGCCACGGAGGCGTTTGCCGAGGCCCGGCTCCGGGACGCGGCGGAGGCGATCTACGTGGCCGTGCCGGCCCTCCTGCGGCGCTACTCCGCGCGCGGTGGCGTCGCGGGGGACGCGACGGACCGGCTCGGCCGCGCGTGGATCCGCCTCCTCAGCCCCATCACCCCCCACCTCGCCGAGGAGCTCGGGACGGGGCGCTTCGAGGGCCTCGTCGCCGCGGCGCCGTTCCCGTCGCCGGACGAGTTCCCTCGCTCGGAGGCCGCGGAGGCCGCCGAGCGGTATCTCGCCCAGGTCGAGGAGGATCTCCGCCACGTGCTTCGTCCCCTCCAGGAGCGCGGGGAGGCGCCGCCGTCGACCCTCGTCCTGTTCGTCGCCGAGCCGTGGAAGCGGGAGGTCGAGCAGTGGATGCGCGAATCGCTCGACCAGGGCCGGGACCCGACGATCCCGTCGATCCTGGAGCGGGCCCAGCGGCACCCCGAGACGGCCGCCCACCGCGCGGAGATCGCGAAGTACGTCCAGCGCGTCGCGCCCCTGCTCCGGTCGGAGCCTCCGCTCGGCCCCGCGCGAATCAACGAGGTCGCCGTCCTCAAGGACGCGCAGGCGTACCTCGCCCGCCGCTTCGGGTTCGCCGACCTCGACGTCCCCGAGG
>JAVYSA010000051.1:0-5088 GCA_038729445.1 Thermoplasmata archaeon
TCGGGGGACCGTTCCACATCTGCGGGCTCTTGGCGAAGATCTGCATCGCGTCGCAGCCGATCCGGCGGGCGTCGGCGACCGCCTCAGCGAAGCCTCCGGAGATGCCGATGTGGGCCCCCAGCCACACGCCGGGACCGACCCGCGCGGACGGGATAGGCTTTGTCGCCCCCCACCCGCCGGCCGGGCCGGTCCGGCCGCTAGGCCCGGACCGGCGGGGGGAGGGGAGCGAGCGCCACGAGGACGGGGGCGGCGACCGCGAACGCCGGGACGCCGAGCCACAGCCAGGCGACCGCGGGGATCGGCAGCACGAGCCCGATCGCCGGCCCCCCGAGGAGGACGAGCAGGACCCCGTAGAGCGCCCCGGCGACGGCGAGCGCCGCCGAGGCCCGGATCCCCGCCCTCAGGCCGAGGCCCAGGACGATCCCGACACCGCCGATCCACCCGAGCCACAGCCCGAGGATCCCCGCGTACGCGCCCAAGGGGGAGACCGAGCCGAGGCAGTGCAGCGCCTGACCCCAGGAGCCCTCGGCGCACGGCACGAGGGCATCGGCGGAGCCGACGACCGCCGCCGAGCCGATGAGGAGCAGGAGGAGGCCGGAGGAGCCGACCAGGCAGAGGGCGCTCGGCACCCAGAAGCGGGCGTCGACCTTCCGGTAGAGCGAGTACGACCAGCGGTAGCAGACGAACGAGACGAGCAGGAGGGCGCTGCCGGCGAGGACGGACCCGCCGGTCGCCCGGAGGAGGTCTCCCCCGATCGGGAACGGACCGCCCGGCATTGCCCGGGCCAGGGCCAGCAGCAGCGTCGGGACGAAGAGGGCCGCCGCAGCGCCGATCGCCCCGCAGAGCCCCCCGGCGCGCAGCCAGGCGGAGCCCCGACGGTCGAGCGCGCGCGCCGCCCGGGCGTCGTCCCGGTCGGTCATGCTAGACGGTGGGAGAATGCGACCATATCACGCCCGGTCCCGGTCGGCAGGGGAGAGGCTGACAGCTTTCCGCGGTTCCCGTAGGCTCGCGCACTTCAGTACCGCGCGGAACGCCAGTGGGCTTAACTGCCGGGTTCGGAATGGGACCGGGTGTTTCCCCACCGCTTTGGCCGTCAGCCGACGGGCGGAGCGGGGGCCGCTATTTAACTCCGCCGGCCGCCGGCGGGCGCTGGCGCTCCAGCCGGAACCCGATCCCCCAGTCCCCGAGCGTGACCCCGAGGTGGATCCAGAAGGCGCAGAGCGCCTCGAGGTGCTCGGAGGCCTCGATGCCGCCGGCGTCGACGATCGAACGCCATCCGAACGAGGCGAGGATCTGGGCGACCGACGCCTTCGCCGCGGCGTCGTTCCCGCACAGGAACATCGTCGCCGGCTCCGGAAACTGCGGGTGGACCATGTGGAGCGCGCCGATCGTGTTCCACGCCTTGACGACACGCGCCCGCGGCAGGGCCTTCTGCAGGCGGGCCCCCGCGGACTCCCCCCGGGGCAGGCCGATCGCCGGAGGGGCTCCCTCGCGGAAGACAAGCGGGTTGGTCGTGTCGATGACGATCTTGCCGTCGAACCGTTCCGGCCCGGCGTCCCGGACCGTCTGGTCGTTCGCCATCCCGCGCGCGGAGAGGACGATGAGCTCACCCCAGCCGGCGACCTCGGCGAACGTCCCCTGGCGGACCGACGGGTGGCCGTCGGAGATCCAGGCGGCGAGCTCCGGCTTCGCCCCGGAGCGGCTGCCGAGGCGGACCTCGTCCCCGCGCTCGAGGAACCCCCCGGCGAGGTGGCGGGCAACGTCGCCGCTCCCGAGGATCCCGACGCGCACGCCGGGAGGAGGCCCCGGCCCCGCATGACCTTGGCGGGCCGGCCGGACCGTTCAACGCCATAGGGACCTTCGGCGTGGGGAGGGCGTGGAGCCCCCGGCCTCGCCCCGCGCCCCCGCCCTCGACTACCGCATCGACCTGACGATCGGGGAGGATCTCCGCTCCTGGACCGGCACGATCGCCTTCGAGGTGACCGAGGAGGGCCGCACCCTCGCGCTCGACGCGCGCGACCTCGCGATCCGGTCCGCCCGGATCGACGGGACCGAGGTGCCGGTGACGGTCGACGCCGCGGGCGAGCGGATCATGCTCCCGCTGCCGGCGGGTCCCTCCGGGCCCCGTTCGGTCGCCATCGACTTCGCCGGCCGCGCCGCCCCAAAGGGGCTCCTCGGCCTCTACCCGAGCCGCACCCGCCGGGGGGAGGTCCTGACCAGCCAGTGCGCCCCGACCGGCGCCCGCCGGATCTTCCCGTGCCGGGACCGGCCCGACGCGAAGGCCCGCTTCGCGCTCGCGGTCACCGCCCCGGCGGAGGCGGAGGTGATCGCCAACGGCCGTCTCCGCCGGGTCGACTTCGAGGGGGAACGCCGGCGCTGGTCGTTCGATCCGACACCCCCGATGGCCCCCTACCTCTTCTACCTCGGCGTCGGCCCATGGGTCCGCACGGCGCGGCCCGGGGCGCGCGTCGGTGTCGTCACCACCGCCGACCAGCCGATCGACGCCGGCCGCGCCCTGGCCGCCGGGGAGAGGGCGCTCGCCTTCTTCGAGGAGTACTTCGGCATCCGCTACCCCCTGCCGAAGCTCGACCTCATCGCCGTCGCGGAGCTCGCCTGGGGCGCGATGGAGAACTGGGGGGCGATCGTCTTCCAGGAGTCCCGGCTCGCCCTCGACGATCGCGCCCCGGAGGCCGACCGGCGCCTCTCCCGGACCACCATCGCCCACGAGATCGCCCACCAGTGGTTCGGCAACCTGGTCACCATGCCCGACTGGGACGAGATCTGGCTCAACGAGAGCTTCGCGACGTTCCTGGCGTACCGGGCCTGCGAGCGGATCTGGCCCGAGATGCGGGCTTGGGACGACTTCCTCGCGATCGGCCCGCAGCGGGCCCTGTGGGCCGACGGCTTCGAGGCGATCGCCGCGATCCGCCAGCCGCTCGCCTCCCGCGACGAGATCGGGGCCGCGTTCGACCCGGCGATCGCCTACGGCAAGGGGGCGAGCCTGCTCGCGATGCTGGAGGGCGCGATCGGGGAGCCCGCCTTCCGCGGGGGGATCCGGCGCTACCTCGAGCGCCACGCCTACGGGACGGCCACCACCGCCGAGCTGTGGGCGGCCCTCGGCGAGGCGGCGGGCACCCCGGTCCGGGAGTGGATCGCCCCGTGGATCGACCGACCGGGCCACCCGGTCGTCGAGGTCGGCCCTCCCGAGGGCGACGGGACGGTCGCGCTCCGCCAGCGCCGCTTCCTCCTGCGGGGCCCTCCGGAGGATCCGACCCCCTGGCCGATCCCCCTCCCGATCCACGACGGCGTCGGGCGCCCATCGGTCTGGAATGCTCCCCGCGGCCGGATTCCGGCCGCCCTGGCGGGCCCCGAGCGGCTCGGCCTCGCCGCCGGCTTCGGCTTCTACCGGGTCCTCCGCCCCGCCGAGGAGGTCGCCCGCCTCCCCGAGGGGTTCGCCGGGCTGTCCCTGCCGGCCCGCTGGTCGACCCTCACCGACCTCGGGGCGTTCGCGATCGCCGGGGAGGTGCCGTTCTCCGCGTACGCGGCCCTGGTCCGTGCCGCCGAGGGGATGGGAGAGCGGCCGATCGTCCAGGCGATCGCCAGCACGCTCGTGCGGATGGCCGAGTGGGCCCCCGGGGCGCGCCCGGTCGTCGAGCTCGCCCGGCGCTACCTCGGCGCACGGTTCGCCGCCGTCGGGCCGC
Organism: Thermoplasmata archaeon; assembly: GCA_038729445.1. Lineage (GTDB taxonomy): Archaea > Thermoplasmatota > Thermoplasmata > Lutacidiplasmatales > UBA184 > Lutacidiplasma. The sequence goes on from JAVYSA010000051.1 coordinate 3,702, forward strand.
GGGCGGCGCCGGAGGAGCCGCCCGGGACCGGCGTCGTCCGGGAGTTCCTCGCCGACGCCCGGGTCCGCCTCGACGCCGGGTTCGCCCGCCAGGCCTCCGAGCTCTACCTCGAGTGGGACCGGACGGATCCGGCGCTCCGTCCCGCGGCGGCGGTCGGACGGGCCCGCAGCGACCCCTCGACGGCCCCTGCCGAGATCCGCCACCGGATCGCCCGGGGCCCTCCGGCGAGCGAGCGGGCCGCGCTCGAGCGGGCCCTCGCATGGCTCGACGACCCGGCGGGTGTCGAGGCGGTCCTCGAGGAGGCCCGGCTCGGCCGGATCCACAAGGGGAACGTCGCCGCCGTCCTGACCGAGGCGGCGCGCAACCCGGCGGGCCGCGCCGTCGCCTGGCGCTGGTGGCAGGACCACGCCGACGCGATGGTCGCCTTCTTCGAGGGGACGATCTACCTGCCGACGCTCCTGCGGGAGACGATCCCTCTCCTCGGCCGGGTCGCGCCGGAGGAGGCAGGGGCCTTCTTCACCGAACGCCGGTTCCCCGGCTGCGGGAGGGCCGTCCGGGCCGGCCTCGAGGGACTGGCGATCGCGCGCCGGTTCGAGGCGCGGGCGTCGGCGGAGGCGCCGTAGCCGTCGCCGGCCGGTCCGCGGACGACCAGATGTACCAGGTCCCGTGCCCCTGTCCCAGGGCCCGGCCCTGGCCGTCGGTCAGGGTCCCCTCGACGAACGCCAGGTGGCGGCCGCGGCGGAGGATCCGGCCCTGCGCGACGAGGCGGTCGCCGCGCCGGGCGGAGCGGAGGAACTCGACGTAGAGGGAAGTCGTCGCCGTCGTCTCCCCCTCGGCGAGGGTCGTGACGACCGCCCCCCCCATGGCGGTGTCGAGGATCGTCGCGTAGACCCCCCCGTGCACCACCCGGTTGACGTTGAGGTGCCGCTCCGCCACCGTGCCGGCGACCGTGCAGCGGCCGGGACCGCTGCGGTCCGGGTCGATCGCGAAGCCGACCTCGTGGTGGAATCCGCCCATGCGGTTGGCGAGCCGGAGGTTCTTCGGGGAGGGGACCGGGCGCGGCTCGGGGGCGTAGCGGGCGGGGAGTCGGGCCATGGCGGAGCAGGGGTCGCCGGGGATAAGTAGTGTGGCCCCTCCGCCCCGTGTGGACGCGCCGGCGGCCCGGGCGGCGACCTTCGAGGCGTCGCCCAACATCGCCCTCGTCAAGTACTGGGGGATGCGGGATGCGGCCCTCGGGCTGCCGTACAACGGGTCGATCAGCCTGACCCTCGACCGCCTGCGGACCCGGACCACGGTCCGCTTCGACCCCCGCCTCGCGGAGGACCGCGTGATCCTGAACGGGAGCCCTGCGGAGGGCCGGCCCCGGGACGACGTCGTCGCCTTCCTC